>CAYGVJ010000055.1:0-33390 GCA_964353255.1 uncultured Solibacteraceae bacterium | reverse complement strand
ACGAGCGTCTGGGCTTCGGCGATCTGATCCGACAGCACCTGACGGATCCGCGCCGCGGTAAGAACACCCAGTTGCCCCTGGCTGATCTGCTGCGGCAATCGGTCTACGGCCGCCTGGCTGGATACGAAGACGTGAACGACGCCGAGCGGCTGTCCCAGGACCCCACCTTCCGGCTGATCGGCTCGGAGAAGATCTGGGAGCATGGCGCCGCCCTGACCTCCCGGCTGCAATCGTTCGAGACCGAGATGCTGGCCGCAGAGGAGAACTTCGCCGGCCTGACGCGGATCAACCGGGAGTTGATCGCCAAGGTGGAAGCCATCGACTCGCCGCAACGAGTCGTGCTGGACATGGATTCCACCGAGATCCCGGTCTACGGCCAGCAGAAGCAGAGCGCCTACAACGGTCACTTCGAGTCCACCTGCTATCATCCGCTGCTGCTGTTCAACCGCGAGGGCGATTGCCTGGCGGGGAAGCTGCGGCCCGGCAACGTGCATAGCGCCGACGGTTGGGAAGAAGTGCTGTTGCCGGAGATCGACTGGCAGCAGAAGCAGGGCAAAGAGGTGGTGTTCCGGGCCGATGCCGTCTTCGCCAAGCCGGAGATCTACGAGGCGCTGGAAGAGTGGGGCGTGAAGTATGCGATCCGGCTCCCGGCCAATGACTGTCTGCAGCGAGACATCGCGGAGTTGCTGACGCGGCCCGTGGGCCGGCCCTCTCACAAGCCGGTGTTCCGGTACAAGAGCTTCCTGTACCAGGCAGAGAGTTGGAAGAAGGCCCGGCGGGTGGTGGCCAAGGTGGAGTTCCACGCCGGGCAGTTGTTTCCGCGAGTCGGGTTCATCGTGACCAGCCTGGACACGGACAGCCGGGCGGTTGTGCGGTTCTACAACAAGCGGGGGGCGGCGGAGCAATGGATCAAGGAGGGCAAGCAAGCGGTGAAGATGACGCGGCTGAGCTGCCATCGCTTCCGCTCGAATGAGGTGCGGCTGTGGCCGAGCCTGATCGCCTACAACCTGGGGAACCTGTGGCGGCGGCTGGCGCTGCCGCTGCGCGTCGGCAACTGGTCGCTCACGAGCCTGCAACAACGATTGGTGAAGACGGGCGGGCGGCTGATCAAGCACGCCCGGTATTACTGGCTGTTGCTGGCGGAGCGTCACTTGACGCGGCGGCTTTTCGGAGCGATGCTGCGGCGGATTGAGGCTCTGCCGGTGCCAGCCGGATAGGCACGGCGCCGAAGGGGAACCAAGCCGGGCGAAGGAGGGAGGGGACGGAGAGGTGTCTGAGAAACCGTTTGAAATGAAGCACTTCCGTGTTTCTGCGTACTCGGAGGAGGCAGAACTGGCCCCTTCCTGGGTCGCCGGAGTCGCTCGGGATGGAACGGATGAAGAAACGGCCCCAACGGAGGCGGTTGGGTGTATACTGGCTGGTGGCCGGGAAGGCAAAATGGAAATGTTGGATAAGATGTTCTGGGAATGCAAGCCCGGTTTGGATCATCTGGCGGGCGCTTCCCGTGACGCGCCGCGCACCGTCACTCCGGGCCGCGCCCCAAAATCTACCCTGACCTGCTTGACATTGGTGGCCCTTCTGTGAAGAATTGAACAAATACCCAAGGAGGCAGCATGGCTGCAGCAGAAGAATCTCTTGCGAAGTATTTGACCCAGGTACCCCAGCCTTTACAGGATGTCATCCGCGAATACGTCAAGGACCGCCTGAACGCCTTCTTGGATGAACTCAAGGCAAGGCACAACCTCACTGATGAAAATGTGAGTGATCTGACGACAGAGGTTCTCCTGGTCCTCTGCCATGTTCAGCCGATGGACGATCTCAAGGATGAGATCATTGCTGAGGTTGGCCTCTCCTATGAAACAGCCGTGCGGATTCAGCGGGATCTTGAAAAAGAGGTTGACAAGGAGATCGTACCCGAGGCCAAACGGCGCGGCTTCAACTTTGAAGAAAAGCAGCAGGAGCAAGGCCCACCGCCAGTGCCTGCCTTGCCAGTTGAGGGAAGCTCCGGCATCCTGTATCAAGACTCCGGTTGCCGGGTAACTCGGTCGGTCCTGCAAATCGGCCCCACTTCTTACCCAATACGAACCGTCGCGAATCTCTCAGCGCCACTGCAGATCCCCTTTGAACTGTTTGGCGGATTCCTTCTCAATGCTGGATTGGCCTTTCTTGGGCTCCTTGGGATTCTGTCGTTCTCACCGTTGTGGATGGTGCTTGGAGCTCTCGCAGGGCTCCTAGGCGGGTTCAACGTTCGGAGCCAGTTCCGGCGTCCTTGGTTCATCTTTGTGGACTTCAGCAATGGAGAGAAGGAAAGGATAACCCGCAAGACCGAAGCGGAGATTCGTCAACTGTATTCATCTCTTCACACGGCGCTTGGGTAGCGTCATACGTCTTGCTTCACTCCCGCGCCTTCACATCACCATCGCGGGCGCGGGCGCTCTCCACGCGCGCTGAAGCTCCACGGCGCGCCGCATGCGCTCCTCAGCCCGCATCCGCCGAAGCCTCCACCGGGCATCCGCCTGAACAACTCAGCCAGCGGCAAGGCGATCTCCGGGTCTGCCGTGCGCAGCACGCCGTCTTTCGCTTCCCGGCTGCCCTCGGCGGTGTGCACCCAGCCCCGCTGAAGGCGCGGGTCGATCACCCAGACGAAGCGCACGCCGAACTTCAAGTAGTCGTCGATCTTCTCCTGCACCTCGCTGACCCGATCATCTGGCGAGAGGATCTCGACCACCAGGAAAGGCGGCGCGGTGAAGACCTCTTCATCGGGCTCCCCACCGAGGTAGACGCACACATCCGGCACCCGGAAGCGTGTGGGCGACACGCGAATGCGTTGACTCGGAAAGGCAAGCGCCCGCGTTGGGTCGTGCAACGCACAGAGCACCTCGCCGAGTGTCCGGCTGTGATCCCTCTCCCCGATATGGCGTTCAACAATCCGCCCGTCCACGTATTCGCGGTCCCCGTCCTGAAAGCTGGTGCGCAGGTACTCCTCGACGGAAACCAAAGTGGCCGTGCTGCCCATACACTCAGATTCTACCGCCCCAGCAGGGTGAGCAGGCCGTAGGTGACGGGAACGGTGAACAGGTTGGCGTCCACGCGGTCCAGAGAGCCGCCGTGGCCGGGCAGCAGGTTGCCGCTGTCCTTGACCCCCGCGCCACGCTTGAGCGCCGACTCGGCCAGGTCGCCCACCTGCCCGGCCAGGTTCACCGCCAGCGACAACCCCAGGCTCTCCGCCAGCGGCACCTGCGGCATCAGCCACGCCAGGTAGGCCCAGCCGAAAGCCAGCGAAAACACGACCGAGGCCACCGCGCCTTCCCAGGTTTTCGCCGGGCTGATACGCGGCGCCAGCTTGTGCCGCCCCACAGCCTTGCCCACGTAGTAGGCGCCGGTGTCGCCGACCCAGCTCAGGGCCAGCGCGAAGAACAGCCAGTAGGAACTGCGTGCTCGCAACAGCACCGCGAACCGCAAGGCTCCGAAGACGTAAACTACGCCCACCGTCAGCGCGCCGGCGCGGGGCAGGCCGCTGGCCAGGTTCGGCGCGCCCAGGGCCCGAGCCAGCGCCAGCAGCGCTGTGAGCGTCAGCAGCAGGAACGGCTCCTGCGGAAAAACCAACAGGAGCAGACCGGCGGCGTAGCCCAGCAGCCCGGGCCGCCCCACCCCGCAGGCGGCCACCAGCCCGGAGTACTCGTGGAAACACAGGAGCGCCACCGCCACCAGCACCCCCAGGAACAAGTAGTCCGGTCCCCACAGAACCACGGCGCTGATCAGCGGGGCCAGGATCAGCCCGGTAATGAGCCGCTTCATTGCGTGGGAGCGCCGAGTGCGGCGATGACAGGCTCCTCCGCAGGCCGCAACCCAGCACCCGGACTCAGGCCGCCGAACCGGCGGTCGCGGCGCTGATATTCCAGGATGGCGCGCAGCAACTCCGTCCGGGTGAAGTCCGGCCACAGGGTCTCGGTGACGTACAGTTCCGTGTAAGCGATCTGCCAGAGGAGGAAATTGCTGATGCGCATCTCGCCGGAGGTGCGGATCAGCAGGTCAGGATCGGGCAGCCCGGCGGTGTAAAGGTGAGCGGCGATGGCCTCTTCGCTGATGTCCAGGCTGGCGAGCCGTTTCTGGGCCCGGGCTTCTTCGACGAGCGCCGCCACGGCATCGACTAGCTCGGCCCGCCCGCTATAGTTGATGGCCACGTTGAGCAACAGGCCCCGGTTCGGCGCGCTGGCCTCCACCGCTTCCAGCAGGTCGCGGCGCACCACGGCGGGCACCCCCTCCAAGCGGCCGATGACCCGCAGCCGGATGTCGTTCTCCAGCAAGCGCGGCAACTCCCGGCGAAGATACTTCCGCAGCAGGCGCCACAGGGTCTCCACCTCGCTCGGCGGGCGCTTCCAGTTCTCGGTGGAAAAAGCGTACAGGGTCAGTATCTTGACGCCCAGGCGCGCGCAGGTCTCCACGGTAACACGCACCGGCTCCATGCCGGCCTCGTGCCCGGCCACGCGCGGCAGGTGGCGCCGCCGGGCCCAGCGACCGTTGCCGTCCATGATGATCGCCAGGTGCGCGGGCAGCCGCTCCGGGTCAAGCGCGTGCGCCAGTTCCCATTCGGGACCCGCCGGGTTCAAAACATCCAGTAAAGCCTGCATCGGGTGAACAAAACCTCATCCTACACTGCTTCTCACTGACGAAGGAACGCGGCGGCCAAAGCCGCGACGCCCAGAAACGCGCCGAAGGGCAACTCCTGCGTCAGCACCGGCTTGCGCTTCACCACGGTGTAGGCCACCCCGAACACGGATCCCAGCAGGGATCCCAATACCACCGTCAACAGGGTCGCCTGAAGCCCCAGAAAAGTCCCGATCATCGCCACCAGCTTGACGTCTCCGAATCCCAGCCCCTCCCGGCGCCGCACCAGCCTGTAGACCAGGCCAATCCACCACAACAGCCCGCTCGAGAAAACGGCGCTGACCGCCGCCTCGACTACCGCCCTTTGGCCCGGTCCCCACGCCGCCGGCAGCAGCCAGGCCACAATGCCCTCCTCGGGAGGCGCCACCGCCGCCAGCACCAGGCCCGCCGCCAGGCCGGTGAGAGTCAGCTCGTCCGGCAGTATCTGCTGCTCCAGGTCGGAGAAGATCAACCCGACCAGCAGCCCGCTGAACAGGCACCACCTGAACGCCCCCAGGTTCAGGCCGCGCGTCAGCACGATGGCGAAGAACAACCCGCCGGTGAGCAGCTCCACCAGGGGATAACGCACCGATATCGGCGCGCGGCAGTGGCGGCAGCGCCCCAGCAGCAGGACGTAGCTGACCAGAGGCACGTTGTCGTACCAGGCCAGCGGATGCTGGCACGCCGGGCAGTGCGAGCGCGGCCGGATCACCGACAGATCGCGCGGCCACCGGTAGATGCACACGTTCAGGAAGCTGCCTAACACCAGCCCCACAACCATCGCCAACAGCGCCTCTAGGAGCATGTGAGCACCCGCTTGTAGACTTCCAGTGTATTCCGCGTCATGGTTTCCGCGGAGAATCGCTCCTGGACTCGCCGCCGCGCACAGGCCGCCAGATCCCGGGCCCAGGCCCGGTCCTCCAGCAGGCGTCTCAAGGCTGCGGCGATCGCCTCAGGCGTGTTCTCCACCAGCAGACCCGAGCGGCCCTCCTCGATAATCTCCTCGAGCCCGCCCACCCGGCTGGCCACCACCGGCACGCCCTGGGCCATGGCCAGCAAGACTGCCGAGCCGAGCCCCTCGGACTGTGAGATGTAGACGAACACAGCCGCGCGGGACAGCTCTTCCGCCAAGTTGGAAGAGAAACGCACTTCGATCCCCGCCAGCGCCGCCGCGCGCTCCAGCAGGGCCCTGCCCTTGCGAGGGTCGTCGGTGGCAGGCGCCAGCAACCACTCTCCCTGGGCGGGCTGGGCCGGCAGCGGCACGCCGTCATAGACCACTGAGATCTTCTCCGCCGGGACGCCGCCCGCCACCAGGACCCGTTTGACGTGCTCCGAAACGGCGATGTACTGCCTGGCGCGCGCATACTTCCGTCGCGACAGCCGGTTCCTTTGCAGGGGAAAGGCCACCCGGCGCGCCACCACCAGCGGGCTGCGGGCCGCCAGGGCCGCCAGCGTGTGAGCCCGCGCGTCGTGGGCGTGCGTGATCTCCGCTTCCCGCGATAGCCGCGCCACCGCCGCCAGCCCGAGGGCGTGGACATCCAAACCCCGGCGCCGGGCCAGCTCAGACAGGGGCGCCCCCGGCGGCGACAGCAACGTCACCGTGTGCCCCCCAGCCGCCAAGCCCTCCATCAGGTAGAGCGCCTGCCATTGCCCACCGCGCAGCTCGCGCCCGGCATCGATGTGGAGCACCCGCATCTCAGCTCAGGTTCCTGGCCTTGGCGTACTTCAGAAACGTGTACCAGGCCGCCATGTAGGCGATGATCAGGCCCTCGAATCCGTCTTGGAAGCCGCGCTGAAACACATAAGTGCGCAGGAAAGTCCAGGGCGGCTCCAGGATGAGGCTTCGCCAGCCGACCTTCTGCTGGCGGGCCACCAGTTCCTGCGCGGCCAGAGTGGTGTAGCCGTCCATGGACTTCACGTGCTCGGAGAGCGAATCACAGGTGAAGTGCAGCAGGTTGAACTGGAGTTGCCCCACCCGCCCGTCCACCTTGACCGATTCGTGCACGAACTCGCCGATCCAGCGCGCCTTGCGGCGGTCATACAGCCGGACCTTGCGGTCGGGATACCAGCCGGAGTGCAGAATCCAGCGGCCCAGGTATTGCGCCATGCGCGGAACGGTGTAAGCGTCGAACTCCGGGCCGCTCTTCTTCAGGCGCCAGATCTCCCCCTCCAGCGCCTCGCTGAGCGCCTCGTCGGCGTCGAGAGAAAGGATCCAGTCGTGAGCCGCCTTTTCGGCGGCCAAGTTCTTCTGCCGCGTGTAGCCCTGCCAGGGACTCTCGATCACCCGCGCCCCGAGCTGGCTGGCGATCTCCATGGTGCGGTCCACCGAGCCGCTGTCCACCACGATGATCTCGTCGCAGCACCGCAGGCTCTCGATGACCCGCGCAATCCGGCGCTCCTCGTTGCAAGCAATGATGGTTGCCGAGATCTTCATGGCCGTCCGCTACAGCTCCCCGCCCGCCTGAATCGGAGCCAGGGTGAAGCACAGCAGAAAAATCGCCAGCGCCAGCCAGCCCAGCTTGCGCCGCCCTGCGTCGATCTCGCTGAAGTCGTGAATAGCCGGATGGCGCATCCCAAAGAAGAAAAGCGCGCCCGCCCAGAACAGCCAGCCGTACCAGAAGAAGAACCCCATGGGGATGAGCGCGGCCGCAAACAGCCGGGAAAGCAGCCGGTGCCGCGTCCCCACGAAAGAATACAGAATGTGCCCGCCGTCCAACTGCCCGATGGGCAGCAAGTTGAGCGCGGTGGCAAACAAGCCCACCCAGGCCGCCCGCGCCACCGGGTGCAGGTAGATGTCGGCGACAGCAACACCGGGAAAAACGGCTTGCTCAAGCAGCCGCAGCATCAGCGGAGTGCCGAACACCAGGTCGCCACGCTGGGCAATGCCGGGCGTCACCTTCGAGCAAGCCAGACCGGCGGCCAGCACCGGCAGCAGCAGCACAAAGCCCGCCAGCGGTCCCGCGGCGCCCACGTCAAAGAGAATACGCCGCGAGAAGATCGGCGAGCGGATGCGGATGAACGCCCCGAATGTCCCGATGAAGGTAGGCGCCGGAAGGAAATAGGGCAGGCTGGCATCCAGTCCGTGATACCGGCAGCTCAGGTAATGGCCCAGCTCGTGCGCCAGCAGAATCCCCATCAGGCACAGCGAGAAGGGCAGGCCTGCCAGCAGGATCGACGGGTTCGACCATACCTCGGCCAGCGCCGCCAAGTCGTGCTCCAACTGGAAAGTCGGCCGGTTGTGTCGAAAGTTCTCCGCCATGCGCGCCCCCATGGCGGTGGTAGTCAACAGCGTCAGGACCAGCAGCAGGCCATGCAGCCAAAGCCGCGCACGCCGAACGCGACCGGCGACCGGCCGGACGCTGAGACCCCTCCCGTTGGTCGGCTCGGGCGGGCAAGGGACCGGAGAGTATCCCTGGGATGACACGAATCGACTACTGAAGCGACTGCAACTCCTTGCCGGGCTTGAAACGGACCGCCTTGCCCGGGGGAATCGAGACCTCCGCGCCGGTGCGAGGGTTCCGACCGATGCCGGTCTTGCGCGGCCGCACGTTGAAGATCCCGAAGCCCCTCAACTCGATCCGCTCGCCTTGTCTCAGAGCCCGCTTCATGCTCTCGAAGACGGTTTCCACCCCCATCTCGGCCCTCGTCTTGGTAATCCCGGTTCGATTGACGACCTCGTTGATGATGTCCAGTTTAATCAAGCCCTCCTCCTTGGCCGCCCCAACGGGCTGCGGCTCTGACGGCTGATCGAACGGCAGTCTGCGCGACCTCTCCTCCAATCGGCACCCGACGGCAAAACTCATGATAGGGTTAGGCTTAGGGCCATGTCAAGCCGGGCAGACGGCCCGGTTTACCCGGTCAGTGACCGGGCTACCGCCAGCGCCGCCTCGTAGTCCGGGAAGTCGGTGACCTCCTGGACGTACTCGGCGTGCCGGATCACGTTATTCCGGTCCACCACGAAGATGGAGCGGCTCTCCAGCCGCAGCTCCTTGATCAAGGTGCCGTAAGCCGTCCCGAAAGAGGCCTCCCGGTGATCGGAGAGCATCTTCACCCGGTCGATGCCGAAGGCGCCGCACCAGCGCCGCTGGGCGAACGGCAAATCCATGCTGATGGCAAAGATCTCCACCCCTGGCAACTTCGCAGCCTCCTCATTGAAGCGCCGGGTCTGCGCGTCGCACACCGGGGTGTCCAACGACGGCACCACGCTGAAGATCCGCACCTCCTTGCCCGTTTGCGCCAGGTTCACGGGCTTCAGATCGTTGTCAACGCAGACAAACTCCGGCGCCCGGTCGCCCACCTTCAGTTCCGGGCCAACCAGCGTCAGCGGCTTGCCCTTGAGTGTCACTGCTCCCGTTCTTTCCATTCATCCCTCCAAGAAGAATAGATTCACTGAGTGATTGGCCGGATTTCATTATGACATTGACGCCGTCGCCGTCGCCGACCGGTATGATCAAAAGCATGGGGCAAGAATTCAGAATCGAGCGCGACAGCATGGGAGAAGTCCGCGTGCCTGCCGAGGCCCTCTACGGCGCCCAGACGCAGCGCGCAGTGGAGAACTTCCCCGTCAGCCGGCTGCGTTTTCCCCGCCCATTCATCCGGGCGCTGGGGCTGGTCAAGAGCGCCGCAGCTACCGTGAATGGGCAGCTCGGCCAGCTCCCGCCGGAGCTCGCCGAGGCCATTGTCGCCTCGGCCGAGGAGGTCATCGCAGGAGCGCATGACTCGCAGTTTGTGGTGGACGTCTTCCAGACCGGCAGCGGCACCTCCACCAACATGAACGCCAACGAGGTGATCGCGCGCCTGGCCACCCAGAAGCTCAGCCGGAATGGCGTGGCGGTGCATCCCAACGATCACGTGAACTGTAGCCAGTCGAGCAACGACGTCATTCCGGCCGCGATTCACATCGCGGCCGCGGAGCGGGTGCGGCGGGAATTGCTGCCGGCCCTGGCCCGCCTGGGCGAAGCCTTGCGCCGCAAAGCCGAGGAATTCGACGATGTCGTCAAGATTGGCCGGACCCACTTGCAGGATGCGGTGCCGATGCGGCTGGGCCAGGAGTTCCGGGGGTACCTGCGGCAGGTCGAGGCTTCGCTGGAGAGGGTGCACGCCGCCCTGGACTGGATCTACGAGCTGCCGCTGGGCGGCACCGCCGTCGGCACGGGACTGAACGCCCCGCCGGGCTTCGCCCCGGCGGTCATCCGGCTCATCGCCCAGCGCACCGGGCTGCCGTTTCGCGAAGCGCAGAATCATTTTGAGGCGCAAGCCGCCAGAGACGGCGTGGCTTTCCTGAGCGGCGCTCTGAAAACCTACGCCGTCTCCCTGACCAAGATCGCCAACGACATTCGCTGGCTCGGATCGGGCCCGCGTTGCGGCCTCGGAGAGCTGCGGCTCCCGGCCGTCCAACCGGGCTCGAGCATCATGCCCGGCAAGGTCAACCCGGTAATCGTCGAGAGCGTTCTGATGGTCTGCGCGCAGGTGATCGGCTACGATGCGGCCATCACCTGGTGCTGCGCCGCCGGCAACTTCGAGCTGAACGCCATGATGCCCGTCATGGCGTACGATTTGCTGGAATCGATCGAGCTCCTCAGCGCCGCCACGCGCAATTTCGCCGAACGGTGCGTGCGAGATCTGGAGGCGGACCGGGGGCGAGCCGCAGCCTTCCTTGAGCAGTCGCCGGCCCTGGCAACTGCGCTGGTCCCGGAGATCGGCTATGATAAGGCGGCGGCCTTGGCTAAAGAGGCCTACGAAGCCGGTCGCACGATTTTAGAAGTGGCTCGTGAGAAGAGCGGGATTCCGGAGGCCCGGCTCAAGGAGCTTCTGGACCCCGCCCGGCAGACGAAGAATCGAGGCTGAAATGAACTACTACGAACAGAACCGCACATCCTTTCTGGAAGGGCTGAAAACCTTCCTGCGCATCCCCAGCATCAGCACTCTTCCCGAGCACAAGCCGGACATCCGCCGGGCGGCAGAGTTCCTGGTCCAAGAGCTGCGCAGCGCCGGGCTGGAGGGCGCCGAGCTGATCGAGGGTCCAGGCAACCCGCTGGTCTACGCCGAGTGGCTGGGCGCTCCAGGCAAACCTACCCTGTTGCTTTACGGCCACTACGACGTGCAGCCGGCCGACCCGCTGGAGGAATGGAAGTCGCCGCCCTTCGAGCCGGAGATCCGCAACAACAACATCTACGCCCGCGGCGCCTGCGACGATAAGGGACAGACCTTGATCCTCGTCAAGGCTGTCGAAGGGTTCCTCAAGACCAAGGGCGCGCTGCCGGTCAACGTGAAGTTCCTGGTCGAGGGCGAAGAGGAGAGCGGCGGCGGGCACATCACCGCTTACGTGAAGCAGAGGCCCCCGCGGCTGGCTGCCGACGCCGCGGTCATCTGCGACACGGAGATGTTCGCGCCCGAGCTGCCGACCATTTGCGTCGGCCTGCGCGGCATCGTCTACGGCGAGCTGCACGTCGAAGGCGCGAGCCACGACTTGCACTCCGGCGTCTACGGCGGCGTAGCGCCCAACCCCATCCAGGCCATCGCCGAGATCCTCACCGCCCTCAAGGACCGCGAGGGGCGCCTCCAGATCCCCGGGTTCTGCGATCGCATCCGCCCGCCTAGTGACAAGGAGCAGGCCGCCTGGGCGCGCCTGCCCTTCACCGAGGAGGAGTACCTCAAAGAGATGGGCGCGCGCGAGCTGGTCGGTGAGCCCGGCTACACGGTCTTCGAGCGCACTTGGGCGCGGCCCACCCTCGAAGTGCACGGTATTCGCGGCGGGTTCACCGGCGAAGGCGCCAAGACCGTCATCCCCGCCCGCGCGGTGGCCAAGGTCAGCATGCGCCTGGTCGCCGATCAGCGCATCGACGAGGCCATCGCTCAGTTCAAAAGCGCCGTGGCGGAGGTCTGCCCCAAAGGGGTCAGCGCCGAGGTGAAGATCTTGCACGTGGGCGACGCCTCGCTGACGGACCCGGACAGCCCCTTCATCCGCGCCGCAGCCCAGGCCCTCACCGAGGCCTTCGGCAAGGAGACCGTCTACACCCGCTCGGGCGGCTCGATCCCCATCGTCGGCGTCTTTCAGAAGCACCTGGACATCCCCAGCGTGCTGATGGGCTTCGGCCTGCCCGATGACAACCTACACGCCCCCAACGAGAAGTTCCACCTGCCCAACTTCTACCGGGGCATCGAGGCCGTAGCGCGGTTTTTGGAGATAGTGGGGCAGTAAGTGGGACGCGAAAACAGGCCCCTGGCGCTCATCACTGGGGCGTCAAGTGGGATCGGCGCAACGTTCGCGCGGGCGCTCGCCGACCGAGGTTATGACCTGGTTCTGGTAGCCCGCCGCAAGGACCGGCTGGAGGCGCTCGGGCGCGAGATCAAAGCCCAGGTCCTCCCCGCCGATCTCACTAAGGATGCGGAACTCAAACTGGTCGAGGACCGCGTCGCCGCGGCGGACAACCTGGAATTGCTAGTCAACAACGCCGGTTTCGGCACGCTCGGCCGCTTCTGGGAGACGGATGTCGATGGGCAGGACAGCATGCACCGCCTGCACGTCCTCGCCACCGTGCGCCTGACGCACGCCGCGCTGCGCGGAATGGTGGCCCGTAAGAGCGGCGGGGTGATCAACGTTTCCTCGGTCGCCGGTTTCGCCCAGAGCCCGGGCAGCACCAGCTACGGCGCCACCAAGCGCTGGATGAACGCCTTCACCGAGGGCCTCTACCTGGAACTGAAGAGTGCCGGCTCGCCGGTGAAGGTGCAGGCGCTCTGCCCCGGCTTCACCTATTCCGAATTCCACGACGTGCTGGGCATGGATCGCGCCCTCATCCCCGCGAGCTTGTGGATGCGAGCTGAGGACGTCGTCGAAACCTCGCTACGCGGGCTTGATCGCGGCGACCTGTTCGTGATCCCCGGCTGGCGCTACAAGCTGCTCGTGCGCGTGCTGGGCGTCGTGCCGGACGCGCTGCTGCGCTGGGGCTCGCTCAGGTACGCCCGCGGCACGAAGCGCGCGTAAGGCCAGGGGTCCCCCATCTGCGTCGGCCTGCGCGGCATCGTCCCCCAGCGACAAGAACAGCGCCGTGGCGCGGTTCCTGGACATAGTGGGCGGATGAGGCGGCCGGCCTCGCCGAAAGGCCCAGCTACGTCTCGATCTCCACCTTCACAGGGTCCCAGCCGCGCAGGGCCATGGCCCGGAGCAGGTTGCCGCGATCGAACACAATCTCGCTGGTCGTCACAAAGCCGGAGTAGGGACCGATCTCTTCCTCGTCCACCACGATGTAGTGACCCTCGTCCTTCGTGACGTCGTAGACCAGGCGCCGGGAGTCCGGGCTGAACAGAAGCCCCGTGCCGGCCACGCCCCGGTACCGCCGGCCTTGGCGGCCGTCGCAAATCACCGAGTTTACCTGGCCCTCTGTGGCGTGATATGCAAAACGATTCGAATCGGCGCTGAAGATGGGGTCAGACACGCTGTCCACCAGGGGACCCGGCTGGCCGTCCACTATGACTCGCCACTTCCGGCCGTCCTGCACGGCATACCCCATGCGCCGGGAATCGGGACTGAATGCAGGCGAGTCGCGCCCGATTCCATCCCCGCCCTCGCCGATCCACCGCTCGCCCTCGACCAGGAACCACTTCTGCCCCTTGCCGGGCGCCGTCCTGGCCGCCGCGATCATCAGTGAAGAGGAATCCGGGCGAAAGGTGACCCCGGAAGAACCCACGGCTTCGAAGGCCGGGCCGAGCTGCCCGTCCAGGCAGACATGCCACTTGCCGCTTTTCTTGACCGGGTAGGCGAAATGGCGCGAGTCCGGGCTGAACTTGAGCGGCATAAAATCATCGAACGCCGGCTGCGGTTCGCCGTCGATGAAGACCGTCTTGCCACCGCCCTTCTTAGCCGCCCACGCCACCCGTCGGGAGTCCGGGCTGAAAACCAGCGGAGCATAGACCCCTTCGTAGGGGCCGTAGGCCTGAGCGTCAACGACGACCCGGTGGCTGCCCGAAGAGTCTTTAGCGAAATAGACCGTGCGTCGGGAGTCGGGACTGAACAACAGATGAGACACCCCCGCGTACTGGGGTCCGCGTGTACCGTCGATGACGTAGAAGGTCTCGAAGGGACGCGCCGCTGCGGCGCACGCCACCCGGCGCGAGTCAGGACTGAAGATGGGCGAGTCTTTGCCGGGGGCGGCGTAACCCTCGCTTTCGATGCCGTCAACCACGAAGAAAGCCTTCCCGCCACGGGTTGCCGCGTAGCCGAATCGCCTGGAATCTGGGCTGAACCTCAGCGACTCGGGCACCACCCGGTCGAACTCTCTGGTCTCGCCCTGCCCGTCCAGCACGACGGCCATCCTCTGTCCGCGGAGCACGGCGTAGGCCATCCGCGCTGCGTTCGGACTCGAGCGCAGGCTGCCCGCGGCGATGTCCTTCTTCAACCGGCCTTGGGAGGCCTCCGTGAGCCGTAGCGAACCTTGCCCGGCGGGCGGGAGGATCTCGCGGGAGTGCCGCGGCGAAGCCAGAGAAAGGCAGGTCGTCAATTCCAGGATGCGCTCCAAGGCCTCGGTGCACTTGCGGTTCTCTTCCGAGACCATTGCTACGGTGTCGCCGGTTGCCCCGGAGTCCGGCAGCTTGGCGATGGCCTGGATGGACGCCTCGCCCGGAAACAGCCGGTGGGTCTCTTCCAGCACCCGGTTGAAGGGTCGCGAGACCTTCTCCTCGCGGCGCCGGGCAGATCCGCCGCGCGTGAACACCGGCACACCAGTGGCGGCGCGGGCCGGCTGTGCGCCTTCCAGCAAGCTCTCGGCTTCCCTCTCAAGGTAGCCCAGAGCCGGCAGCAGGCGGCGGCGCACTTCCTCTGCCGGATCCGCGAGCGCGGCGCTGCCGCCGGCAAGTTCCCGCGCCAACTGGATGTACCCGCGGCTGAGGGCAATCTGGATGGCCGTCCGGCCCCGCTCGGCAGTGGCATTGGGATTCGCGCCCCACTCAATAAAGGAATGCGCCGTATGGGCTTGCCCGTGCGCGCACGCCACCAGCAACGGCGTGTTGCCCTCGGCGTCGCGCGCCTCCTTGTCGGCACCCTTCCGGAGCAGCTCTTTGCATAGCGACGCCATGCCCTTGCGACAGGCGGCGTGCAGAACGGTCTGCCCCTGGCCGGCCTCGCTGTTCGGATCAGCCCCGCGTTCGAGGAGTCGCGCAGCAAGCCCTTCGTGTCCGTTCTCTATCGCCGTCGCAAGGGGTGTCAACCCAGCGGCGTCACGCATATTCGGGTCCGCGCCGGCAGCCAGCAAAGCGCCCACCAGCTCCTCACGACCCGCCGCGGCAGCCACCAACAGCGGCGTCTTCCCGCCCTCGCCCGGGACATTCGGATTCACCCCGTGTTCCACGAGCACCTTGGCAACCTCCTCGTGCCCGCCTTGCACGGCCAGCCACAACGCCGCTCGACCGTCCGCCCCTTTTGCCAGCAACTGCCTCACCTTGGCAACGTCGCCTGACGCAGCCGCCATGGTCAAAGCCCTATTCTTGTTCAGGAAGTCGAACATCCACGCCTCCATTCATTCAGCGTCATGCTACCACCGCGGCGGGCCGGCACGGCCGCGCCGCATCGATCACCCGGACTTGGCCGCGCGCATGCGCCGGCGGTCCGGTTTCGGCGGCGGAAACGGCAGCCGGTCGGGTAGGATACGCACGGCGGTAGTGAACTTGAAGGGGAGCTTGCCCCCGCTCGGGTAGGTCAACTCGACGAAGAACGCGGTCCAGCCCTGCGCTGGCTTCGGCACGCGACCAACATAGGTGCCGCCGCCCTGGTCCGCCAGCGGCGTGCTGCCGTAAGCCGGGCCGATCGATGCCAGCCGGAAGTCCCGCGCCTTGGGGTTAGTCGCCTGCCAGAGCTTAACCTCGCTGGGCTTGTCGATCACCCTCACCCGGATGGCGCCGTCCTTCTCGAAATCCCAGGAGAAGCGCGGGCGGGGCCTGTCGCGCAGCACCGCGTCGTAGAAGGCCGCCAAACCGAGGTACACGTCGGACTTGTTCAGGGAGTGGTCCGTGTTCGGGATGTAGCGGAGGTACTTCTCGCCGGGTAGTTCGTCGAAATAGAACTGCGATGAGTCCGGAAGGAAGAATTCGTCCCCGGCGGAGTTCACTATGTACTTCGGCATGGTGAACCGGCGGCGGTACTCGTAAGGGTCCTCGATCTTCCTCAGGGCGCGCATCTGGGGCGTACGGAACCAGTCCATGTTCCCCATCTGCACGTAGTCGCCGACAGCCTCGCCGAACGAGCCGTAGGAGCGGTACTGATGCGCGAGGGACTTCTCAAGGTTCAGCACATCAATGACCGCCGGCGCGATCCCGATCACACGCGGATCCACGGCGGCAGTGGTCCAGGTGGTCCAGCCGCGCTTGGATCCGCCCGCCACGAAGAAGCGCTCGACCTTCAGGTTGCCGCCGGCAGCACTAGCGCAGAAGGCGGTCACGGCATCCATGGCGCGCACGGCGCTCTTGGTCATGGGCAAGCGTGCCGGCCAGCGCGAGTCGCCGGTGCGCAGAAACTTGTCCCAAGTGTAGGCGATCAGGCTGTCCTCCCGGCGCGGCGCGGATTCGTCAGCCACAAACGTGAGGGGCTGGTTGGGCACCATCCGAAGGTTGGCTACCACCGAGCGGGTCTCGACCGCGATCAGGCTGCTCACCGCATCGACCCTTTGCGGAGGCCCGCCGCCGTTGGAGCCGCCGCTGATCAGCAGCAGCGCGGTGGCGCCGCGGACCTCATCCGGCCTCACGATCGTCAGCCAGTGCTCCCACAAGGTCCGGTCTACCTCGCCGGGCTTCCGCCAGGACTGCGAAGTCATGCGCAGCACGTAGGCGGTGTAACCGGTCCCAGTCAACGTGCGGACGAGCTCGTATTTGTAGCTGGGGTCCGGGGCGCTGACGTACTCGTCCAGGGCGGTGCGTTGCGGGAGGGGAGCGGCGCTGGCGCCCCAGCCAGCCACAGCCAGCAAAACAGCGGCCAGGGCACTCCACCGCACGACAGAAAATACGCCCATGAGACCTCCACGCTCTAACATCGCATAGCACCTGGCGGGCCTCAAAGGCCCGCGTATCGCAACGGCAGCGCTTGACCCCATGGGGGCATGGGGTCATAATGGAGCTATGGCGGACGTGAAGATTCGCAGATTGCCAGACTGGGTGGTCGCCACCGTCAAAGGGCGAGCCAAGAGCGCCGGCCGCAGCCTGGAAGAGGAACTCCGGATTCTGCTGACGGAGGCGGCTTCAAGGCCAAAGCTGGACCGCGCGGCCGAGTTGTCCGCTTTTCGCGAAATGCTGCGGCGCAAGTATGGCCCGGTAAGCGATAGCGCGGCGGGGATACGCGCCGACCGCGAGGCACGCGGATGATCGTGGTCGATGCCAGCGTCGCCGTCAAGTGGCTGTTACCGGAGCCCGGTGATGCCGCTGCGCAGCGCCTGTTGACCGGCGGCGACAGCTTGCTGGGCCCCGAGTTGATCCGCGTCGAAGTTGCCGCCGCCATCGCCCGAAAGGCGCGCGTCGGTGAAATCGACGCTCAGGATGCCGAGACCGCGGCAGAGTTGTGGCTCCAGGCGATAGCCGATGGTGTGGTGACGTTGGTCCTCGACGAGCGAGATCTGCCGCGGGCCCTACGACTCGCCATCGCGCTGAACCACCCCTTGCAGGACTGCCTCTACCTGGCTCTCGCTGAACGCCTGGGCGCGGCGCTGATCACCGCGGACGAGAGGTTCGTGACCAAAGCCGGACCGTCTCACCCTGAGGTCCGCTTGCTCAGTTGAGGGGAGCGCCAGACACACTGCCGCTCACCCCAGGACGGAGTTTAGGACAACAGTAATGATGACCGTCGAGATCGAGGGCGTCACACTGCACCTGGGGCACCCGGACGAGATTCCCATTCGCTGGGTCGGCCAGGAGGAGGTGATGCGGCAACTCCTGGCGGCGTGGCCCCTCTGTCGCGGAAAAAAACGCGGCGCTGACCGGACATTCATATACCACGAAAGGCCGACGCCCAAGCTTTGGCGCAATTGCGCCCCCCCCGGGCCGTCAGCGCCGTTCGAAGCCCGACAACCTGAGCAGCCGGTTCCACAGTCGGATCCCGCATTTCCGGCGCCTACGCCAGTTCTAGCGAGTCGAGGTAGGGCTTCATCGCAGCGAGGAAGCGCGAAGGGTGTAGGTCCTTGCCTCGGTCGTCTTTCTTGGAGTACGACAGGTAAAGGAGTTCCTTAGCTCGGGTCATCGCCACGTAAAGCAAGGCCGCTTCACGCTCCATCTGGTCACTGTCGTTCAACGCGGCACCATACGGAACAGCGTCGTCGTGAAGACCGGCGATGAAGACCGCCCTGAACTCCTGCCCTTTGGAGTTGTGCAGCGTGGACACAACAACGGAATCGCACAGCGGGTCGCTCTCAACCCTGAAATCAACAGCTTTGATGCCAGCGTTCTCGAATCCCTCAATGAGCCCTCGTCGCATCCAGTCCATTCGCGCCACGCAGCAGATCTGGCTCGGCCTCAGTCCCAGCCTCTTGGTAAGGTAACCAACCTCTTTGACAATTGTGCCCCACTCCTGGTCGGGATCCCGGGCGATCATCAGAAGGGGTCTGTCGCCGGAACTGGACGACGGGATCGGGTCCACTTCAATAGCCGCGGGATCGTCATCGGACCGACCAACCTGCTGCGCCTTTTTCAGTGCGACGGCCGCCGCGAAGATCTCCCGAGTGTTACGGTAGTTTTTTCGCAGGATTGCGCTTCGGCCTACGATGTCGATGCCGATGCTCCTCAGCGACTGCCCTCTGCCGTAGATCCGCTGCGCGCCATCCCCGACAAGGAAAAGGCCCTCCCCTGTGGCCCCCCCAAGGCACTTGACGACCCTTAGCTCCATCCGAGAAAGGTCTTGAACTTCGTCGACAATGATTGCGGCATATGTGTGCTCTGGAGGTTTTCCAGCCCTCAGCAGCCCGTACGCAGCCCTGGCCAAGTCCCTCGGGTCAAACTGGTGACTCTGCGCATGTGCGTTCACCAGCGCGTGATACAGGCTCAGCACCGCTTCGCGCTGGTTGGCTCCCAGGGGTCTACCGCGTCCCACGCGCTCCTGGGTCCGATATGAAGGTGTCTCCTCGTGCAAAAACCGCTCAAAAACATAGTCCAGTTCATCTCTCAAGAACTGTGTGTCCCGATGCCTGGTGATGTCGAAGGTGTCGGGAGCGATGCCCAGAAAGAAACCGACCTGCAGAAGTTGCGGCATCTGCGCTCTCAAGACCTCAAGCCACAGTCGCTCGTTCGCCTCCTCGCTCCAGGTAGCCGGGTGGTCAGTGTGGAATCGGATATATCCCTGGCACCACTTCCCCATCGTTGATACTTGGATCCGCTCAGCCTCTTCTTCTGTGCAAAGCCGTTGGATCAGAGCATTCACCAGATCACACAGGGATCTGTTGAACGTCAAGAAAAGCACCTGCCCCTCGCGTCCCTCGCGCATCAGCTCAGCCCCGAGTGCACGCGCGCGATGGATCGCGACAACCGTCTTGCCCGAACCGCTGATCCCCCTCAACCGCGCAGGCCCGCTGAACCGTCGGGCTACCAGGGGTAGTTGATCCGGGTGAAGATACAGCATCCAGTCTTCAAATGGGAGGGACTCAAAGGCCTTCTTGTCCTCGGGAAGATCGTGCAGATCCACGAACTCTTCTGAGGATTCCTTCAGCGCAGGGAGATGTTCCGTCGTCACGCTCGGCACCAGCACTCGATCGCCGGAGAGCAGCGCCTCGATCTCGTCGCGCTCCCCCTTGCTGCCCGTTAGGTATGCCAGCAAGAGCCCACTTGCGCGCTCGCCCAGGCGCTCAAGATAAGCCAGCACTGACGGGTGGTTCGGATCAGTGAACGCGAGCGCCTCGTCAACCGCATCCTCGGGAACTCCCGCTCTGACGAGCTGTTCCCGGCCCAACCGTTCGAACACAGGCGGCAGTGGTTCCACGCCAGTTCCCCTCGCAGGCGTGCTGAGATCTGCGGACCGCGGCGTGTTCACTTGCTCCTCTGCCACAGTGCCCAGGCGAAGCTCCTTCAGAGTGTGCTTCCTCGGGTCGAAGATCCAGCCCTGGTGCGTGTTCAGGAAGTGCTCGACTTCGTCGTGGGTGCCCACGAAGAGAGCCAAGTACTCGCCCGCCCCTTCAATGGCTTGCAGCACGATTCGGTAGCCATCTCCTAGATCGTGCTTGTGGCAATTTGGGATTCGAGATTCGGGGCGAAAGGCCTGGGTCACTTTCGCCCCGAGACCGGCCTCCCCGAGCACGGTCATCGCCTTTTGGTACTGAAGTCGTCGCCCAGCAGTCTTCAGCGCCATTAGTCTCGTCATGCACTCCTTTGTCAGCTGCACGGCTTTTCCTCCAATTCAAGAAGCACTCGGCTCAATCGACGGTCGATCCACCAGAAAGACCATGGTACACCCCGAGGAATGGCCGGGGGACAGCAACGATCAGGATCTGGACGCTGAAACAACGGTTAAGGCAGCACTGTGGCGGTGTACCCAATAGATGTGAGCGCCCGGCCGCCCGGCACCGGTGCTGAAGACCACAAAGACCGCAAACCGGTTATGAAGTTGCTGCACGAAAGCGGATAGCTTCACTCTGTCCCAATCATCCGAGTCTCGGCTGGTCGATTTTTTCGCCTCGATCACCAAGAGGTTCTTTCGAGTCCCGCGACGGTGGACGATGATGTCGGGAAATACCGTCCTGGCGTGCCCCTCGTCCTCGGGAACGCCATCGGCCGCCGGAAGCCGCAACGTCTTAAGCTCGTGACGATCACGGTTGTACTCGCAGTCTACGTGCCACCCGCGAAACCGAATCCCGAGATGCACGGCAAACATGTGGGTAATCGAGCGCTCGTTAGCGTCGTTCTCAAGCAGGAAGCCGTCGTTCCGCAGCAGAGCACGCAGGGCGTCGCCAACGCGACTCATAACATTGACCTTATCGAGTTGCCGCTCGCAGGATGCTGTCACACGTCCCTCCTTTCCGCCACTGGCGAAAACGTAGGCAGCTCGCATCCCCCTGACCTCAATCGCCCGTAGGCTACCGGCTGGCTAACTCCGACTCCCCGAGAGGCCCAGCCGCACCGATGCCACCGGAAACGCGGAAACCCTGCGTTCATTAGATCACAAGCGAAGAGCGCTTGCTGCCGATGGTCCAAAATCTGGCACCCCGGCGCACTTGGCCGACCCCACCACGGCGCTCCGAACCTTCTACAGCAGCCACCTGACACAGTGGGAGAACTACGTCCGCTGGACCTCCCCGAGGGGGCGCTACCAGGGGGGCCTCGCCGTCGAGCAGAATTTCGGGCGCCTCAGGGAGGGCAGCGTCGTGCAGCGCCTCTGGCAGTTGCAGGCGGCCTTCGCCTGGAGTCCCAATCTGGTGCTGAGCAGCTTCATTTAGTACGACAGCGAATCGCAGAACCTGGGGACGAACACACGCCTGCGCTGGACGCTCAAGCGCGGCCGCGAGCTGTCCCCGGTGTGGAACCGCGGCTGGCAACGGCTCCGCATGAGCCGCAACGATCTGCTGCTGGTGCCGGACAGCGAGTTCCTCGCGCTCAAGATGCGCTGGACCTTCCGGCGGTGACCCCAAAGTGCGGGACAATACGGTTGATGACCATCGAGATCGAGGGCGTCACGCTGCACCTGGCCCACCCGGACGAGATCCCCATCCGCTGGGTCGGCCAGGAAGAGGTGATGCGGCAGTTGCTGGCGGCCTGGCTGGTGGTGGAGGAGCGCGACCTGCCCATGAGCCCGCGGCTGATCGGGCGGCCCGGGGTGGGCAAGACCACCCTGGCGTACGCTGCCGCCAAGCGCCTGGGCCGCGAGGTCTACATCATGCAGGCCACCGTGGACACGCGCCCCGAGGACCTCATCGTTCAGCCCGTGATTGAAGGCCCTGCCAAGCTGCGCTACGTGGCTTCGCCCCTGCTGACCGCGGTTGTCCGCGGCGGTGTGGCGATCCTGGACGAGGGCAACCGGATGAGCGAGAAGAGCTGGGCCAGCCTGGCGCCGCTGCTGGACGCCCGCCGCTACGTCGAGTCGGTGGTGGCCGGCATCAAGATCAAAGCCCACCCGCAGTTCCGCCTCGTCACCACCATGAACGACGACGCCTCGACCTTCGACCTGCCCGAGTACATCCACTCCCGCCTCCAGCCGCAGATCCTGATCGACTTCCCCGAGCGCGACGAGGAGTACCAGATCCTGAAAGAGAACCTGCCCTTCGGCGAGGAGCGCATCCTCCAATACGTCACCGAGTTCCTCCAGCAGGCCCACGCCGCCGATGAGCGTTACACCGTGCGCGACGGCATCAACATCGCCCGCTTCGCCATGAAGCTCAAAAGTTTGGCGGAGGATCGCCTCCAGGAGAGCCAGGCTCTGGAGCTGGCCATCACGGAGACGCTCGGCGAAGAGGCGCTGCGCTATGTCCCGCGACTCTGACCGGGAACTCGCGGCGCTTGTCCGGGACGCCGGCAGCCTCGCCCGCGGCCGCTTCCGATACCTCCCGGTAGCGCCCGGGCGGCTGGAGTTCGCCGTTGAAGTTCGCCGGGCCATCTTGCGCGAGAAGCCGCAGGTGGTCGCCGTCGAGTTGCCGGTGACGCTGGAGGCGGCCTACCTGCGCGCAGTGGCCCGCCTGCCCGAGATCACGGTCCTGCTCTACCCCGACGAGACGGATCCGGAGCGGGCCGTCTACGTCCCGGTCGAGCCCGCCGACCCGTTCACTGAGGCCATCCGCACCGGCCTCGAAACCGGCGCCCAAATCCTGTTTGCCGACCCGGATTTGACTGAGCGCCCCCATCTGCCTGACCGCTATCCTGATCCCTACTCGATTCCGAGCATCGGCCTGGAGAAGTACATCGAGGCCTACCGCCTCTATCCGCAGCCGCGCTCCGAGGAGATCGCCGAGCACGCCTCCGGCATCGCCTGGAAACTGCAAGGCGCCGGGCCGGAGGACCGGGTGCTGGTGGTGCTGTCGCTCAACCTGCTCGATGCGGTGATGGACGCCATGGAGGAGCCCCAGCCGCCGCCGCCGGGGCGGTACAAGCACCGCGAGGTGGACCTCGTCAATCCGCATCCCGAGTGCCTGGCCGAAATCACCCTCGAGTATCCCTTCCTCCAGTACCGCTACGAGCAATTCCGAACGAGCATGACGGATGGGGATCTGATCGACCGGCCGCGGGCGCAGCTCGCCCTGTTCCGCGAAGCGGCAGCGGCCTATGAGAAGAACACCGGCGAGCGCCTGGCGCGCTGGCAGCCGCGCCTGCTGGCGCGATACACGCGCAATCTCGCGCTCACCAGTGGCGATCTGACTGCCGGTCTGTTCGATCTGGCCGTGGCCGCGCGCTCGGTCGTGGACGACAACTACGGCTGGGACGTCTGGGAAACCGGCGGCCGCTATCCGCCCCAGAAGGCGGACAGCGACCTGGAAACCCTCAACCTGTCCGGCGAAGAGGTGTGGCGGCATACTAAGCGCATACGCCTGCGCCGCCGCCTGCCCCGCCCCAAGCAGCGCCTGAAGCCGCTGGGACTGAAGCCCCGCAAGAAAGAGAAGTTCCCGGGCGAATGGGCGCGCCAGTTCAACGGCGAAGCCATCTGCTCCTACCCGCCCGAGGACCTGGTTGTCGAGGACTTCGGCCGGTTCCTCAAGCGCAAAGCCAAGAGCATCCTTTCCGAGGAGCGCTCGCGGACGGAGCCGTTCACCACCTCGATTCTGGACGGCATCGATCTCCGCCAGACCATCCGCAACTGGTACGAAGGCAAGATCTACGTGCGCGAGATGCAGAAGATTGCGGGGGAGGTCGGCTCCGTCGTCCTCATCTTCGACGAAGACCGTCAGGACCGCTACCAGTACCTGACCACCTGGCTGGGCGAGCACCAGAACGAGTCCGACATGGCCTTCTACTCGACCAACCCCTTCGAGCGCTTGGTGGGCCCGGGCGTCGGACGGGCCGAGTACGGCGGCTTCCTGATGAGCCTGCCGCCGCGGCGGATGATCGACGTGTGGACCGACCCGGACTACGAGTTCGCCCAGACCAAGCCCGAGCGCCTGCTGCTGGCCGGCCTGGACTACTCGATCTACCGCTACGTGGTCTACGTGGCGGCGAGCCCGCCCCGCTCGATCTTCCGCACCGTCGCCTACCGGCTGGGCCGTTCCATCCTCTACATCCCCATCGGCCAGCTCTCCTCGAACAAGCTCAAGAAGGTCCGCGTGGTCCACGTGCTGGACAGCCACGCCCGCCGCGCCGAGGCCCGGCAGTACATCTGGTAGAAACGGTTCATAGCTCACGGTTGTCCCGGTTTTGGGTGTACACTCGGTAGTGGCCCGCGCCGGGCGCAGCAGATGCGGTACGTCCTCCGCAAGAAAACCCCGTCGTTCACCCGCGTGTTGCTGGTGGAGAGCGGGTCGCGCTCCATTTCCGAATGCCTTCTGCCGATTCTGCGCCGGCTATGGCGCGGTGACCTGATGGTCGATCTGGTGACCTGCTACTCCGGCCTCCCCGCCGGCTATGCCCCCGATACCCGCGTCTTCCAGATCCACGAGTACCGCGACCGCTCGGGCCGCAAGCGTCTCTACCGCGAGCTCCGTACCCTGGGCTACTCGGTGGTGGGCATCATCTGCTCGGGCGAGCCGATCATGACCAAGTGGAAGTGGGCCCTGGCGCTGCGCCTCCCGGCGAAGGTCTTCATTGTCAACGAGAACGTCGATTTCTTCTGGCTGGACTACCCCCAGTGGCGGCTGATCGGCCACTTCATGCTGTTCCGGGCGGGGCTGACCGGCGGCGGCGCCGTGCGCACCCTGACCCGGCTGCTGGCGTTTCCCTTCAGCATCCTCTACCTGCTGCTGTATGCAGCCACGGTACATCTCAGAAGAAAGGTGCAAGGATGAAAGCGATTCTGGTGTATAAGTGCGGCGGCCCCGAGCAACTCGAGTACGTCGAAGTGCCCGCCCCCGCGCCCGGCCCCAAACAGGCGCTGGTGAAGATCGAAGCCAGCGGGGTCAACTTCATCGACGTCTACTTCCGCATGGGTCTTTACAAGGCTGACCCGCCCATCGCCCTGGGCATGGAAGCCGCTGGGGTGGTCCAGGCCGTCGGCCCCGAGGTCGCCGAGGTCGCTCCCGGCGACCGCGTGGCCTATGCCATGTGCCGCGGCTCGTACGCCGAGTACGCCGTGGCGCCCGCCTGGCAGTTGGTCAAGATTCCAGAGGGAATCGACTTCCCCAGCGCCGCGGCCGCCATGTTGCAGGGCATGACCGCTCACTACCTCACCCACTCGACTTTCGCCCTCCAGGAGGGCCACATTGCCCTGGTGCATGCCGCCGCCGGAGGCGTAGGCCTCCTGCTGGTGCAAATGGCCAAGATGCGCGGCGCCCGCGTGCTGGCCACCGTCTCGACCGAGGCCAAGGCCGCGGCCGCGATCGGCGCCGGCGCCGACGAGGTGATACTGTACTCGCGCCAGGATTTCGAGCCGCAGGTCAAGAACCTGACCGAGGGACAGGGAGTGGACGTGGTCTACGATTCTGTGGGCGTGGCCACCTTCGCCAAGAGCCTCAACTGCCTGCGTCCGCGGGGCGTGATGGTATCCTTCGGACAGTCCAGCGGCGCGGTCCCTCCGCTGGACCCCCTGATCCTCAGCCAGAAAGGATCTTTGTATCTGACGCGGCCCAGCCTGGCCCACTACTGCGCCAGCCGCGACGAACTCCTCTGGCGGGCCGGCGACCTGCTGGGCTGGATTGCCTCGGGAGCGCTCCGCCTGCACATCCACAAGGCCTATCCGCTCTGGGCGGCGGCCGAGGCCCACCGGGACCTGGAGGCTCGCCTGACCTCCGGTAAGCTGCTGCTGATTCCAGAGTGATCCGCCTAGCCTCCCATCTCGCCGCCCCCTGCGCCTCCCAGGCCGAGTACGGGGACCGGCGCGCGCGCCTGGCGGCGGATCTGGCGCCGCGGAGGCTGGATGCCCTTTTGGTCAGCCACGGCCCTAACGTGCGCTACCTGACAGGGTTCAGCGGCAGCAACAGCGCGCTGCTGGTCTGGGCGGAAGGGGCGATCCTGTTCACCGACCCTCGCTACCGGATCCAGGCGGCCCAGGAGAGCGTTTGCCAACTCCGCGTCGTCAAAGGCCGTCTGCTGGCGGCGGTAATCAAGGCCGCCCACCGGCGCCGGCTCCGCCGCCTGGGCTTCGACGCCGCCCGGCTGACCTGGCAAGCGTTTGAAACCATGAAGGAAAACCTCGCCTTGGGAGAATCGCTGGAGCCGGCTTCGGGGCTGGTGGAATCCCGGCGCATGGTCAAGTCCCCCACCGAGCTTGTTCTCATCCGCCGCTCGGTGGAGACCGCCTCAGAAGCCTTCCGCCGGGCGCTGGCTCGGGCCCGCCCGGGGGTTCGGGAACGGGATCTGGCCGCCGAGTTGGACTATCAGATGCGCCGGCTGGGAGCTGACCAGCCGGCCTTCGAGAGCATTGTCCTCTCCGGCGAGCGCACTGCCCTGCCCCACGCTCGGCCCTCCGACAATCCCCTGGCGTGCAATAGGTTACTATTGGTAGATGTAGGCGCCAGCCAGGACGGCTATGCCAGCGATATGACCCGCATGGCCTTCTTCGGCCGGCCCGGGAGACAAGTGAGAGAACTTTACCGTGCCGTCCTGGAGGCTCAGTTGGCGGCCGTGGCGAGCGTTCGCCCGGGTATTCGGGCTGCCAGGGTGGACCAGCAGGCACGCCGGGTCCTGCGCGCTCACGGGCTCGGGAAGGCACTGGCCCACTCCACCGGCCACGGCGTGGGCCTGGAGGTCCATGAGGCGCCCAGGCTCGGTAGAGGCGAGAAGACCCGCCTGGCGCCCGGCATGACGTTCACCGTCGAGCCCGGGGCATACTTAGAAGGAGTGGGTGGCGTTCGTATCGAGGATATGGTGGTGGTGACTGCCACCGGGTGCGAGGTTTTGACCCCCACTTCCAGGGAGCTGCTGGTTCTATGAGCACACCCGGCCGGACCCGCCCCGGGCGGCGGGATCAAGGGCGTCAAGCCGAAATGACGTTGGACGAGATCCGCGAACTCATCAAGGTCGTCACCGAAACCGGGGTGGCGGAACTGGAGGTGCAACGGGGCGAGAACCGCGTTCGCATTCTCCGGGCCCTGGCCGGCAAGAACCAGGAAATCGTGGTTCCCGCCCAGGCCCTGGCTGAACCCGCCGTGGCGGCGCCGGTGGCTTCCCCACCGGCTGCCGGCAGTCACCACCCGGCTCAGGCTGCGGAGGCCGCGGAGGAGGCCGCGGCGGAGGCGTCGCTGGTGGTGGTCCGCTCGCCCATCGTCGGCACGTTTTACGAGGCCCCATCCTCAGGCGCCCCCCCGTTCGTCCGGCTCGGAGAGACCGTCCAGCCTGGGCACGTCCTCTGCATTATCGAGTCCATGAAGCTCATGAACGAGATCGAGGCGGAGACCGCCGGCATCATCGCCGGCAAACTGGTGACGAACGCTCAGTCGGTCGAGTACGGCGAGGGCCTGTTCACGATCCGGCCGCTTTGACGCGCCCATGCGCCTTCCCTGGGTATGTTCGAAAAAGTCCTGATCGCCAACCGGGGCGAGATCGCCCTGCGCGTCATCTGCGCCTGTAAGGATCTGGGAATCCGCACCGTTGCGGTTTACTCGGAAGCCGACCGCCACAGCCTGCACGTCCGTTTCGCCGACGAGACCGTCTGCATAGGCCCTGCCAAGAGCACGCTGAGCTACCTGGACGTCCCCTCGATCATCAGCGCCGCCGAGATCACCAACGTCGATGCCATCCACCCGGGCTACGGCTTCTTGAGCGAGAACGCCGACTTCGCCGAGGTCTGCGAACTGTCCGGCATCCGCTTCATCGGCCCGCCGCACCAAGTGATCCGCCTGATGGGCCTCAAGCAGCGCGCCCGGGCGGCCATGCGGGAGGCCGGCGTGCCGATCCTGCCGGGCTCGGAGGGCCTGGTGAAGACCCCCGAGGAGGCCCTCGCTCCCGCCGCCCGCATCGGCTACCCGGTCATGCTGAAAGCTTGTGCCGGAGGCGGGGGGCGCGGCATGCGCATCGTGCGCTCGCCCGAGGAATTGCCCTCCCTGTTTGCCCAAGCCCGGCAGGAGGCCGCCGCCGCCTTCGACTGCCCGGATCTCTACCTGGAGAAGTTCATTGCCTCGGCGCGCCATATCGAATTCCAGATCCTGGCCGATCAGCACGGCCACGTCGAGGTTCTCGGGGAGCGCGAGTGCACCATCCAGCGACGCCACCAGAAACTGCTGGAGGAAGCCCCTTCCCCTTCGCTGGACGGCGCCGCCCGGACCAGAATCATCGCCGTGCTGCGCGAGGCCATCCGGCAGGTCGGATATACCAACGCCGGCACGGTCGAGTTCCTGATGGACGAGGACGGGGAACTCTGCTTCATCGAGGTCAACGCCCGCATACAGGTCGAGCACCCGGTCACCGAGCTGGTCACCGGCCTCGACTTGGTCAAGAGCCAGATCCTCATCGCCGCCGGGCGCCCACTTTCGGAGATCATCCAGACCCCGGTCCAGGTACGCGGCCACGCCCTGGAGTGCCGAATCAACGCCGAAAACCCGGACACTTTTGCCCCCTGTCCGGGCCGGATCACCGGCCTGAATCTGCCCGGGGGCATAGGCGTCCGCGTGGACACCGCAGCTTACACCGACTGCGTGATCACCCCTTTTTACGATTCCCTCATCGCCAAGCTGCTCGCTCACGGGGCGGACCGCGCCGAGGCCATCACCCGCATGCGACGCGCCCTGGAGATGTTCGTGGTCGAGGGCATCCACACTTCCATCCCTCTGCACCAGCGGATTCTTTCGGATCCCGAGTTTCTGGCCGGTAAGTTCGACACCAACTTCGTCAAGCGCTTCTCGCCGGCCAACTGCCGCCCAGCCGAGGCCACGGCGTAGCCGCTGAACGGCCCCTACTCCCGAATTAGAGAGAATTGCCGCAGTTTTCCAGCCACCAACCTCAGTTCCGGAGCGTCGAAAAGAATTGAGAGGGGTATTAGCATAGGGATGCGATCTTTGCTGCTGGCTATGATCGCGTGGGCGACCGGCGCCTCCGCTGCGATCGGCCAATTCGACTTCGACCCGGAGCAGACCCGCTGGATCCTCAGCAACGGTCGCCTGGAAGCCGTCTTCCAGCTCACCGCGGCCGGAACCTTTGAGTTTCAAAGGCTTGCGGATCTGCGAACCGGTGATGCCTGGATGGCGCCCCAAGGGGCCCCGTCTTCCCCGGTGCGTCTCCGGGTTCTGGGGCGTTCCTACGGCCCCGGCACCATGTACCGCTTGGTGGAACACCATTTCGAGGCCATTTCCCCGAACGGGCTCCGGCAGACCATAGTGATCGAGGACCTCGCGGTGACCGCCCAGTTCCGGATCGAACTGGAGATGTACGCCGACCAGCCGGTCCTGCGCTACAGCGTGCGCTTCAGGAACTTGCAGTCTCGCCGGGTGCGTGTCCGCCTGGCCGACATGTTGCCGTTCAATCTCGCAAGCCAAGGGAATAACTATCTCGCCTTCCGCGTCACCCAGTGGGTAGTGACCCGGATCGCCAACGACTTCCAGCCGCAGCAAAGCGCCCTGAAGCCCGACGGGGTTGCCTTCCAAGTACTTTCCGGCGCTCATGGAGACTACTGCGGCTGGCTGGCCGTCCGCGACGAAGACCAGCGGGGGTTCTTTGCCGGCTGGGAGTTCGACGGCAGGGCGCAGGCCTCCCTCAGCCAGGTCGGCTCTGGCGGCTACCTGACGCTCTCGGCCCAGGTTCTGTCGCTGAACCACCCGGTCGAGCCGGGCGAGGAGTTCCAGGTTCCAGCGGCGTTCCTCGGCCTGTTCCATGGCGACTGGGATGAGGCCGGTTACCGCACCCAGTCCTTTGCCGAGGCGGTGCTGGCCAAGGCTCCGCCCGACCCCGATCGCTTCCCTTACGCGGGTTGGGATTCCTGGGGATACCTGACCGACCTGGACGAAGACACCCTGCGGCGCGAGGCGGAGATTGCCGCGCGGCTGGGCCTCGAGCTTTTCGTCGTCGATCTCGGCTGGGCGCGCAGCATCGGCGATTGGTACGCGGATCCCCGGAAGTTCCCCGGCGGGTTGCGCGCCCTGTCGGACTACGTCCATTCCCTGGGCATGAAGTTCGGTCTGCACTTCACGCTGGCCGAGGCCGCGCCCGATTCCCCCGTCCTCGAAGCGAACCCGGACTGGACCTCTTCGGAGAGTTACGGCTACCACGGCGCCGTCTCCCTGTGCCTTTCGCATAAGCCCGTCAAAGAATGGGTGATCGAGCAGGCCGTACGCCTCATCGACGACTACGGCGTGGACTGGTTCCTGCAAGACGGCGAGAACATGGTCAAGGAGTGCACCAAAGAGACTCACACCCACGACCCGCTCGACAGCAATTACTCGAACGCCGTGGACGGGCTCAACGCCGTCATCAGCGCCATCCAGCAACTCCGCCCGAACGTCCACTGGGAGAACTGCGAGAACGGCGGCAACATGATGACCTTCAATATGGTCCGCTACTACGTGACCTCCATCACCAACGACGCCTCCGGGGCGCTGGGCGCCCGCCGGGGCGTCTGGGGCGCGACCTACCCCTTCCCGCCGCGCTACGCCGACCGGTACATGCCCGATGAGCGCCTGGATTCCTACACCACCCGCAGCTACATGTTCGGCGGACCCTGGCTGTTCATGAATCGCCTGACGCAGATGAGCCCCGGCGACCTGGGCCTGGCGGCCACCGAAATCGCGGTCTACAAGAACATCCGTTCGAACATCCGCCGGGGGAAGGTGTTCCACATCTCGGCCTGGCCTGACGAGAACCGCCTGGAAGCCATCCAGAGTTACGACGCCGTGAGCGACACGGCCATAGCGTTCGTCACCCGCCACGAGAATCCGGATGACAGCTACGTGCTGCGCTTCCGCGGCCTGCGGTCCCGCGCCAACTACCGCGTCCGCTTCGAGGGCCTGCCCACCACCCTCACCATGACCGGCGCCCAGTTGATGAACGACGGGCTGTTGCTCACCTTCCCCGAGCTTCGCACCACCGAGATCGTCTACGCCGAGCCCCTCCAGCAGTAGTACCATCTCATTCTGACTTCTGACATGCGCTGGACGGCCGCCGTCTTCCTCGTCTCCCTGCTCACGCTGGGCTACCAGCTTCAGCACGTCGGCCTGGCCAGCGGCTTCGTGGATCCCGTCGGACAGGTGCGCGCCCAGGACGAGGCGGTCTACGCGCACAGCGCCATCCGCATGGCGCGCACCGGAGACTGGCTCACGCCGAACTTCCTCGGCCGCCACGCTCTGTACAAGCCGCCGCTGCTGTTCTGGCTCGCGGGCCTCTCGGTCAAGTTGCTGGGCCCCTCGCCGCTGGCGGCGCGGCTGCCATCGCTGGGCGCCGGCGCCCTGGCGGCAGCGCTCGTATTCTTCTGGCTCCGGAGATCCTCCCCTCTGGCCGGCGCGCTTGGGGCGGTAGTCCTGCTGGTTTCCAACCCGGTCTGGCACGTCGTCTCCAGGATGTGCCTCACCGATGCTTTGCTCGCGCTGGCGATCACCGCAGCGGTTTTCTCGCTGGCGCATGACCCGCGCTTGTTGACCCGCCGCGGGTTTCTCGGTTTCGGTGTCTCGGCCGCGGCCGCCATCATGACCAAGGGCGTCGCGGGCCTGTTGCCCCTGCTCATCCTGGGGCTGTTCTGGGTAGTGAGCCGGCGCGGTGAACGCCCCTCCCTGCTCCGGCTGGTTCAGGTCTGCCTGCTAGCGGTCCTTTTGGCCGCCCCCTGGCACATCTATCAACTGCTGATCCACCCGCGCTGGTTCTGGGCCGAGTACGTCCGGGGCGAGATCTTCACTTTCGGCATGGCCGCCCCCTACCAAACCTCCGCCGAGAACCACCTGGTCTTCTACCTGCGTCGCCTCCTTTTCACTGACCCCCTCCTGTGCCTGCTCGCCCTGGCCGCGTTGCCGGCCGCCTGGCGGGCCCGCCGCCGCCACCCAACCGCGCTCCTGCTCGCCTGGGTTGCCGTCGGGGGCGCCGCGATGCTGCTCTTCCAGTACCGCAACGCCTCCTACGTCTCGCTGCTCGTCCCCGTCCTGGCGCTCCTGGCGGTGGCCTACGGGCCGTTGTTCCGAGGGCGGCGCGCCGTGCTCGCAACCGCCGCGTTGTGCCTGGCTTTCCTGGCGAGAGCGTCAGCGCCGGACCGGCCCTGGGGCCTCGACTTCCGTAGCGGAACCACCGTGCAGGCGGCGCCGCTGCTGGACGCCTACGCCCGCCGGAACCGCCCCAACGAGCTGATCCTGGTCTCCCCCGACGACGAGTTCTACTCCGCGGCGCTGCCCCTGCCGCGCGTGCGCTATTGCCTGATCGTGCCCCAGGACTACGCTCCCGCCTACGGCATCGACTTCCGCTACCTGGGCATCAATGTCAGCGCCGCGCAGTTCATCGAGCTCGACCGGTGGCGGGCACTGTTCCGCGAGCGCCTCAAGACGTGGAATCTGGACTCGGATGAGCCTGTTGCCAGCGTGGTTATCGCGCGCTCGGCGGAGGAGCTGGCGCAGGTGATTCTCAGCCGCCCGCAGGTCGATTTCTTCCTCCCCGCGGAGCTTCGCGGCCCGCTGGAGCCGCGCGTCCAGGTGACCCACTGGGTCCTGCCGGCCTCACCCGAGAAGTTCTTCCTGCTGGCGCGGGTTAGGTCAAGAACGTCCCGTGGGAATCCAGGCTAGACCCGTTCATAGGGCAGATGCCGGATGAGCGCCCACTGCTCTTCCAATGAGCGGCGGCGCGTTCGCACTAAGTGGGGACGGAACAGTTCCGCGGCGCGTCGGGCGCTGAGAGTCTCCGGCCGGACGGCGTCACGCACGAAGAACGCGTTGACGCCCGCGGCGTCCACCGCGACGAGCGCATAGCGTTTCTCGCGGCCGAGCTTCTCCAGGGCGGCCAGCGAGGCGCCGTGGTAGTAGCCGCTCGGATGCGCCTCGGCCGCCGAAAAATCGGCCCGGTAAGGCACGGTGATCGATTCGTTCGGCCCCATCGAGGCGTTGTACTCCACGACGACGATGTCCGGGATCGCGTCCTGGACGGCCTTCCAGAGCCAGTAGTCCATGCCATCGACGTCGATGGAAAGCACGCCGAGATCCGGACCGCCGATGAGCGCATTAATGTTCTCGCGCGTGACGAGCGCCTGCCGGATCTCGACGCAATTCGGCCGGCCCCTCAGCATCCGACTGGCCAGCCTTTGCGCGGCCGCCACGCCCAGCGGGTCGGCTTCCAGCATGAGCCCGTCCCAGCCAAGGACGAAGGCTAACACCGCCGTGTTGCACTCAAGTCCGTTCTCGATGCCGATCTCGACGAAGGTCTTCACGGGCGCGCCCGTTTCCCTGAGAAGCCAGAGGAGAAGGCCGTCTTCGCCGTTCTGCGAGAAAACCTGAAACTCCTGACCGGCATCGGCGGAAAACAGGTTCGCGTGGCCTCCACGGAGGACGATTCGGGCCAGTTGCGCGCGGCGCGCCTCCAGATCGAAGAGACGGTCCTCGAGGTGGGAAAGAGTGTTCATGCGGTTCAGCAGCGACGGCGAGAAGAGCCGCCGCAGCCACCTCCGATGCAGTTTCATGCGCTTGGGTTCAAACCCCATGCTACCAGTCCGATCAGTGTGCCGCCATGCGGAACCCACAGAAACCGCCGGCCCGACGGCTCCACCAGACCGTAATCCGTACGTAAGAATCTGTCCGGCCAGGGGGCCGGACGCGGACGGGG
>CAYGVJ010000054.1:30460-33899 GCA_964353255.1 uncultured Solibacteraceae bacterium | reverse complement strand
CCGTCGAGATGCTCTTCTATGCCGCCCAGCGCGGCGAGCCGGTGGTGTTCAGCGTCGTTCGCCCGCCGGTGCCGGTGCTGAGGCGGGGCAACGGCGTGCCGACCGCCAGGGAAGCCATCCACGGCGCTTATGTCTTCAGGCCGTTCCAAGGCAACGGCAAGCGGCCACTGGTGTTGGCCATCAGCGGCGGGCAGGTGATGGCAAATGTCCTCCAGGCTCTTCCGGAAATTGAGAGCGTGGCGGACGTGAAGATCATCGCCGTCACATCGCCCCAGCTTTATGAAGAGCTTCGGGAGCAGAATCCGCTGAAAGCGCAGGAGATCCTCTCGGATGAGGAGCGGCAGTACGTCATCGCGCTGCACAATGGCTGGCCGGGGTTCCTGTACCCCTTCCTACTACCGCCGGACTACCCAAGGCGCGTCTTCGGGATGGATCAGTTCAGCAGATCGGGCAAGCCGGATGAGATCTACGCCCATGCCGGCTTCGACCCGGCCGGGCTCAGGGACAAGATCATCTCGAATCTGCGATAGGGTGAGACAGAACCCCTTTCTTTCCAATCTCTTACGGGCGTTCCACGAGGGGACGGTGCTTTCGACTCGCGTCTGGGCCGGCCTCCGGGTGAGGCACTCCTGAGCGGATATACAGATTTTTGTTGCAATCCGGACCAGGATGTTCTATTATTGGAAGTAAGCCGGGGAGGCAACTCCCACCAAAGCGAGACTAACCTCTTACAAACAAGACCCCTGAAGCAATCCTCCCCGGCACCCCTCAAAACCTGTCAGGCGCTCCGGACTTCGGTAGAAGACGATTTTCCCAGGCTGGCTGGCGATTCTGCCTGCGGCTTCGCGCTATGCTAGTGGCTTCTGCTCCGGCTAAGCGCCGCGCATGAAGAAACTGGCCATTCTGGGTTCGACCGGCTCGATCGGTACGAGCACTCTGGACGTGGCTCGGCGCGACCCCGGGCGGTACTGCGTCTGGGCGCTCGCGGCCGGCTGGAACGTGGACCTGCTGGCGAACCAGATCCTGGAGTTTCGGCCTCGCCTGGCCGTGGTGGCTACCCCCGAGGCCGAGGCCAATCTCGTCCAGAGGCTCGAAGCTTTGGGGTTGCCCAGGGCGGCCTGGCCGGAACTGGGCCACGGTGCGCCGGCGCGCAGGGAAGTGGCGCGCGCTCCGGAAGTCGATTTCGTGATGTCGGCCATCGTCGGGGTCGCAGGTCTGGAGGCCACCTACGAAGCCGCCCGGCTGGGCAAGACCATCGGGCTGGCCAGCAAAGAAACGCTGGTGGTGGGTGGACAGGTCGTGACCGAGGCGGCGCGCGCCGCCGGCGCGGAGCTGATCCCGGTGGATAGCGAGCACAATGGGGTGCACCAGTGCCTGCGCGCCGGGCGGCGCAGTGAGGTCGTCCGGGTGATTCTGACGGCCTCCGGGGGACCGTTCCGGGAAACCCCGGTGGAGGCGCTGGCTTCCGTGACGCCGGCCGCGGCCTTGAATCATCCAACTTGGAGGATGGGCAAACGCATCACCATCGACTCGGCGACCCTGATGAACAAGGGCTTCGAGGTCATCGAAGCCTGCTGGCTGTTCGGCCTGTCCCCCTCGGAGGTCGAGGTGGTCATTCATCCGCAGTCCTCCGTTCACGCTATGGTGGAGTTCCAGGACGGCAGCGTCATCGCCCAGATCTCCGCCACCGACATGCGGATGCCCATCCAGTACGCGCTGGCCTACCCAGAGAGAGCCCCGGCCGCAGTGCCCAGGCTGGAATGGCAAACCAGCCGTACCTGGGAGTTCCGCCCGCCGGATTTCGAGAAGTTCCGCTTGCTGAAGCTGGCCTATGCCGCGCAGCGGGCCGGCGGTTCGTCCACCTGCACCTTGAATGCGGCCGATGAGATAGCTGTAGAAGCCTTCCTGCAGGAGCGGATTCCATTCCCCGCCATCGCCCAAGTGGTGGAAGAGACGCTCTCCCGAGTCCCGGTTAGGCAAGTGTCGTCCCTGGATGAGATAATGGAAAGCGACCGGGAAGCGCGCGAGGCGGCCCGCGAGCTGGTGAACCGTCTGGGCACAGCCAGGAGTGCGGCGGCGGCGCCGGGTCGGAAACTATGGTGATTGCACAGAACATCCTGTGGTTGCTGGTCCTGATCGGCATCATGATCCTGGCGCACGAATTGGGACACTACTGGACCGCGCGCTTCTTCGACGTTCGCATCGACGCCTTCAGCTTTGGTTTCGGACCGCGCCTGTTCGGCTTCCGCCGCGGCGAAACGGACTTCCGGTTCTCAGCCATCCTGGTGGGGGGTTACGTCAAGATGGCCGGTGAAGACCCCGGGGACGAATCCGCCAATGATCCCAGGTCGTTCGCGGCTAAACCTCGCTGGCAGCGCTTGATCATCACCCTGGCCGGGCCGACCATGAACCTGTTTCTGGCAGTGGCGCTGCTGACCGGCCTGTACATGGTGAAGTTTCACAAGCCGCCGGACGTGCGCGCCGTCGTCGGTCACGTCTTTGCCGACTCGGCCGCCACCAAGGCCGGGGTCCGCGAGGGGGACCGCATCGTCGCCATCGACGGCAAGGAAAACCCCACCTGGGAGGACGTGACCATCCGGGAGGTGGCGGGCGCCAGCCAATCCCTTCAGGTCAAGCTGGAGCGCAATGGACGAACCCTCTGGACGCAGGTGACGCCCGCGCTGGACTCCCGGACCGGCGTAGGCTACGCGGGGTGGCTGGAGCAGGGTGAAGTCGAAGTTACCAGCCTGGCCCCGGGTATGCCGGCCCAGCAAGCCGGATTGCAGAAGGGTGACCTGCTGCTGAGCGCCAACGGGCATCCCATCCGGTCCCAGTTCCGGCTCCAGGAGATCATCCGGCTGGGCCAAGGCAAGCCCGTCGAAATCGAGTACGAGCGCCAGGGTCGGCGCTTCAGAGTCACGGTCCAACCCACCTTCGCCTACCCGGAAGGGACCGGGCGCTGGATGATCGGCGTGTTCTTGTATCCGCGCCTGGTCTTTGCCAAGCTGGCCTTCCCCGACGCCCTGGCGGCGTCCCTCCGGCACAACGTCAGAAGCGCCGGGCTGGTCTACGAGTTCCTCCAACGCATCCTGCAGCAAAGGATGTCTCCTAAGTCCCTGGAGGGTCCCATCGGCATCGCCCGCCTTTCCGGAGAAGCGGCTCGCGAAGGTCCGGCGGCGTTTGTGGGCCTGATGTCCATGGTGAGCCTGCAACTGGCGATCTTCAATCTGCTCCCCATCCCCATCCTGGACGGGGGAAGGACGCTGATGCTGGCGGTGGAGATGCTGATGCGGCGGGACCTGAGCCTGAAGCTTAAGGAGACGGTCCTGAAGCTGGGCTTCGTCGTCCTGGTGGCGGCAGTGGTGTTTGTGCTCTACAACGACATCGCCAAGATCCTGCCGGCCGGCTGAGGCCAGCCCCTGGAGTTTCTACATTCCTC
>CAYGVJ010000054.1:0-30360 GCA_964353255.1 uncultured Solibacteraceae bacterium | reverse complement strand
TGCTCAAGGGTGGTGACTCCGGTGTGGGACAGGCGGTTTCGCCTGTCGCCCGAGCTTCTGCATTCCTCTGCTCAAGGGTGGTGACTCCGGTGTGGGACAGGCGGTTTCGCCTGTCGCCCGAGCACTTAGGCCTGCTCCGGCTGCCAGTGGGGAAGATGTCTGCGGTAGTCGAACATTTCCAGTGGGCCGACAGGCGAAACCGCCTGTCCCACGAGGCCTTGAGCCGCCAGTCTTCAATCTTCTCAGCAAATGTGGAAACTCCAGCGGCCGGCTGAGGCCGGTCTGCGCAGCGCTCTTCTCCAACACTTTCGCTAAACTACCGAACCCATTGATCCGATTAGTCCTGTAGGAACACAGGCGGGTTTCGTGTGAGCATGCTTGATGTATTGGGCGGAGTCCTGATCGGGATTCTGCTGTGCTGCCTGTTGGCGTGGCTGGCGTTCCACTTGGCGCACGGCCAGACACTGTGGCACGCCAAGGAGCAGTTCCGCCGCCTGTTCGAGGACGCTCCGATCCCCTACTACGAAACCGTCCGGGACGGTGTAATTACGCGGGTGAACCGCGCCCAATGCCGGCTACTGGGCCTGGAGGCCTCCGCAATCCTGGGACGCCACGTCTGGGAGTTCGTCGCCGCGGAGGAGCGGGAGGCCAGCCGCCAGTCAATACAGCGCAAGATGGCCGGGGACACGCCGCTGGCGCCCCTCGAACGCCACTTCGTCCGGCGGGACGGAACGCGCCTCACGGTCGAGATTCACGAAAACCACATCCGGGACTGGAAAGGGCAGATCTTGGGGATTCGCTCCGCCCTCTTGGACATCACCGAACGCAAACGCACCGAGGAGAGCTTGCAGCGCTACGCGCGGCAGTTGCAGCAGAACAACGAGGAACTGGCGGCGGCCCTGGCCGCGGCCCGCGAGGCCACCGAATTGAAGAGCCGCTTCCTGGCCAACATGAGCCACGAGATCCGCACGCCTATGAACGGCGTGCTGGGCATGGCCGAACTGCTGGTGAGCACTTCGCTCAACGCCGAACAGCGCGAGTACGCCGAAGGCATCCAGAATTCCGCCGAAATCCTGTTGAGCCTGCTCAACGACGTTCTGGATCTGTCGAAGATCGAATCCGGCAAGCTGGAGCTGGAGTGCATACCTTTCGATCCGTTCTCCATCGTGGAAGAAGTCCGGAGGACCCTGGCGGTGCGCGCCCGCGCCAAGAGCCTGGCGTTCACCTGCCGCAGGGACGCCCGGCTGCCGCGGCTGGTCTCGGGCGACCCGGTGCGGCTCCGCCAGACGTTGATGAACCTGGCCGGCAACGCCATCAAGTTCACCGAGCAGGGAGAGGTGGTCGTCGCGGCCGACCTGACACGGGAGGAGGGCGAGCGAGCCGTGTTGCGTTTCTCGGTGCGGGACACCGGCATCGGAATCGCATCCGGGCAACGGGAGCGGTTGTTCGACAGCTTCGTGCAGGGAGACGGCTCCACCACCCGCAAATACGGAGGCACCGGCCTGGGGCTGGCCATCTCCAAACAGCTTGTCGAGCTGATGGGCGGGCAGATTGCGGTGGAAAGCGCGCCCGGCCGCGGCAGCCTGTTCTGTTTCGAGGTCTCCTTCAAGAAGCACGCGGCGGAACAGCCGCCGGCCCCTCTGCCCGCCTTCCAGGCGGCAGACTTCACCCTGGCCGCGGGAGTGCCGCCCGGGAACCACCGGTACCGCATTCTGCTGGCCGAAGACAACCCCGTCAACCAGACCATCGCCCTGCGTATTCTCCAGAAAGCCGGATACGCTACCGACGCGGTGGCCAGCGGCAAGCACGCTGTGGAAGCCCTGGCCAGCAGCCATTACGACCTGGTGCTGATGGACGTGCAGATGCCCGAGATGGACGGCCTGGAGGCCACCGCGCAGATACGGCGCCTGGAAGGCGCTCTCCGCCACACGCCCGTCATCGCCATGACCGCCAACGCCATGGCCGGAGACCGCGAGAAGTGCCTGGCCGCCGGGATGGACGACTACCTCAGCAAGCCCATCCAGGCGCAGCAACTCTGCCAGGTGGTTCGCCGCTGGGTAGAGCGCGCGCCTAACGAATGCGCTCAGCGGACCGGCGAGTAGGCCGTGGCCCGGAACAGCGACATCTGGATCACGCTGGTGATCTGCCCGTACTTCTCGATGGATTCCTTGCGCACCTTCGCCCATTCGGGGTCCGCGCCGAAAGCCGCCCAAGCCTTCTCCCGCGCCGCCAGGTCGTCGAAGGGGATCAGGTAGGTCAGGTTCGGCCGGTTGGCGCCGAATACGGTGCTCGTGTAGAAGACGGGATGGATGCCGGAGCGGTGGAAGATCCTGATCTCCGGACCCGCGAAGCGCTCGTGCAGAGCTTTGAGCTGCCGCCCGGTGGGCGAGTGGTAGGTGCGCAGCTCGAAGATGCGCGGCGTCTTGGGGGGCGGATTCAGGGGCACAATCTCCGGCGAGTACTCCGCCGCCTCCAGCAGCGACGCCGAGTTGTGTTCGCACGGGGGCTCCGGACCAGCCTCCCAGGCCTCGACGGCTTTCCGGAATTCCTCCTGCCGCCACAGCGCCTCGATCACGCTCATCATCTCATCCGTCGAGCGAAACCCGGCCACGAAGGCGAACTGCGGCATGTGCGGCGCCACCAGCGCCTCCATGCAGATCTTCGGCCCGGCGTGCACCTTGTTCAACGCCGGCAGCAGGGCCTGGCTCACGAATTCGTTGATGCGCGCCGGCTGGGTGCCGCTCTTTAAGAAGTAGTTTTCCAGCACGTAGTACTTGGTTCTCGGCTGGCTGGTCGTGGTTCCGGTCTGGTTGGCTTCCATCGCCGTCATTGCTCCCATCACTCCCATAAAGGATCTTCGGTCCATTGGATACCTCGTTTGCCTTACAATTCAGGAACGAATGCTTTTCCTTCTTCTGCTCGCCGCGGGCGCCGCTGTGGCGCCCGACTACTCCGCGCCGGCCGGCACGCGCCCGGCGGCCCGGCGCCCTGGGGCGGAGAGTATCCTGCCCGGAGGACGCATGATCGCGCCGCTCGGACGCCAGTTCACCACCGGCCCGGGCCCCTTCGGCCTGGCCGTCAGGGCTGGCGGCCGGATGGTCGTCTCGGCGAACGGCGGCCCTCAACGATATTCGCTCACTTTGCTGGAGAAAGACAAGCAGTCCTGGAAGGTCCGCCACTTGGTGGCCCCGCGCGCCAGGCCCGGCGAGCAGGAGGGCGAAGACGACTGGCGTAGCGTCTTCATGGGTCTCGCCTTTGACGCCGACGGAACGCTCTACGCCTCGGAAGGCAACTCGGGGCGCGTTCGGCACATCGCCCCTCCCAGCGGTCGCCTCGTACACCTGTACAGCCTCAACCGCGGCGGATTCTCCGACAGCTACACCGGGGACCTGGCGCTGGACCGGGAGCGCGGGCTGCTCTACGTGGTTGACCAGGCGAACTTCCGCTTGGTCGTGGTGGATGTGCGGAATAAGCGCATCCTGGCCTCGGTGCGCGTGGGGCGCCTGCCGTTTGCCGTGGCACTCTCCCCGGACGGGCGGAAGGCGTACGTCACCAATCTAGGGATGTTCGAGTACCAGCCCATCCCTGGCGCGGACCCCAAGCGCCCGCGCGAGACCGGGCTGCCCTTCCCCGCCTTCGGCTTCCCCTCGCCGGAGGCCTCGAGCGGCGCGCGGCGCCAGATCTCGGGCGGCGCCGTCGATGTGCCCGGCCTGGGCGACCCCAACGTGCGCGAGTCGAATTCGCTCGGCGTCATCGACGTGCGCGAGGCCGCCGCGCCGCGCCTGGAAGCCTTCGTGCGGACCGGCCTGCCCTTCGGCGGAACGAGCCTGGGCGGCAGCAGCCCCTCGGGTGTCCTGGCTACGCCCGAGCTGATCTTCGTCTCCAACGCGCATAACGATACTCTGACCGTCATCGAAGCCAGCACGAACCGCGTGCGCGCGACCATTCCGCTCCGCATCCCCGGACTGGAGCACCTGCGCGGGCTGCTGCCAATGGGCTTGGCGTACCACGCTTCTTCCAACCGCCTGCTGGTGGCCGAGGCGGGGATCAACGCTGTCGGAGTCGTGGACACCAGGACGCTCAAAGTCCTCGGGCATCTGCCCGTGGGCTGGTTCCCTACGCGCGTGGTCGTCGAGGGGGAGACCGTCTACGTGTGCAACGCCAAGGGCCATGGGACCGGCCCGAACTCGGACCGTTCGGCCCTCAAAGACACATTTCAGGGCGTCTTCCGGCGCGGCACCATCTCGATCTTCTCGCTCCCCTCGCGCCAGGAGATGCCGGCACTGACGGCGCGCGTGCTGGAACTGAACGGGCTGGCGCCGCAGGAGAAGCCCGCCGCGGCCCTGCCCGGCGCCATCCGCCATATAGTCTTGATCGTGAAGGAGAACCGTACCTTCGACGAGGTCTTCGGGGACCTCGAGAGCGCCGCCAACGGCCGGGTTGACGGATCAGCGGCCTTAGCCCGTTTCGGCCGAAACGCGGAGGTCGCCAGCGATCGGCGGACGCTGCGCGCGCGGGTAGCGCTCAGCGGCGTCAACGTCTCCCCGAATCATCACGCCATGGCCGAACGCTGGGCTTTCAGCGACAACTTCTACGCCGACTCGGAGGTCAGCGTGGACGGCCATCACTGGCTGGTGGGCTCCTACCCCAATGCCTGGACCGAAAGCTCACTGATGGCCGCCTACGGCGGCCAGAAGGATTTCCGACTGCCCACCAGCGCGCCGGGCCGGCTGCTGTTCGCGCAGAGCAATTCCTCGGTCCATCCGGAGGAGCAGCTCGAGGCGGGCGCTATCTGGCACCACCTGGAACGCCACGGCATCTCCTTCCGCAACTACGGCGAGGGATTCGAGCTGGCCGGGGTCAACGAAGGGACCGGGCTGAAGCCCACCGGGGCGCGATATTTCACCAATGTGCCTATGCCGGAGCCGCTGTACCGGAACACCTCACGCCACTACCCGCAGTACAACATGAACATCCCGGATCAGTACCGCGCCGCGCAGTTCATCGCCGAGATCGAGGAGAAATACGTCCGGGGCGGCGAGCCCTTCCCGCGCTTCATCTTCATTCACCTGCCCAACGACCATCTGACCAAGCCGCGGCCGGAGGACGGCTACCCCTTCGAGGCTTCCTACATGGCCGACAACGACTACGCCCTGGGCCGCATCGTCGAGTACCTCTCCCACACGCCGTGGTGGAGAGAAATGGCCATCCTCATCACCGAGGACGACGCGCAAGGCTGGGTGGACCACATCGACTCGCATCGGACGGTGCTTCTGGTGGTCAGCCCGTACGCCCGGAAGAACTACGTTTCGCACGTGAATTCGAGCTTCCCGGGGCTGCTGAAGACGGTTTTCCGCCTTTTCGGAATACCGCCACTCAACTTGTTCGACGCTGCCGCCTCGGATCTGAGCGACTGCTTCACGGGCCAGCCTGACTTTGCGCCCTACCAGGCCATCGCGATCGACCCGCGGCTGTTCGACCCCGCCCAGGCCCGCGAGCCGCTGGATCCGAAGCCCTCCCCGCGCCTGGATGACCCGGCGGTATTGCGGGAGCAGCACCGGCGGTAGGCCGCGACAGGCCCGGACCGGTTCCGACGACCCGATTCATCGCTCGGCCAGTACTGGACCAGTACTTTAGCCTCTCACCTTGCCGGACTTCGAGCGAGCACTATACAGTGAGGAGATGCCGCCGCCTGAGCAACGTAATCCCGGAAAGCGCCCGGCGGTTCGGATCGCCACGCTGTATAGAAGGGAGCTGTTCCACGACGGGGTGGCGTGTTGCACCATGAGCACCACCCGGTGGCTGCGCATCTCAGAGGCGCTGGCCGCCATGGGCTACCAGGTGGACATGATCATGGATGGACCCGTCCCCTCGGCGGCTAACGATCGCTCAGTGCGCGCGGTACCGTATGCCTCCTTTGACTGGAAGCGGTACGACGTCGTAAAGACCCTGTTTCATCGGGGCTTCGACGCGCTCTGCGCGGCCGGGGGAGCCGGGCACCCCTTCATCATCAGCAAACTGGGCTCTGTGGTCGGCGATCGGGACGGAGTGGAAGGCACCCACTTCTCCGGCGGTGAACGGGCGGCGCTCTATGAGACCCAGCGGCGCATTCAGACCACCAGCCGATATGTGTCGCTTCTGACCGAGCCCAGCCATTTGCTCTGGCAGGCCAGCCACGGCCGAAGCACGCCTACTGTGCTGGTTCCGACCGGCGTGGACCGCGTGATTCCGGAGCCGCGCGACAATCCGTACCGGAGTTTCCCCGAGAGCATCGCCGTCTACATCGGCAACCTCTACACGGACACCCAGCGAGAGGTCAATCTGCTCTGGCAGGCCAGGCTGCAAGAACTGGGCGGCCTGCTCAAAAGGAGAGGCATCCGGCTCTGCCTGATCGGGCCGGGCCGGGTGGACCAGATTGATGCGGCATGTGTGACCTGCCTTGGGCCGGTCGAGAACAGCCGCGTATGGGACTATCAGTATTTCGCCCACGTGGGTATCGTTCTGGCGCAGGGCGCGGCGCAGCACAATGAGAGCAGCAAGCTCTACTACTACCTGCGGGCCGGCCTGCCCGTGGTGAGCGAGACACCGGTTCCCAATAATCACTTGCTGGAAGAAACGGGCTTCGGGTTCATCTCTCCCTACGGAGACAGCCGGCAGATGGCAGAGCTCATCGAGGCGGCCATCCGCAACCCGTGGGAAAAAGAAGAGACCGTTCGATACATGTTGCGGAACCACACCTGGGATGAGCGAGCGCAAGTGTACCACCGGCTGATCCAGGAGGCTTTCGCGTGATCGAAGCGCCCCAGCGCGCCGGGCCTGAGTCCCTCGACATCCTGTACGTCGGCACTCTGCCTCCGCATCCCGGCGGTTCGGCCGTCATGTGCGGCCAGCTCCTGCTGGGGCTTTCCGGAATGGGTCACCGGATCCGCGCGCTGGCGCCCTTGAGCGAGGACGCCCTTTCCGCTCCCGACTCCTTTCCGGCCGCTTTTCCCAACTTCACGGTCACACGGTTCGTAGTCCGGCGGAACATGACGACACCGGACTTTCTGCATGGATTGTTCCAAGAAGGCATGCAGTTCGAGCAGACCCGAGTGCAGGAGCTGCTTCCGTCCCTGATCTCTGCGGGGCCGGCCGACGTGATCGTCCTGGGCCGGGAGTCCTGCCTGTGGTACTTCCGGGATCTGCGGCGGGACCTGAGCGTGCCCGCGGTGTTAATCGCGCACGGTCTTATCAGTCACCGCTTGACGATGGGGTACTACCCGGAACCCCTCAGCCAGGAAATCCTCCATCGCCTCCGCCAACCGGCACGGATCGTGACGCCTGGCATGTACTTGGCTGAGCGGCTTAGAGCGGCCCAAACCAGCCCCGTGAGCGTGATTCCCAATCCGGTCAACACGGCGCTGTTTGCGCCGCGACCCAAAGACCCCGCCTTGCTCCGGTCGCTGTCCCTTTCCGCCGAGGACATCGTGGTGGCCCACGTGTCGAACCTAAAGAGCGTCAAGCGCCCCCTGGACGTTGTTGCTTCCGCCGAGATGGCCCTCCGCCGGAATCCAGGGCTGATCTATGTGGTGGTTGGGGAGGGAGAGCACCGGGCGGACATGGAGGACCTCTGCCGGCAGAAGGGGATCCTGGGGCGATTCCGTTTCACCGGTTGGGTCGCTCATGAGGCCGTCCCGGGCTACTTGAACCTGGCGGACATCGTGGTCATGCCCTCCGAAGTGGAGACGCAGGCACTGGTGTATCTGGAAACCCAGGCCTGCGGCCGGCTGCTACTGGCGAGCGACATACCGGCCGCCCGTGAGGTCGTCGAGCAGGGGCGCAACGGCCTCTTGTTCCGCACGGGGGACCTGGAGGATCTGACCAGCAAGACCCTGCGCGCGGCTGAGAATCCGCAACTGCGCGAAGAGCTCGGACGCAACGCCCGCCAGTCGGTGCAGGCCCATTCGCTGGAACGTGTGGTGTCCGCCTACCACGCGCTCTTGCGAGAGGTGGCAGGCCAGCCGCAGGGTGGAACGAGAACACAGACATGAATGTCTGTGCCACAGGTGGCACAGGCATTCCTGCCTGTGTCCTTCCAGGACTCTAGAAACCTTGGTCCTGGTACCGGGCACATTCCCGGGCGCCGGGCTCTAAAGTTACAATGAAGTTCTGTGTGGCTGAATGGGTGAAAGACCGTCCTGGAGGCTTCTCTCATCGCTTAAGCCGGTCGTGCGGTGGTGGTTGGCCGCCACCTCCTTTCCGCCTTTCATCTGGCTGTACCGGGCGGTCTATGAGCTCCTGGTCCGGCTGGCGGTCATCCGCTTCAAGGCCTTCCCGGGCACGCGCGCGATATATCTCAGACGCGGGTTCGCCTCCGGCGAGCTGATCGCCGGCCTCACCGACATCGATCTCACCGTGATCGGCGAGTTTGACGCCGAGGAGGAAAAGCGGTTGACCAGAAGCTACCGCCGGCTGGCGAGCTTAGTCCCCCTGTTCGATCCCGGGGAGATCGCCGAAACCCCCGAGCGCCTCCGCAGGCGCTATCAAACCAATCCCCACTTCCAGTTCCGGTTCTCCGAAGGCCGCCAGACCTGGAAGCTGCTGTTTGGCAGGGACTACATCCGCGAGCTGCCGCCGCTCGACCCCGAGAAAGCATTCGACGGCTACGTGATGGAGATCAAGGTCTGGTGGTCGCGCTTCGCCCGCTTCATGTTCCGCTCCAACCGACTGCTGGCCGACAAGGTCTCCACGAACAGCGCCTGTTACAAGGCCGTCGCCGAGATTCTACGCATGGAGGGCATCCTGGGCGGCCAGGCGCTTTCCTACTCCAGAAAACAGGCTGTGGAAGAGGCGCAGCAGCGGCAGGATGGAGCACCAGGCACGTTCCTCGACAGGCTGCGGGAGAGCTCCGCCAGACGCCATTTGCGCTACGACGGGGCCATCGTGGAAGACACTACGCAGTTCCTGTTGCGATACCTGGCGGGGTTGCACGGCCGTCTGGAGCGCCAGCCAGGCTGGCAGCCCGCCACGCAGGTGGCGGTCCGGTTGGACTGCCCGCCGGAAGAGGCGCTCCGGACAGACGCGGAGGAAGAGCTGGTGGGCGAGATCGTGGCCCAGACCCGCGAACGGTGGGGCGATGCCTACCGCGCGTCGTACTTGGTCTCAGGTTTGGTTTTCGCCATGGACGAGATGCTGCTGATGCTGGAAGTGGCCGCCGACAGGCTGCCCACTGCCGAGCAGGTACGGGTCCTGGCTCACCTGATAGAGCGGGCCCAAGAGAGCCACCTGCGGCGTCGCGTGAACGCCTTTCTGCTGATGCCAGCATCCGCTTTCCAGGTCCACGTCCGCGACTTGTTCCGCGCCTGGGAGGCCATCCTAGTCCCAGGGACAAACCCAGACGTATTCCTGGCGTTGGCCCAACCCGGCGCGTGTCTGGACGGTGCCGGTATCCGCCAGCCTGCCCGCGCGGCCTGGACGCGACCGGTGGCGGACTTCGTGGCGGAGGAGTGTCGCCTGTTCAACGAAGCCCTGGAAGACACGCGGATCTACAAAGCCAGCACGCTAGACTTCCTGCGGATCTTTTGGAAGCACCTCCAACTGAACGTGGTAGCCGACTCGGTTCGGACGGGTGAGGTGGTTTTCCCACTGACCCTGCCCGCGGTCCAGCGGGCACTTGAGCGGCTGGGATTCCCGCCGGCCCCGTTCTTGCGCCTTTTCGAGCAGGCCTATCGCAGCGAGGTGGAGGGCTCGCCGGCCGATATCGACAGGTTCATTCCGGCCGCAGTCTCTTATCTCAAACAGGTGACCCATGACGGGTGAGCGCAGGCTGACCACCTCGGTGGTAGTGGCGACCAAAGACCGGCCCGAGCTGATCGACCGGCTGCTGGAGTCGCTGACCCGGCAGTCACTGGCGCCCGACGAGGTGCTGGTGGTGGACAACAACTCGACGGCCAGTTACGCGGAGGTTCTCCGCAAGTACCGCGACCGCCTGCCCCTGCGCTCCGTGGTGGAAACCACCCCGGGCATTGTCGCCGCTCGCAACCGCGGGATACGGGAGTCCACCGGCGAGATCATTCTGTTTACCGACGACGATTGTGTGGCGGACCGGCACTGGGTGGAAAGCCTGGTGAAACCCTTCTACCGCGACCCCAACATCGGGGCCGTAGGCGGCAAGACGGTGTGGCTGAACCTGGCCACCGCGCTGATCGACGAGCATAATCGAGCGGATCGGGAGGCCTTCGGCCAGTGATCATCGACATCACCAGGTGCGCTTTCCAGCGCGGTTACCTGCCGAGGAAGGAGAACACTATCTTCCATCCCTTCTTCGCCACCAACAACGCCGCCTTTCGCCGGGCGGCGTTGGAGAAGGCGGGCGAATTCGATCCCCTCTGCCGAACGGGTGAGGACATCGACATGTCCATTCGCGTGGCCAAGGCGGGCTACGAGCTTTGGTACGAGCCGTCGGCCAGGATCCAGCACCTGGACCGGCGCACCTTCGGGGGGTTAGTGCGGCAGTGGTTCGGCTACGGCGCCGGTCATCCCTACCTGTTCAGGAAGCACGTGCCAGGGCCCCGGCTCCGGTTCTACCGGTTCACCGTGCCCGGGACACCTTCCGAGCCGCTGGGCGTGAGTTGCCTGCTGGACCTGCCCTTCCCCATCCACAGCCTGGTCTTCCTCAGCAGCTTTCACGTGCTCCACCTGGGGCCGGCGGCGGCTCTGGCGTGTGCCCTGCTGGGCGCCACCACCGCAGCGCTGGCGATCGCTCTGGCAGCGTTGCTGGCGGGAGTCATGTACTTCAGCGTGCGCTTCCAGTGGCGGCATCCGCTCCGGTCCGCAGTGCTGGCCGGAATCCGCTACAGCGTAGACGCGGCTTTCACCCTGGGGGCTTTCTTGGCCGGCTTACGGCAGGGGGTCATCTTCCTGGAAGCCGCGCGCTCCCGGCGGCCGGTGAGCAGGAAGAGCTGAGCGGGCCTCAACCGCCCGCGCCGTATGTCCGCCGCAAAAACTCGATGAGAACCCGCCCGTTTTCCTCGGTGTCCCGGCCCAGCACCAGGTGGTAGAGCTGGGAGCGGCGGAGCAGTCGAAAGCTGTTGCGGAAGCGAGACCAGGCCACGCCGGTCTTGCCGGCCAACTCGCGCACGCTGCTGTGCAGCAGGAACTCCAGCCCGTGAAACAGCCCCATCCCCACCACGCAGTTGGTGATCATCGCCCGCGTGGCCGCAGCCAGGCTGGCCGGGTGAATCTCACAGCTTCTTGACAGGCTCCGGCTGCCCAGAAAGACCAGGCCCGGCTGGGCCTCCGCGCACACCCGGTGGGAAAAGTAGCGGTAATTCACCAGGTATTTGGGGCCGAATTCGAGCCGCTTGACCCGGCGCAGAGCCTCCGCGGGGATCTGGCCCTCGGAGCCCGGCAGCAGACCCAGACGAAGGGGAAACGCATGCACCGTGCCGTGGCGATCCACCAGGGGCGCATCGTCGGAGAGCAACTGCACCTCGGGGTATTTCAGCAGCTCGGCGGCCAGCGTGCTCTTGCCTCCGCTCATCGGCAGCAGCACCAGCACCGCGTGCCCCGCCACGCTCAGCCCCAAGGCGTGAATCCGGTGCAGATGCCGCGCATCCAGGTGTTCGGCCATCTGGGAGACCAGGAATCCGTAGCCCGCTTCGTACAGCAGGTCGCTGTCCAAACTGTAGACCCGGTAGCTGCCCTCCCGGCGATCGTGGATGCCCAGCCCCCGGCCGGAGTAGTCCACATACGTCAGCGGCCCCTGCCGGTAGGAAATGTTGCGCGGCGTGTAGACCGTGGCCCGGACGGGAGGCGCCGAATCGTAGGGCGGCTCTTGCTCAATCAGCTCCACCACTACCGGACGCTCGACTCGCTGGCAGCGGAAATGAGTGAAGTCGGCAGCCAAACCCTCGATTACCTGGGGGGAGGAGCCGCGGATCTCCGCCTGGAAACCGTAGATGTCCACCAGAACCGTCGAGGCCCCAGGCGACGCTGCCGCCCGAACGGGATCCGGATTCATTCCAGCTCCGCAACCCGCCCCAACGTGCCCGGCGTGTCGGGCAGCGCGCGATCCGCTGGTGGAGTGAAGACCTCCGGCGACTTGGCCAGCTCCCAGGCCAGGTGGTTGATGTAGAGCAACAGGGCAGGCTCCGGGTAGAAGCCGCAGAACTTCTCGTAGACTCTCTGCTGCCAGCCTTCGGTCAGATAGGGTGAGGCATCCAGGTTCTTCTCGAAGAAACCGTTCTGGTTGGGGATGCCGAGGAAGTCCAGGATGGCCTGAATCATCTCCAGGTGTGAGACCAGCACGGCCTGAGCCAGTTCCTTGGCCAGCTCCTCGTCGCGGCCCCCCAGCCGCGTCCAGAGCCGCGGCGCGGACCGGCGAAGGTTCTCCGTGTTGAGCTTGGGCAGGTGAGCGCGCGTCTTCAGGCCGTCGTAGAGCTGATAAGTTCTGAGCTTGCCCATCGAGATACGACGGACGAGCTGGCTGAATCCCTCTTCTCCCAGCGCCAGGAAAGCGTCGGAAAGCTGCATCATGGTCAGCGTAACACAGGGGCTACGCTACAATGGCTTCTTGGCCTGACCATGAGCAACCTGATTGTGCTGGGAGCGCAGTGGGGCGACGAAGGCAAAGGCAAGGTCGTCGATCTGTTCTGCCGGCATTTCGACATCGTGGCCCGCTACCAGGGCGGGCACAACGCCGGGCACACGGTCCGCATCGGCAGCCGCAAGGTGATCCTGAAGCTGGTCCCCACCGGCATCCTGCGGCCCGGCAAGCAGGCGGTCATTGGAAACGGCGTGGTGATATACCCGCCGGCGCTGCTGGAAGAGATCGAGGCCCTGGAGGCCGTGGGCGTCAAGACCGCGGGCAGGCTGTTCATCAGTAATCGGGCGCACGTGCTTTTCCCGTTCCACCGGATGGCGGAGGGCGTCTCCGAGGGGCGCCCCGGCCGGGTGGCGATCGGCACCACTTCGCGCGGCATCGGGCCGTGCTACGAGGACAAGGTGGCGCGCCGCGGCATCCGGATGGCGGACCTGCTGGACGCCGAGCGCTTCAGCGAGCTGTACCAGCGCCTGGCCGAAGACAAAGCGACCTTGCGCGAGGCGTTCCGGCTGAGCGAGCCGGTCGGTGGCGAGAAGACGCTCCGAGAGTACGCGGCGTACGCGGAGCGTTTGCGGCCCATGGTGACCGACACGGCCATGCTGCTGAACCGGGCCATCGCCCGCGGCAAGCGCGTGCTGTTCGAGGGGGCGCAGGGAACGATGCTGGACATCGACCACGGGAGCTACCCCTTCGTCACCTCCTCGAACGCCTCGGCCGGGGGCGCCTCCACCGGCACGGGCGTGCCGCCCAGGCGCATTGACGGAGTAGTGGGAGTCTCCAAGGCTTATGTAACGCGCGTCGGGGGCGGTCCCTTCCCCACCGAGGCCGCGGGCGAAGACGGCGAGCGACTGCGCACGCACGGGGTCGAATTCGGGGCCGTCACCGGACGGCCGCGACGCTGCGGCTGGTTCGATGCCCCCTTGCTGCGATACGCCGCCGCCATCAACGGATTCGACAGCCTGGTGATCACCAAGTTGGACGTCCTGGATCACTTCGAGCGCATTCCGGCGTGCGTCGGCTACAAGCTCGACGGGCGGCTTATCGAGGAGCTGCCTGCCACCCCGCGGGCCTTGAGCGCCGTGGAAGCCGTCTACGAGACGCTGCCGGGCTGGCGGACTTCCACCTGTGGAATCACCGCCTACCGCGCCCTGCCCGCCCGCGCCAAGGACTACCTCCGGTTCCTGGAGATGCAGGCCGGCGTCGAGATCGGCGCCATCTCGACCGGGCCGGAGCGCAAGCAGACCATCCTGGTGCGCGGCTCCAAGCTGGAGAAGCTGCTGCGCCGGTAGAGGCCGCCATCACCGCCGCCGGCGCGTCACCACCACCGAGCGCCAGCCCACGTTGCCGGCGGCGTCGCGCGCCCGAACCGTGAGGGTGTTGGCGCCCTCGCGCAGCGGGAGTTCGCCGGTCACCCAGTTGGTGGTCCCCTGGGCCCGCCCCGAGGCCCCGAGGGAGTCCGACCACGTGACCTCGACAACGCCCACGGTGTCGCTGGCCGTGCCCCGCAGAACGATGCTGGAGGCGTAGGTCAGCACGCTGGTGGAAGCCGGAGAGATGATCACCAGCGCCGGCGCGACCTTGTCACGACTGCCGGGAGTGGACGGTGTGGATGGGGGCGTGCTCGGCGGCTTCGGCGTCGGGTTAGCGGGCGGCACCGGCGTCGGCGTCGGGTTGGTGGGCGTCGTGGGCGTGGTCGGCGTGGTCGGCGTAGTAGGCGTGGTGGGCGTCGTGGGTGCGGTGGGGGTATCGGTAGTCGTTTCGCGGGTCGCGTACAGCTCGCGGATGGCGCTTATATCCTCCGCCGTCAGCGCTGTGGCGCGGTGGTAGTAAGGGTACATGACCGCGCCGGGCTTGTCGGAATGGCCGAGTCCGAGCGCGTGTCCGGCCTCGTGCAGAACCACGGTGAACAGATCCGTGTCGCTGCCGATGGCCCAGCCTTCGTCATCGTCCAGGTGCATGTCGCCGGCGATGGTCTCGGAGTTGGGAGGCGATGGGTAGAAAGTGTGCGCCAGGACCTTGCCGCGTCCGTCGAAGGGGTAAGCGTCGCCATGGGAGCCGCGGGCGAACAGGATGTCGATTGAGCGCGGCTCGGCTTCGCCGGCGGCCGCAGCGAAACTCACCAGAACGTGTTTGCTCCACTCGTTGAGCGCGCGGACAACCTCTGCGCGGGCTTGCGCCTCAGGCAGCTTGGCGGTGAGTCGCTGCAAGAAGTACGCCAGCGCCACGGGGTTTCGACCGGAGCCATCCCAGCCGTCGCCCACTCGCGCCACATACTCGCCCACCGGCCCGAGAGGCGTTCCCGGCGCCCAGCAGGCGTACACGTGCCGGCCCTCCACCAGGTCCTGGGAGGCGGGATAAATGTAGGAGACTTCCTCCCACTCGCTCAAGCCCATCACCCGTTCCAGCGGCCCTTCCACCAGGAGTTGGTTGGGCCGCAGGTCCGCATGCGCCCGGATCTCCAGCAATTGCTCGCGGACCAGGGCTTGCGCCTCGGCCGGCTCCACATCCGGGTGGAACGTCACCACCAGGACGGCGGGCTGATCGCCGGCGGCGGCGGATTCCGCCAGCCGCGGGCTGAGCTTGTCGTACCACCGCAGGCGGCCGGCCCAGCGCACCTCGAGGCCCTCCAGCGCCGGCCAGTCGTCGGCTGCTACCAGCAGCGCGGAGTCGGGCACATACTCGAGCACCGCCATGCCCCGGCGCCCCAGCTCTTCGAGTTGCGCGGCGGAGGGGGGCGTGCGGAACTGCAAGATGAGATGAGAGCGGCTGCCCGCCCGCCGCTTCGGGGGCGCGGCCAGGTAGTCATAGGGATCCTCGACGGTTTCCACCGTCCGGGCCTTCAAGTGCAGCCGGTCCTCAGCCCCTGCCAGCCAGACTGGCAGGAACAGCGCCCAACCGAGTCGGCGGCAGCCGCTTCCCACGCTGCGCTTATCGAATCCGGGGAGACGATTTCGACCGGGAAAGCACCTAGTCACTGAGAAGCTTCTATGCAGCCGGGGAGGATCCACAGAGCAGGTGTGCTGTGCCTGCTGGCGGCCGCCTGTGGCGCCGCCGGCGATGCCGCGCGGGTGCGACTTCAGGGAAGTTCACTGCGCATAGGCCAGGAACCCTTCTGCGTCCGCGGCGTGGTTTACTCGAACGCCGCCATCGGCGAGCGCGCGGGCCCCACCATGGCCGCCGCACCCTGCCGCTGGGCCCGCGACCTCCCCCTGATAGCGGCGCTCGGGGCCAACACCGTCAGAACTCGCTCCCTGTTGCCCGGCGACGACAGCATGTTTCTATCGCTGCTCGAATCCACTGGGCTTTACTGGCTGGCCGGCTTTCCGCTGGAGCCGTTCTACGACCCGGCTCAGACGATCGCCGCCCGCCAGCCGGCAATACTGGAGGCGTTTCGCAGCTATGCCCGGAGATTTCGTGGCCAGAAGCGGTTGATCGGCTACGTCTTCGGCAACGAAATCACGCGCAATTACAGTCAGGCGTTCGCGGGCTCCGCCGAGGAGTTCTTCGCCCTGCTGGCCGAGGCGGCCGAGGTCGTGCGCGAGCTGGAACCCGAGGATCCCCCGCTGATCACCACCACGGTGAGCGACGCCGCCGAACTGGTGAGGAACCCCGCCGGGCTGTCCTTCTGGTGTTGGAACGCGAACCCCGGACGCAGCTTCGGAGGCCGCCTGGAAGAGGCGCGGCGCCAAGCCGCCAAGCCGGTGCTGATTTCCGAATTCGGGGTGGACGCCTTCGACGAGCGCACGCGACAGGAAGACGAACAGACCCAGGCCGAGGTGGCCGGCCAACTGGCGCGGGAGATCGCCTCGGCGGGCTGGCTTCTGGGCGGCGTCTACGCCGGCTTCCTGGACGAGTGGTGGCGCGAGGGCCCGGATCCCAGTTGCCATTCGGCGGCGGGCGTCCGCCAGCCGGAGTCCCCGGACGGCCTCCGGAACGATGGATGGATGGGGATCTTCCGGGTCACGGCCACCGAGCAGCCGGGGCTGGACAGCCTGAGCGCGCGAGCGGTCTTCGGGGCGCTGGCCAGGCTCTGGGGCGGCGCGCCCTCCGCGCCAGCGGCGGACGCGCCTCGCCTGGTCAAGCTCGAGAATGCCGCCTCGGGAGCGGAGTTGGCCGCGCCCGGCGCCCTGGTGCGGGTGTCCGGGGAGCGGTTGGCCACCACGGTCACGGCGGACCGGAGTTGGCCGTTGCACTTGGGGCCGACGTGCCTGTGCCTGGGAGGGACACCAGCGCGGCTGGGCATGTCGGCTCCGGCGGAGCTGAGCGCACAGGTTCCGCCCACTCTGGCGCCGGGCGAAATCAAAGCCGTGGCGTACCGTGCCGGGGCAGCCGGGAATGCCTTGCCGGTTCTGCTTCAGCGCTATGCTCCAGGGATCTTTCCACGAGGCGTGGTGTGGGCGGGCTCGAACTGCGTCGCCAGCCAGCAGAACGGCGCCAGGCCCGGGGACTGGCTGGAGGTCTACGCCACCGGTCTGGGAACGGGGGCGGCGGGCGCCGATCCGGTTCAGGCAGACCTGGCCGGGCGGCGGGTGCGGGTGTCGTATTCCGGCCCGCTGGAGGGCGCGCTGGGCGTCCACCAGGTGAACCTCCAGGTGCCGCCGGGCATGGAACGGACTGGCGGCAGCGGCCTGCGGCTGCTGGCGGGCGGCATCGCCAGCAACCTCTATCCGCTCAGCGTGGCTGGCGCCGAGGACCGCCCGGGCATCGCCTTACGCCCCAGTGCGGCGGAGGTGGCGATCCAGGCGGGCGGGGAGCCGGGCACGGTGACGGTCGAAGTGGAGGGCATCAACGCCTTTTGCGGCGCCGTGCTCTTTCAGGCGGTGCGGGCGCCCGAGGGCATTGCCTTTGAGATCCCGGTGGCTTTCCCCGGACAGACGGTGCCCCTGACGGTGCGGGCCGCACCCCGCACGCCGACGCTTGCCGACAGCGCCCTCATCCTCGCCGGGTACAGCGGCGGCGCTTCCGGGCAACTGACCCTGAGGCTGACGGTGCTGCCCGACCAGGGCGACATCCCGGTGAGGGTAGTCTCCGGGGGATTCCTCGCGGGCTCCCTGGCGCGATTTGACTGGAACCGGCGCACCCTGTTTTCCACCACTGGCGGGGGGCCGGGGCGCGGGTTGAGCGTGATGAGCGTGAACCCGGTGAGCGGTGCGTTCTCCGCGGTTCGCAGCTTTGACACCTGGGGGGACCAGCAAGCCTCCGCCGCGCTCGGCGAGTACCTGGCGCGCCTGCCCCAGGGAACCCTCGTGCTCATGGCGGTGGCCGACGAGGCCACTTACCGGCTCAGCGACGACACCCGAACGGCCATTGCCTCCTGGTTCGGCAGCCAGTCCATCCGCGCGCTGGGCTATCAGCATTCCTGGGCGCTGATCGGTCGTAAGGGTGCGTTGAAGCCGCTGGCCGAGGCGGCCTCGCCAGACCGGCAGGTCGTCCTGGAACGCATTTTGACCTTGCCGCAGCCTTAGAGCGCCATCCCCGCGGGCAGGTTTTTTCAGGGCTTGATTGCGCCCTGGCAAGGCGTTTATACTGACGTTTTCTGGAATCCTCCGGGATACAGGTTCGACGGATGGCGGCCGGGTATCAATGCGAAGCCGACGCTCCCCAGCGGGAAGCGGCGCTGTTCTATGGGCTGTTTCTGCGCGGCCATTCCGTCGAGGTGCTGCGGCGGGATATCGACGTTCCCGCCTCCCTGGCCCGGCAGTGGCTGAGGTCGCCGCTCTTCGACGGCGCCTTCCGCGACTCCCTGCGACGCCTGTACCGTTACCGCAAGCAGGTGCTGGCGATCTTCGACCAGCTCGTCTGCAACGAGAGCACCCGGCTGCGGGTGCAGTAGGAAAGCCGGAAAGCCGGGACAGTACACTGTTTTTCGCGCAAGCCATCCTCTCCCCACCAGAACCGTTACCCTTCGCGAAAAATGGTGTACTGTCCCGGCTTTCGGCGTCGGTTAGAATCAGAGCATCGTGCCGATACCTCTCTACCAGATCGATGCCTTCACTGACCGGCTGTTCGCCGGCAACCCGGCGGCGGTCTGCCCGCTGGACGAGTGGCTGCCCGCCGACCAGATGCAGGCCATCGCCGCGGAGAACAACCTGTCGGAGACCGCGTTCTTCGTCCGGCGCGGGGACCTCTACGAGCTGCGCTGGTTCACCCCCGAGGTGGAAGTGGACCTGTGCGGGCACGCCACGCTGGCCTCGGCTTTCGTGATCTTCACTTACCTGGAGCCGGCGCGCGAGGCGGTGCGCTTCTCGACGCGCAGCGGCGCCCTCGAGGTGCGCCGCCAGGGGGATTTGCTGGTCATGGATTTCCCGGCGCGGATGCCCCGGCCTTGCGCAACCTCGCCGGAGCTGGCGCAGGCGCTCGGGGCGGCGCCGGCCGAGCTTTGGGAGGCGCGTGACTACCTGGCGGTGTACGAATCCGAGCAGCAGGTCCGCGCCCTGGCCCCGGACATGGGCGCGCTGCGCCAGGTAGGTCACTTCGCGGTGATCGTCACCGCTCCGGGCAGCGACGTGGATTTCGTTTCCCGCTTCTTTGCGCCGGCGTCGGGAGTCCCCGAAGATCCCGTCACCGGCTCGGCCCATTGCACGCTTACGCCCTACTGGGCGCAGCGCCTGGGCAAGACCCGGCTGCACGCCCGGCAGGTTTCGGCCCGTGGGGGCGAGTTGCTCTGCGAACACCGCGGCGAGCGCGTCCTGATTGCGGGACGGGCCGTGAGGTACCTGGAAGGCGCCATCCACCTGTAGGGCGCCTGGGCGGGCCTTGACAAGCTCGGCGGCGCGAATAGAATAGGGAATAATCTCCCGTTATATGGAACCGGCTTGCCGGCATTCTCGCACCGAGGTCATTGCCAGGCGCGACGGCGTGGATTACGTCGAGTGCCTGGACTGCGGCCAGATCTTCGAAGCCGAGGACTTGGAGATCCTCCCGGTCTATGAGGAAGACGAACCGGCGGCCTGAGGCTGCCGACGGCGCCATTGCAATCCCGGAGGACGCCGCGCCGGCCGGAGCGCTGGAGGGCGCCGAACAGGTGAGCGCTTTCGAGACGGCCATCGCGCGGTTCCGCAGCGGCCAGTTCGCCGCCGCCAGGGAGCTGTTCCAGAAGGCCGCGCGGGGACCGAGCCGGGAGATAAGCCACACCGCCTCACTACACTCCCGCATGTGCGACCGGCGCATCACGGGACCAGCCCAGGCCCCCAGGACCGCCGAGGAGCACTACAACTACGCCGTGGCCCTCATGAACCAACGCCGCATCGAGGCCGCCGAGCAGCATCTGCGGGAGGCCCTGGCCCAAGCCCCGGACAACGATCATCTATACTATGTATTGGCGCTGTGTCGCGGGTGGGGCGGAGACTTGGAGGGGGCCTGCGCGCACATGAGGCGGGCCATCGAGCTGCAACCGCGCAACCGCATCGTGGCGCGCAACGACCCCGATTTCGCCGAGATCGGCCAGCGACCGCCCTTGCAGGAGCTGCTGTATCCGGAAAAGAGACGCGCGAACTGAGGCTTCTGGAGTAGAGGCTCCGATCTGCCGATGAAGCCGGCTGGGAAGCCTCTTCTTCCTTGGACAGGGCTAATGACCGGGCTGGAAACCAGAGGGCCGCGCTTTTGGCCTGAAGAGCCGTATCGCATTGTGGCCATCGGCGGAGGCACGGGACTCTCCACGCTGTTGCACGGCCTGAAACCTTACGCCCACCCGGCGGCGCGCCTGGAGCAGGCGGCGGGATGGGAACAACGCGCGCCGGTGGACATCACGGCCGTCGTAACGGTGACCGACGACGGGGGCAGCTCCGGCCGGCTGCGCCGCGACTTCGCCGTCCTGCCCCCAGGCGATATCCGGAACTGCATGCTGGCCCTGTCGGAGGATGAGGCCCTGCTGTCCCGGCTGTTCCGTTACCGCTTCGCGCGGGGCCGGGGCTTGAAAGGCCACAGCTTCGGCAACCTGTTTCTCACCGCGCTCAGCCACATCACCGGGGACTTCCCCCGCGCGGTCAAGCTCTCCTCCGAAGTGCTGGCGATCGTGGGAAGAATCTACCCCTCTACCACGGCCAACGTGGCGCTGGAGGCGCGCCTGGAGGACGGCAGCACGGCGCTGGGTGAAACCAGAATCAGCCGGAGCCGGTCGCGCATCCTGAGCATCGCGCTCAAACCCAGGCGCTGCCGCCCCCTGCCGGAAACCTTGGAAGCCATCGCCCGCGCCGACCTGATCACGCTGGGGCCGGGCTCGCTGTTCACCAGCGTGGTGCCCAACCTGCTGGTCGAGGGAATCGCGCGGGCCATCCGGGAGTCCCCGGCAGTGAAGGCCTATTTCGTCAACCTGATGTGGCAGCCCGGCGAAACCGTACGCTTCAGCGCCGCCGATCACGTGGCCGCTGTCCACAAGCATGCCCGCTCGAAGCTGCTCGATTACGCCGTGGTGAACACCCGCCCGGTCAGCGAGCCGCTGCTCCGGCGATACGCGCGCCAGAAAGCCCGTCCGGTCGAGAACGACCTCGACCGGCTCTCGCGAATGGGCCTCTCCGTCATCGCCCGGGACTTGTTGCAGGAATCCGACCGGGTGCGCCACGACCCGGCCGCCATGGCCGCCGTGGTGCTCGAGCTGGCCCGGCACAGCCGGCAGCGCCGCAGCGAACGCAGCCTGACCGCCACCGCCTGAACATGCAGACCCCAGTGACCATCCTGATTCTCGCCGCCGGCCTGGGCACGCGGATGAAATCCCGCAAGGCCAAGGTCCTCCACCGGGTCGGCGGCCTGCCGCTGATCGAGCACGTGGTGAAGACCGCCCTGGAGGTGGCGCCCCCGGAAGACGTCTTCGTGGCGGTGGGCTGCCAAGCCGAACAGGTTCAGGCCGCCGTCCAGGACCGCGGCGTAGGGTCCATCCTCCAGGCCGAGCAACGGGGAACCGGGCACGCGGTGATGGTCTGCCGGGAACGGCTGGCTGGCCGCCCGGGCCTGCTGTTGGTCCTATACGGTGACTGCCCGTTGCTCGAAGCGGCCACGCTTCGTGAACTCATCGCCCGCCAGGCGGAGGCCAGTGCCGCCGCCACCGTCATCACCACTTCCCTCGAGGACCCGACCGGATACGGAAGAGTGCTGCGCGACGAGCACGGCTTCGTCCGCGCCATAGTCGAGCAGAAGGTCGCCACCCCCGAGCAACTGGCCCTCCGGGAGATCAACTCCGGCATCTACTGCTTCCGGGGCGAGCTGCTGTGGGAGCACCTGGAGAAGATCCGGCCCGAGAACCCGGCCCGCGAGTACTACCTCACCGACATCGTCGAGATCCTCCGCTCGGCCGGGCACCTGGTCCAGGCATTCCACTTGACCGAGTCCAGCCAAGTGCTGGGGATCAACACGCGGGTCGAGCTGGCCGCGGTGGACCGCCTCTTCCGAGAGCGCAAGGTCCGGGAGCTGATGCTGGAAGGCGTCACCGTCGAGAAACCGGAGACGGTGACCGTGGATGCCGGCGTCAGCGTCGGCGGCGACACTGTGATCGAGCCCTTCGCGCAGCTTCTGGGCCGCACCAGCGTGGGCGAGGACTGCCGCATCGGGGCGGGAGCCATCCTCCGGGATTCCCAGCTCGCCGCCGGCGTCGAGGTCGGCCCCTACACCATCATCCAGGGCTCGCGCCTCGAGCGCGGCGCGCGCGTCGGACCCTACGCCCGCCTGCGGATGGGCGCTCATCTGGAGGCCGGCGCGCAGGTCGGCAACTTCGTCGAGTTGAAGAAGACCCGGCTGGGCGCCCGCTCGAAATCCATGCACCTGGCCTACCTGGGCGACGCCGAGATCGGCGCGGACGTCAACATCGGCGCCGGGACCATCACCTGCAACTACGACGGAGAGCGGAAGCACCGGACCGGCATCGCCGATGGCGCTTTCGTGGGCAGCAACGCCACGCTGGTGGCGCCGGTGGAGATCGGCGCGGGCAGCTACATCGCCGCCGGCTCGACTATCACGGATGCCGTCCCCCCCGACGCCCTAGCCCTGGGCCGCGCCCGTCAGGTCACCAAAGAAGGCTGGGCCAAAAAGCGCCGGGAGAAGAAGTCATAGCGCAACTGAGGGACAGGAAGCTGTGAAAAAATCCGCGGACAGGCGAAACCGCCTGTCCCACAGTTGGCTAAGTGCTCTGATTGCAGCGTGGGACAGGCAGTTTTGCCTGTCTCCTCGAGCTGTGGCCCGATTTTTTCACAGCTTCCAGGCCAGCCCGTCCTCAACATGCAGGGACATAGCACGCGGCCCCCTTGTGTCGGGTGAGATGAATTCGGTATGTTTAAAGTAATCTTATGATCACTCAATCTGTGTCGGAGGCCCGCCGCAGCCTGGGCCGGTTGATCGATCTGGCCCGAAGCGGCGAGGACGTGGTGATTATCAAGGATTCGCGCCCCGTGGCCTGCCTGCGTCCGGTGGACGACTCCGATCTGGAACTGGCGCCCCAGGTGTCGGACCGCCAGGCCCGGCGGCTTTGGGAGATGGCGGAGTCCGAGCCACGCAAGACTTTCCGCTCCGCCTCGGAAGCGGTGAAGTGTTTGAAGCGCCGCCCCGCGAGAAAGCCTTGAGCATCACCCTGACAGAGCGCTTCCTGCGCGCTTGGGCCGAGGTCTCACCGGACGAGCGTGCCGCAGTGTGCCGCGTCCTGCTGGGGCTCCAGGCAGCGCTCCGGCAGCCCCATGCCTACCGGGGAGCGGGCCTGCGGAAACTCCACCCGAGCGGCGTCTGGGAAGTCCGCATTGGGCTGGCCCTGCGCGCCCTGTTTCTCCTGCGAGAGGATGCGGCCACCTTCGTGTTCCTGGGAGACCACGACCAGGTGAGGCGCTTCTTGCGGGACCTCTGATCCGCGCCCGGCCTCAGTCGTAACGCAGGGCCACGATGGGATCCAGCAGGGCCGCCTTGCGCGCCGGGTAGTAGCCGAAAAAGACGCCCACCGCCCCCGAGAAGACGAAGGCCAGCAGGATGGCTCCGGGACTGACCAGGGTGGACCATTGCGCGAAATACGAGATCAGGGACGAGGCGCCGATTCCGACCGCGATGCCCACCGTGCCGCCCAGCGCCGAGAGCGTGACGGCTTCGACCAGGAATTGCAGAAGAACGTCCCGCATCCTGGCGCCGATCGCCTTGCGCAAGCCGATTTCGCGGGTCCGCTCGGTCACCGACACCAGCATGATATTCATGATGCCGATGCCCCCCACCAGCAGCGACACCGAAGCAATCGCGCCCAGCAGGATGGCCATCACGCGCGCGGAATCCTCCTGAGCGGCGAACACGTCGGAAAGGTTGCGGACCGTGAAATCGTCGTCCTGGCTCGACTGAAGATGGTGGCGCTGGCGCAGCAGCGCGGTGATCTCGTCCACCGCGGCTTGCATGAGGGCGGGGGCGCGCGCCTGCACCATGATGGTTCCGACCGAGCGCGCATTGGCCTGGCTGGCGCCCAGCACCTTCTTCTTCGCCGTGCTGATGGGAATCAGGATTACGTCGTCCTGATCCTGTCCGGTGGGGCTTTGTCCCTTGGGCGCCAGCACGCCGGCCACGGTGAAAGGCACGTTGCGGATGCGGAAGACCTGCCCGACGGGATCGGTGTCGCCGAACAGGTTTCTGACCACCGTGTCACCCAGCAGGGCCACTTTGGCGGCGCTGTCCACTTCCTGCACGGCGAACGGCTGCCCCTGGATGACCGCCAAATCCCGGATGGTCAAGTAGTCGGGGGTGGTGCCTAGAATAGATGTCGCCCAGTTATTGTTCCCGTACATCACCTGGGCGCCGCCCCGGACCACCGGCGCAACCGCCGCGACCGAGGGGCACTCCGCGCCGATGGCGGCGCTGTCGTCGTCGGTGAGCGTGAGGCCCGCGCCGCTGCCCAGGCGCATGCCCCCGGTGGTGATGCTGCCCGACATGACGATGATGAGGTTGCTGCCGATGCTCCGGATCTGTTCCTCGATCCGCACCCTGGCGCCGGAGCCGACCGCCACCATGGCGATGACCGCGGCCACTCCAATGATGATGCCCAGCATGGTCAGCGCCGAGCGCAGCCGGTTCACCCGCAAAGCGCTCAGGGCGATTCTCACGTTGGCCAGTAGTTTGCTCATCTAGAACCTCGGTCCCCGGCCGAAGGACGACCCGCCCGTCGGCGCGCCCGGCGCACTGGAGCGGGAAGCCTCGGCTCGCAGCAGGGCGGCGACGATCACCGGATCCTGCTCCCGGAGGCCGCCTCCGGTGATTTCGGTAAATGTGCCATCAGTGAGGCCCGTGGTGACCGTCACCGCCTGCGGTTTGCCGTCTTTGCCCAGCACCCATACTTTCTGCTCGGCCGCCGGGCGGTTGCCCCGCCCGGCCGGCGTGGCCGGAGCTGCCTGCATCCCAGAGTCGGGTGGACGGAAGCGCAGGGCGGCATTCGGCGCTTTTAGCACCCCTCCGCGCCGCCCGACCTGGATCCTCACGTTGGCGGTCATGCCGGGGAACAGTCTCAGGTCGGGATTCGTCACCGCGATCACCACGTCGTAGGTGACCACGTTCTGCACGTTGATCGGCGCCTTGCGGATGGCGACCACCTCCCCGTGGAAGAACTGGCCCGGGTAGGCATCCACGGAGAACGTCGTCCGCTGGCCGAGCTGGACCCTGCCGACATCGGCCTCGGAGACGTTGGTGTCCACCTGCATCTTGGTGAGGTCCTGCGCGATTTCGAACAGCGTCGGCGCCTGAAGGCTGGCCGCCACGGTCTGGCCCACGTCCACGCGGCGCGCCACGACGACGCCGTCCACCGGGGCGCGGATGAAGGTGTGGTCGAGGTCGATCTGGGCCTGCTTTAGCGCGGCCTCGCTCTGCCGCACCTGCGCCTCGGCGGAGGCCAGTTGCGTCTGCGCCACTTCCAGTTGGGCCTCGGCGGCGGTCACGTTCTGGGCCGCGGCCCGCTCTTCGGCCTGGGCCGCATCCAGCATGGCGGCGGCGCTGTCGTAGATCGCCTGTTGGGTGTCCAGGTCCTCTTTGGACAGGATACCCTCACTTACCAGCGCGACCCGCCGATCCAGCTTCACCTTCTCTTCCTGGGCGCTCGCCCGCGCCTTCACCACGTTGGCTTGCGCGCTGGCCACCCCGGCCTTCGCGCCAGCCACCTCGGCGGTGGCTTTCTGGATCATGGCGCGCATGTTGACCACCGCGCTGCGTGCCGCCTCCAGGCTGGCCGTCGCCTGGTTGACGCGCGCTTCAAAGATGGTCGGGTCGATACGCGCGACGAGCTGGCCCTTCTGGACTCGCGTGTTGAAGTCGGCGTACAGCGCCTGGATGATGCCCGAAATCTGCGTGCCGACCTGCACCGTAACCACGGCGTTCGGCGTTCCGGTGGCCGAGATCGTGAGGTTCAAATCGCCCCGCGTAACCGGCATTGTCCGGTACTGGTAGGCTCCTCCGCCCCGCCAGTAAGCCCAGGAACCCACCAGGCCAACCAGCAGGACTCCGCCGCCCAGGATCAGGATTCTGTTGCGTGTTCGCGCCATCGTCTTCTACTCCTGATCAAAAGGTGCTTGCGGGCGCCCCTCGGTTTTTCGCCTCGACAGGGTATTTCAGGCCTGCGCTGTCGGGTAGTAGGTGGGGTCGGGCTTTCAGCCTGCCGCCGGCCCGCGAACTGCACGGCTGTTCGCGCGCGGGCAACTACTCGGGTGCAATCTCGTCAGAGGGCCTCGCCCTTGGCCGCCTGGTCACGAAGCAAGAACGTTTTCGGATACGATCCGCGGCCGCAGATCTTAAACGAACCGAAGTCCTTGTGCCAGTCACCCTCTGGCACATCCGGCCGCGACTCGATCCAGAGACGAAGTTGATTGAGGTCGGAGATACTGATTGCCCGGTCACGCATCCGGTCGATCAAATGCTGGCGGACACCGGGAGGCAGAATGTCCCAACTCTCGATCTTGGGCATCAGTTGCCAAAGACCATGCGACCCAGTTCATCGCCCAGGCGCTTGGTCTCTTCCAGGTCGCTCGCCCTGCGGAACCGCTCTGCAAGATCAAAGAACTCCTGCTGCCTTCGCCTTTCCGCGTCGATCCCGTTCTCGACCAGCTCGACCAGCATACGGTTAGCACTCAGCCGCCGCCCTCTTGCCATCCTGCGCACCTGCGCCGCGACGTTTGCCGGCAGGCTGACGCTCTGCCGCACAGTCTTGTTTGCAGACCTCATGTCACCAGTATGCACCAAACTGGTGTGTCCCGGCGGGCTACCCAGTCAAACCCGAAGCGTAGCGCCGGCCCGAACCCAGACGCCAACTCACCGGCGCTCCCGTGGGGCGCACCTTAGCGCGACGCTGCGCGCTTGAGCCCGCTGTCCGCGCACCCTCACATTCCACTGCCAGCAGTCCGTTGGAGCGCCTGTCCATTCCCTCACAGGCCGAAGGACGGGAAGACATAATTGTCCATGTTGGCGTGCTTCTGCAATCTGTCAAGCCTGTACAAATCCCTGAGGGAGTCGCTTTCCATTTGGCTGATGGATGTTGCGCCCCCACTACCTGCGTATATGACATGGTTCCTAGCTGGGCTGTGTTGACCGGATGTAAAGAGTATATGGAACAACTCAACTATAAACGCTGCTACAAGCCTTTCATTAGGTGTGGATAATTTACTGATTCGAATTCTATACACCCCTGGCCCCAGCCATAGTCTTGGAATTGAAGCATCTGTTCCAGACCCCTCAGGGTATGTGACGTATGTATTGCTGCCATTGAGCTGACAAACTTCCTCTAGAAGCGAGTATGCGGCATTCACGCGCCTCATCGCTTCCTTCCCCACTTCGTAAAATGCGTCTCCCGCTTCCGCCCTGTTGAGGTAAATCCGCACCGGCAGGTCCCAGAGCCATGTTTCCCCGGGCGGCATTGGGTTTATGGGATTGAAATTTCTCCGCGCCTCCTTGACATAAGTGCTATGCATCCAGTCCATGAAGGCCAGCTTCTCCATCGGTTTTGTCCCGGGCGTGAACCGCCAGCTTGCATACTCAATCGGCGCGTTCGGGTTCGGCCCGTAGTCAAACGGCGCCTTCTCGTCGCTGCTTCTTTCTATCAGGAATGCATTGAGCTCCTCCGCACCCCAGGTTCCGGCAGGGTATGTTTTCTTCCACCTGAAGTCGTAGAACTTCGGCCCGCCTGGCACCTCGACCATGACCGTCATCTCGCTCTCCGCATCCCTCGCGTCCACAGAGACGTGGACCTGCCGGGTGTCGGGCTCTTCCGCCCTTGATGCGGCTGATGCGGCAGCGAAAAGACCCGCGCGCCTTAGGAACCCCCGCCTCGACTGCGTGCCCTCGCTGCCGAAGAGAACGGGCAAGGCCGCAAGAGAGGCGCCTTCATGATTTCCTTTGGAGACGGCCTCTCGTCCAGCACGGATCGTTCTAAGACCGGCCGAATCGGCGTAGGCTGCGTACTCGCTGTATAAGGCTGGCGGCAAACGCAGGTGTGTGCAGGTTTCAGCCTCGCGACCACTCAGGTCCCTGACCTTTACACACCGGGCGCTTTCGATGACGCCGTCAATCGCCCTGAGGCCTCTCCTGCGCCTGGCGATGTGCATGACCGTCACTGAGGCCTGGGCTGGCCTTCAGGGCTGATAGCCGCGCCTGCTTTTCCCTCCCTGTCAGGCCGGAGAATGAGAGTGGACTCCCTGCCTTTGATTCTCACCCTCAAAGTGGCAGGCAACTGAGAGGGAAGACCGTCCAGCGTGCGCTCGTAGAGCGTGAGCTTCGTCGTTCCGTCCGAGACCGGCCCGGGAGAAATGGGGGAATTGGCATAGCCCCCGTTCTGAAGCCTCAACACATAACAGGCGAAATTCGCCGGCTTGCTGCCCGCATCCCCCGCGCTGGCCAACACGCTGCCGTCGTAGTTCGTGAGCCCAGTCCTTTTGGAGAGCGAATCTATAACCTGCGTGTTGGCGGGTAAAGACAGCCAAATGTCTTGAAGGAACTTGCCCGTCATATCGTAGAGCTGGAACCTGAGCGTGACTGCGTAGTTATTTGGGTTTACGCATGAAAAGGATGTGTGACTGAGCGCAAGATAGTCATCTAACGTCTTGTAGCTGTCCGGGTTGCCTATTGCAGAGGCGCGGAACGTCCCGGTAGTCATGACAAACGAGGGTGGCGTGGAGATGACGGGCTGGCCTGCGAAGTTTGAATAGTATGTTGCATACGCCGAGAGATTGGAGGTCGAGCGCAGCGCAAGATAGCCTTCCCTGCGGTCGCCAAGGCCCGGGGTGCAGGCCGAGAACGTGGCGCCGCTGGCGAGCGTCGGGTTCAAAACAGAGCCCTTGCTTCCGCCAAGCTGGATTTCCCATGGGCTTCCGTCCGGCCGGTACGAGCTTATCTCCACATTCGCCTTCGGCCCCTTGTTCGTGACGTCCAGGCACGTCCCGAGTTTGTAGCCGGCAACTCCGCTGCCGTCAACAACGTAGGGGAACACAGTGTCTGAGGGGACGATGAGCGCGTGAACGGGCTCCACGAGCAAGGGCCCGAGGAGAAGGAGGCATTTGGGGAGGGTAGCAGCGCGTGACATTGTGGGCAGGTTCCAGTATACACCCGGCTGCGGTTCGTTTCCCACACTTGGCGTAATCCGTCCGTAGGAAAGAGTTCGGCCAGGGGGCCGAACGCAGACGTGGGCGTCCGCCCTACCACGGCCCACACTAGGGCGGTCCCCCTGGACCGCGAGCCAGCTCCCCGGCTGGCTCACCGGCCCGGTGACAAGCCCATGGACCCGCCCGCTACGACAGCGGGCGCTTCACCGAAGCAGCCGCTTGCTACGGACGGATTACGGCACCTCGCGGAGGGTTGGTCAGCTTGTCACAGCACTGCGCGCCGGAGTAGCATGAAGCGGCAGAAGTCCGGCGACGCCTGGCCATGGCGAATCCAGAAGCGCCAATACAAAGTCCGCTTCGTTGGCTCCGGTGGGCCGCGCTCTCCCGCGGGGTTCCTCTCTGGGCAGGTTTCAGTGTCCTGGTCGGCTTGATGCTTGTCATGGCCGCCGACGCCGAGCGGTCAATCCGGCGCGTCCAGACCGCCCGCGCCCGAGTCACCGTGCGGCACGACGCGGGGGCGCTGCACGTCTCCGTCCAGGACGACGGCGTTGTCAAGCCCCGCGAGCGCGAGATCTTGCAGTTGTTGGCCGAGGGCAAGAGCAACAAGGACGTCGCCAACCTTCTCAATCTCAGCGTTTACACGGTGGAGACGCACCGCGGCAACCTGATGGAGAAACTGAACCTGCACAGCGTCCCCGAGCTGATTCTCTACGCTGTGCGCAAAGGCGTGATCAGTTAGACGTTTAAGACCGTGATGCTGGCCGCGCATCGGACGTACAATCGACGGTGGCCAGGCGACCAAAACGAAAACCCTGGATGATAGTTCTTGGACGAAGCCCAAGACTGGAGAGAGCCATGGACAAGAACAAGGATCGCACTTCTGCCCACCCCGATAAGGTAGAGGAGTCCCCCGCGCCCCCGTGGGAAGGGCCTGCCGGGGATGGAGGCCATCTCAACCGGCGCAATCTGTTGCGGAACTCAGCGCTTCTGGGCGGCGGAGGCCTGGTCAGCCAGGTCGTGCTGCCGACGAGAGCCGCGGCGCAACAACCGGTACAGTCAAGCGCGCCCGGCACTGGCACGACACCACTCACAGCGCGGGACGTGCTCGCAAGAGCGCGCGAGCGCCTCTACCCCACGTGTCGGGTCTGCCCGGTATGTAACGGTGTAGCCTGTTCCGGAGATTCCGGGGGGGTAGCCGGCGCCGGTTCGGGCATGTCGTTCCAGAACAACTTCACGGCGCTGCAACGAGTGAGACTC
>CAYGVJ010000053.1:0-34328 GCA_964353255.1 uncultured Solibacteraceae bacterium | reverse complement strand
GTTTGGCTGGCCGCAAAGCGTCAGCCCTCGGACAAGTTCCTGCTCTCGTGGTTCGCGGTGCAGATGCTCTTCTACCTGTTCTACAACGCACACCCGTACTACTTCCTTCCTGTCGCTCCAATCGGAGCCATCGCCATCGCCCGGGGGACGTATGCCCTTGGCGCTAGGCGCGGCTGGCAGGTCGCGCTCGTGGCCGCGGTTGCGATTCTGGCCGTGTTGCCGTTCACGGTGCTTACACTGGAGATCAAGAAGTACAGTCCGGCTCCGCCGGCCGAGATAGTAGCTGTGCTCGAGCGCGCAGGCATCGTCTGCGACACTCTGGACCGGTTTCAAATCGTCGGCAAGAAGGATCTCTTCCCCAGCCAGCTCTCGGGCGGCCAGCAGCAGCTTGTGGCGGTGGCCCGGGCGCTGGTGGCCAGCCCGAAGCTGATCCTGGCCGATGAGCCCACCGGCAACCTGCACACCAGCCAGGGCCGCGAGATCATGGAACTGTTCAAGAAGCTCAACGACGAGGGCGCCACCATCATCCAGGTGACCCACAACGAGAACTGGGCGGCCTACGGCCACCGCATCATCCGCCTGCTGGACGGGTGGCTTGCGGAGGGGTAGGCACCGAGAGGCGTGGCCTGCATCAGTCGAACCGCTCGGTCCTCAGCCCGAGAGCGGCAGCAGCCTCGGCCAACACCCGGTCGGCGGTCGCGATGCACACCGCCCCGAGATCCTGGGCGATCGCTAAATGCAGGGCGTCCAGGCTCCGAAGAGGACGGTTCCGGAGCCGGGTAAGAATCTCGATGGCCGCCACCGCGTGCTGGTCCTGCAAGGGATGGACGAGCAGGAAACCCCTGCGAACGTCACTCTCGAACGCGGAGAAGACCCGGTTCTCGATGCGCGCATCGATTTCCTTCGACCTCCGCCGCCGCGCCAGCAGCGAGCGCAACTCGAGCACGGTCAGCCGGCTGACCGCTGCCGACTCCTGCTGCCGGATGAAGGTCTCGAACTCCTCCGAGCGCGGCTCGTTCAGATACCACTTGGCCAAGGCGCTGGTGTCGATGTAGGGCGCCGTCACCGGCTGTCCCGCTCCAGGCGGACAAGCACCTCGCTGCCCACATTAAGCCGTGGCATGCTGGCGCGGAGGTCGGCGTGCGAGGGCATGGGGCCCCTGCGGTGAACCGGGAGCACGCGAGCCACCGGACTGCCGCGGCGGGTGATGACGATCTCCCCCTCGTGGGCCACGAGTTCGTCGAGCTGGGTCAGGGCCGTTCGCATCTGGCGGATGGTAAGTCTCTTCATTGTGCGTTCCTGGGCGGGTTTTCCATGTGTCACATCTGACTACAATGTGACACAAGCCGCGACGGAAGTCAATTCGACAGCCGACCGGTCACTGGCCTGGTCGCGGCCGTCACCAGCGGTCTCGCGCCCGCCAGATCGGCACTGGCGGATCGGGAGTGGGCTGGCCCTGGGCCGCCGCACTCAGAGGCCAAGAACACTCTTGATCGCGTCGAGCTTCTCGCGCACCTCCAGAGCAACCTCCTCGGGGCGCATTTGCTCGGCCACCAAGTAGTACTCCTGCTTGCCAATGTCGATGCCAGCGGCCCTGAAGAAACCCGGCAATAGCGTCTTGCTGACTGGAGTACTCACCAAGTAGTAGTGGCTGTTCAGTGGATGCCGAAAAACCGCCGGCGGAAGCTGGTCGCGGAGGTGCTCTTCGGCTGGCCCACGCCACAGAGCCGCGGTCCGCGACTCGACGTAGCGCAGCAGGGCTTCAGGGTGAATGAGATAGCTCTCGGCTTCATAGCGTTCCCAGCGCAGAACCAGCAGGCCATCCGCCCGCACCTCATGTTCCGGGAGCGCGCGGTTGTCGCCATCCAACAGGAGTACCGCACGCATCTCGGGCTTGATCGCACGGATGGCGAAGAAGTGGTCCCTGGCCTCTCGGGGGTGACGTCCCAGGTTGCTGTGCCAGAACGGGCTCTCGGAAAACCACCGCGCCAACGGATGATTGAGCACTCGCGCCCAGGCTCTCAGCAGATTGAAGTCCGACTCGTTCTCCACGTACAAGACCCCTGGGGTTCTTTCGGCCAGCAGCAAGTCCATGGCCGTGATTCGTCTCAGAGCTTCCGCCAACTGGTCGCGTTCCACGTCCGAAAGGAGGCGATGCGGCTCGGCATAGAACGACAAGATAAGTTTCGGGCTCGTACCATCGATCAAGACCTCGGAGTGCGTTGCCACCACCAACTGGCAGGAGCGCTCTCCGGCGATCGCCCGCAGTCGATCGTAGATTTGTTTCTGAAGGATGACGTGGAGGTGCGCGTCCGGTTCATCCAGCAGCAGGACGGTCGCTGGCCGGGCGTAGAAGAACGCAAGCAGCAACAACACCTGATGGAAACCGCTCCCGGCACTTGCGATGTCGAGTTGCGCCAACCCGCCCTTGGACCGGCCTTTAGGCACCCCAGGCAGGTACTGGCAAAGGATGAACGGCCGCCCCTCGTACTCAGGGGGGAGGAGAGTGTAGCCGAATATGTCCTGGATCTGCTGGGAGAGCGTCTCCCAGTCGGACGTGTCCTGCTTCTGGTACACCTCCAAGAGAAGGTTGCGCAAGATGTCGCCGGCCTTACCCTGGCCGACCAGGAGATCCTGATACGGTGGGTCGTAACGCGTCTCCTCGACGCCGATGCCCGAGAAGGCTGGAACGTGAACGACCCGGAAGGTCTCCGCCACCTTCGCCAGACCGTCCGTGTGGGCTGGCGAGGGCTTCACGTAGATCAGTTCGCTGTTCTGGTAGCGGAATTCGAACGCCAATTCCCAAGGTTCATGGCCCGTCCGTCCTTCTAGAGCGATGGTGAGCGGCCGTGGCTCACCTAGGCTTTGGTCCGCTCGGAGTTCGTCCTTTCTGAGGGCCGTACGAGTGTCAGTCCACAACAGATTCATTTCTCGGAGGGGAACTGCGGTGAAGTCCTTCCGCGTCAGAGGGACTCCGGTCCGCTGCTTGGCTTTGGAGCCGCTCTCCGGTCCACGCCTCTGCTTCCATCTCTGAAGCGCCAAGTCCCAGGCGACGATCGCTTGGAGCAGGGTGGTCTTGCCAGAGTTGTTCGGCCCGGCCAGCACAATGTGACCAGACAGTTCGAATTCCTGCTGCTCGAACATCTTGAAGTACCCCAGCTTCACGCGGGTAATCACGGTCCCTCCTGGCCTTCGGTCCGGTGGTTTCATTCCTTCGGAGGAATCGTCCTATTATCGCAAGCCACCCGGACCTCAGCGCCAGCCCGCCACCCTCACCTCCAGCGCGCCGGCCAGGTCGTCGGTGGCGAAGCGCACGGTGAGGGCGCGCTTCTCGCCGGGCAGCAGGCTGAAGTAGTTGTCCGACCAGTACCAGGGGGAGACTTCCTGGCCGTTGGGGCCTTTGGTCACCCCCAGGTGCAACAGGAAGGCCAGCGTCTGGCCCGGGTTCTCGACCGTGACCTGCCCCACCGTCTCGGCGCCGTGCTGCTCGAAGCGATGGGCGGGCTTGAGAGTCACCGGCGGCGGCTTGGCCAGGTCGGTGTAGTCGGGGAGGGATTCCGGGTCAATGAAGAAGGCGCCATCGCCCCCGCCCTGCGTGCCGGGGATCTCGGGCACGGTCGAGAGTCAGTAGAAGTCGTCCGAAATCGCCTGGCCCGAGGCGTCTGCCAGCTTCAGGCTCAGGAAAAATGCCCTGCTGATATCGCCGGGCCACTGGAGCGCGAAGGCGCGTTGCTTGCCGTCCGGCTCCACATCGACCACGGCGCTCCTGGAGAAACGCTGCTTGAGGTCAACATCGAACAGGCGCGCCGCCGGCCTGGCAGGGTTGTTGGCACCGCACGCTTTTTCCCGAACGGCGCTCCTGGCGTATAATACCCCAACGGACCAGTCATCATTCCAGGAGTCTCACCATGATCAAGAAAACGATTCTGCTGGCGACGGCATGGATACTGCTTGCGCCAGGGGCGACGTTCGCCCAGGCCCGGTTGCTGCGGCACCCCAGCTATCACAAGGGCAAAGTGGCCTTCAGCTACCTGGGCGATATCTGGGTCGCCAATGAAAACGGCAGCGGCATCGAGCGCCTGACCGTTCACCGGGCGCGCGACGTTTACCCGCGCTTCTCGCCCGACGGGCGCTGGATCGCCTTCTCCTCCAACCGCGCGGGCAACTACGACGTCTACGTCATCCCCAGCCAGGGCGGCCAGCCCCGCCAGCTCACTTTCCACACCGGCAATGACTTGGTGGCCGGCTGGACCCCGGACAGCAAGAAGGTGATCTTCCAGGCCTCTCGCGGAGTGCTGTTCCCCGGCATCCCCAGCCTCTACGAGGTGCCGATCGAGGGCGGCCTCGAACAGGCGATCCCCACCGACTGGGGCGCCTGGGGCAGCTACTCGCCCGACGGCAAGAAACTGGCCTTCAACCGCCACCCCATGGTCTGGTGGCGCAAGCACTACCGGGGCAGCTACGCCGCCGACCTGTGGGTCATGGACGTGGGGGCCAAGAAGTCTACCCGGCTGGGCGACGAGGAGTACAAGGGCAACTACCTGTGGCCCATGTACGGCGCGCAGGGTGAGATCTACTTCGTCGCGGACCGGCTGGCGAACGAGAAGAACGTCAAGCCGGGCAGCGCCGCCGTGATGCAGAGCGTCAACAACATCTGGAAGATCTCCGAGCGCGGCGGCAAGCCGGTGCAGGTGACCCAGCACACCAGCGGGAACCTGTTCTTCCCCTCGATTTCGAGCGACGGGCGGGTCGTCGTTTACGAAGAGAACTTCGGGCTGTGGAAGCTCGACACCGCTTCGGGGAAGACCGCCGAGATCAAGCTCAACATCATCTCCGACGACAAGGAAAACGCCGTCGAGACCCTGGCCATCCAGAACGAGGCGGACGGCTTCTCGCTATCGCCTTCGAGCCGGCGGGCCGCCATCTCGGCCCACGGCGAAATCTTCACCGTAGCCACGGATCGCGGCGAGGCCCAGCGGGTCACGGAGTCGTATATGCGCGACACCAACCCGCGCTGGTCGCCCGACGCCAGGTGGATCGCTTTCACCTCGGACCGCTCGGGGCGTGAAGAGGTCTGGATCGCCAACGAGCGCGGCGAGAACCTGAAGAAGCTGTCGGATTCCGACACCGAGAAAGCGGCGCTGGAGTGGGCGCCGGACTCGAAGTCGCTGCTGTACACCGCCTCGGACCACAAGCTCTACCGGGTGTGGCTCGAAGACAGCAAGACTGAGGCTGTGGCTTCGAGCGAAGTCACCAACATTTCCAACCCGCAGCTCTCGCCCGACGGCGCCTGGATTTCATACACCAAGGTGGACCGCAACTTCCGCCCCCACGTGTATGTGATCCCGGCCGCGGGCGGCCCGGAGCGGCACATCCAGCGGGACGACCTCTCCAGCGAAACCGGCGCCCGGTGGACGCCGGACGGCAAGAAGCTGCTCTTCATCGCCGGCACGCAGCAGGGCGGCCTAGCCACCACGCAGCGCGCCAGCACCATGCAGCTTTACAGCGTTTCCTTGACGCCCGAAGAGAAGAACCCGGCGGACCGCGGCATAGACAGCGAGGAGGAAGCCCAGGCGGCGGAGCAGACCAGCCGGCCGCGCACACCCGCCGCCAAGGAAGGCCCGCCGGTGGCGCCGCCCAAGAAGGTCGAGGTGAAGATCGACTGGACCGGCTTCGAGCGCCGCATCCGCCAGCTCACCCGCCTGGGAGATAGCGTGGGAACCGTTGTGGCCTCGCCCGACAGCCGCCTGTACGCCTTCACCGCGTTCGGTGAGCAAGACGGCCGCCGGGTTTCGGCGCTGTACACCATCCAGGAGGACGGCGAGCGCATGACGCGGGTGAGCGTGTCGCAACCCAGCGTCAGCGAGGAAGGGCCGCCCACGCCCGGCCGCTTCTTCGGCGGCGGCATTTCCTCACCGCAGTTTTCCAGGGACGGGCGCACCATCTACTTCATGGACGGCAACGGAATCTACTCCGTCGATGTGGGCGCAGGCGGCGCGGCAACCGCAGCGGCGGCGCCCAGCGCGCCTTCCGCAGCGGCGGGGCCGCCTTCGGCGCGGGGTGGCGGCGATGCGCGCCGGCGCGTCAGCTTCACGCTCCGGGTCGAGGTGGACCACCGCGCGGAGCGCCAGCAGGTCTTCGACGAAAGCTGGCGTGTCATGAAGCACCGTTTCTACGACCCGGCCATGCATGGCTCCGACTGGGCCAAGGTGAAGACCACCTATGCGCCCCTGATGGAGTACGTGGCCGACCAGGAGGAGATGCACGACCTGATCAGCCGGATCCTGGGTGAGCTGAATGCCTCTCACACCGGGATTTCGGCCACGCCCGCGGACGTACGCACCCAGGTCCAGACCCGCTTCCCGGGCTTCGAGCTGGAGCCCGACCCCTCGGGTTACTACAAGGTCTCCTACGTTTACAAAGACGGCCCGGCCGACAAGGACTTCGTCAAGGTCGCCGTGGGCAACCTCATTTTGGCCGTTAACGACCATGACCTGAAGGCGGGCGAGAACTACTGGAAGCTCTACAGCGCGGTTCCGGGTCGCAAGATGGAGTTCACCCTGAACTCGAAACCGGTCCGCGAAGGCGCCTGGAAGACCAAGGTCGAGCCGGTGACCGCCACGGCCTACGCCACTCTTCAGTACGAGAAATGGGTGGCCGACCGGCGGGCCATGGTGGACAAACTCTCCGGAGGCGAGATCGGCTACCTGCACATCCGGTCGATGGACGCCGAATCGCTGCGGCGGTTCGAGCGCGAGCTGAGCGATAACCACATCAAGAAAGCGCTCGTCATCGACCAGCGGTTCAACCCCGGCGGAGGCATCGACCAGGAGCTGCTGCAAATCCTGGGGCAGCGCCAGTATCAGTACACCCGCGGGCGCGACTCGATCGACATGAAGCGGCCCCAGCGCACTTTTTACGGGCCGATGGTGGTGATGCAGAACGAGCGCTCGACCTCCGACGCGGAAATGTTTCCCGACGGCTTCCGCACCCTGGGCTTGGGGAAAGTGGTCGGCGTGACCACTTACGGCGCGGTGATCGGCACCGGCTCCTACCGGCTGCTGGACGGCTCGATGATCCGCACGCCCGGCTCCGGAGTCTGGAACGTCAAGGGCTACAACCTGGAGAACTACGGCGTGCCCCCGGACATCTACGTGGACAACACGCCGGAGGACTTCCTCAAGGGCCGCGACGCGCAACTGGAGAAGGCCGTGGAGGTGCTGAAGGGGGAGCTGAAGAAGCCGGCGAAATAGCTCAACGCCGCCGCGAGGAGCCGTTTTCGGCGCGTCGAAGTTTTGATGCGGGCATGAGCGCCCGGCCGAGCGCGGGAATCAAACAATTCATGCCCTCCCTGTTCTATTCGTGATACGATCCAACAAGAGGCCGAATGACCAGCCGACGAGAACTCAAGTTCGACGAGATCGGGTACTGGTCGGAGATCAAGCTGGACATCCTGAGAGAGTACGCTCGCAAATATTCGACCATCTTCAGTTCGAAACGCCAGGCACGGTTCCAGCACGTCTACGTTGACGCCTTTGCAGGCGCGGGGCTGCACCTCTCCAAGGCAACCCGCGAATTCGTCCCAGGGAGCCCGCTGAATGCGCTGCTGGTGGAGCCTCCGTTCAAGGAGTACTATTTCATCGATCTGGACGGTCGCAAGGTCGAGTTTCTGAAGCGGACGGTGGGAGACAGGCCCAATGTACACATCTACCACGGCGACTGCAACGATCTGCTGCTGCGCGAAGTGTTTCCCAAGGTGAGATACGAAGATTACCGCCGGGGGTTGTGCGTGCTGGATCCGTACGGTTTGCACCTCAACTGGAAGGTGATCCGCACCGCCGGGCAATTGAGAACGATCGACCTGTTCCTCAACTTCCCGGTGATGGACATCAACCGAAACGCTCTCTGGAGACGCCCGGAGCAACTGGGTGAAGTCAGCCTACAGCGAATGAATGCCTTCTGGGGCGACGATTCGTGGCGGCAAGCTGCCTACACACCCGAGCCCACCTTGTTTGGAGATGTGGATGTGAGGACCGAGCCGGCGGCGGTTCCAGAAGCCTTCCGGAAACGGCTGCGGCAGGTGGCCGGATTCCGGCACGTTCCGCAACCGTTGCCCATGCGGAACTCCGTAGGGGCGATCGTGTATTACCTGTTCTTCGCCTCCCACAGCTCTGCCGGACGGAGAGTTGCTGAGTATCTCTTGCGCAAATACGAGCATCACGGAGCGCGTCCATGAACCGTTCGCGCATTGAATGGACGGAAGCGACCTGGAACCCTGTGACGGGTTGCAGCAAAGTCAGTCCAGCCTGCAAGCACTGTTACGCCGAAAGGATGGCCCGACGGCTTCAGGCGATGCGGCAAGTCAACTACACCAATGGCTTCGAGGTCACCATTCATGAATCGGCTTTGGACCTCCCACTCTCGTGGAGAAGGCCGCGCCTCACCTTTGTCAACTCGATGAGCGATCTCTTCCACGAACGAGTTCCCACCCCTTTCTTGATGAAGGTCTTCGACGTGATGCGCCTCGCATGGTGGCACCAGTTTCAGGTGCTCACCAAGCGGTCCGCACGCTTGCTGGAGTTGAGCTGTGCTATCGACTGGCCGCCCAACGTTTGGATGGGTGTCAGCGTCGAAGATGCCGGACATGCCTACCGAATTGAACATCTCCGAAGGACCGGAGCCCACGTCAAGTTTTTGTCCCTTGAGCCGCTGCTCAGCCGGCTGCCGGATTTGGGTCTGGAGGGAATCGACTGGGTCATCGTGGGGGGTGAATCCGGTCCCGGGGCAAGAGCGATGGAAGAGAGTTGGGTGCTCGAGATTCGTGACCAGTGTCGTAGGGCCGGCATCCCGTTCTTCTTCAAGCAGTGGGGCGGTTTCAACAAGAAAGCCGCTGGACGCCTCCTCCAGGGTCGCGTTTGGGACGAAATGCCTGCTGGGCGGCTCGATGATCCGCACGCCGGACAACACGCCGGAGGATTTCCTCCGCGCCCGCGACGCGCCACTGGAGAAGGCGGTCGAGATCCTGAAGGGAGAGCTGAAGAAGCCGGCGAAATAGCTCAACGCCCCCGCGGGGCGGTATCTTCAGCGCGTCGAAGTTTTGATGCGGGCATCAGCGCTCGGCGGAGCGCGGGGATCTCGATCTGCGCCAGCCAGGTCAGCCCTGCCAGTACGGTCCAGAAGATCACCAAGTAGGCCGGCCACCCGCGAGCTGACGCAAATATCAGAGCTTGCAGCAGCAGCGCGCTGGCGATGGTAGTATTCCGGACCTGGGACCGCTGGCCCCTGAAGACCAGCCAGACCGCGACAGCCGTGACCAGGGCCCAGAAGATCACGGGCCGCCACATGCTGGGCAGGAGGGCCTCGCCGGCGCCGTCCAAGGCGAACTGCGGGTAGAAGTCGCGCAACGCCACGGAAGCCCACACCGTGGCTATCACGTCCACCACCAGCAAAGCCGCCCACCGCTCAGACTGTTGGTGCAACGGCAATTCCAGCGCCTTCAGCCCGAGGGCCAGCGCCAGCAACATCAGCCAGAACGGCAACATGGACCTGAGGAAGAAAAGCAGGCGCGGAGAGATCCGGTCGAATCGCAGATCCAGGAGCACGCGCCAGGCTGCCTCGCGAGTCGAGGTCCACTTCCATCGCCCGGAGATGAAGAACCATCCGTAACTCTCGGGCTCCCGCCACAGCCTTCGGAAGTGCTCCTCGCCTTGCTCCTTGGATTGCCCCGCCACGCCAAGCTGGCGCGAGCGAAAATCGGCGGAGAGGGCGAACGGATCAGTGCAAGGGTCAGAACGGCCGACTCGACTCTCCTGCCACTGCGGCACCGCTTTGGCACCCTCGCGATTGAGCGTCTCCGTCACCGGCTGCGCCAGGGCAAACTCACGCCCGGCGCCGCAAGCGTTCCAGCGGACCACCGAGCCGTCGCGGTGGGCGCACAGAAGCGACTTTCCGTCCGGGGAGAACATGAGGGGGCCGATGGCGCCCGCAAGGGGGCTCCAGCCGCGCAGCAAGTTCCAGGAGGCGACGTCCCAGATATTCAGGCTGTTCTCGCCGGCGGAAGCGAGCCGCTCACCATCGGGGGAGAAAGCAACCGCCACGGCCGCTTCCCTGAGCTCCAGAGTGCGCACCGGTAGCCCGCTGGCGAGCTCCCACACCTTGATTGTGTAGTCCAGGCTCGCCGAAGCGAGGAACTTCCCATCGCCTGCGAAGGCAAGTGAGAGGACGGTCCCAGAATGCCCTCGCAGCGCGTGGACCAGTTGCCCGCTGGCAACGTCCCAAATCGCCGCGGTGTTGTCGCTCCCGGCCACGGCCACACTCTTGCCGTTGGGAGAAAAGGCCACGGAGAGCACGCTGTCGGCATGGCCGGAGAGTGTGCGCAAAAGCCGGCCTGACGCTGTGTCCCAGAGCTTGATTGTGTTGTCGCCCGCCACCGAGGCGAGAATCCCCCCACCAGGGGAGAAGGCAAGCCGCTGGGCACGACTTGAATGCCCGGGGAGCGTCAGTGTTGGCTTCCCGGAAGCAGCATCACGCAGCAGAATCGTGTTGTCCTCGCGTGCCAACGCTACCAGGGCGCCGCTGGGGGATAACGCCAGGGCGGAGCCCCAGTCTCTAGGGGCATCGAACTTGTGTGACCGCTTGCCGGAGCAGGCGTCCCAGATCTCGATGTCGAAGGACGGGTTGAGCCCCTGGAAGAGGTTGCCCCCCGGAGAGAAGCCCGTACGGAACACCGGGGAACCCTCGTTGATGACCTGCGGGTCCGCTTGCGGCCTTTCCGGCGGGCGGCAAAAAAGCAGCACCAAGAGCACGCCCACCACCGGGATGAAGGGAACCACTCCCCGGCCCATACCGACCTAGATACCGAGTCATAGCACATCTCGCCGGCTCTGCTACAGTACTGAAGGGAAATGCCAATCACACTCAGAGGTGAATTCTGGGGCGCGGATAGCGCCGGGATGGAGGCTGTCCCGCCCGAAGAACTCGTTCCCAGACGCGTCCTCATCGAAGAGATGCTCGAACTGTGCCGGGCCTGCGCGCGGGCACGTCTCAACATTGTGATCGGGGCCGCACCCGGAGCCGGCGGCACCGCCGCCAGCCTCGCCGACGCGAGCGGTGCGGTTCAGAGCGCAGCGTTCAGGTTCATCCAGGCCACCAGCCCGCGCGATGCCATCCGGCGAATGGAAGCGATGGCGGCGGCCGCAGAGCCGGGCATGGACCTCCGCGCCCTTCGGCTGAAGGTGGCCGCGGCGGTGGACCTGATCGTTCAAGTCGCCAGGTTGAGCGACGGAACGCTGCGGGTCACCTACCTCACCGAGTGCGTCGGTGTGGAGGCTAACAACCAGATAGCCCTGCAAGACATCTTCGTTTTCGAGAAGACCGGTCGCACAGAAGCGGGCAGATTCCAGGGTCGCTTCCGCGCCACCGGGATCCGGCCAAGGTTCTGGCTGCGGCTGCGCGAATGCGGGATCGAGCTACCGCGCTCCATACTGGAGGCGAACGTCACCGTGGAGTAGCTTCTGAATCCACAGTGTTATGGGGGACCTCGTCCAATTCGGGCGGCAGACCGAACGGCCTGCCCCACAGCGGGATCCGGTATGCGGGATGCTGGTGGACCCGGCTGCCGCCGCGGCCCGGCGCGACTACCAGGGCCGGACCTACTACTTCTGCTGCCAGCGCTGCGCCGAGAAGTTCAGCGCGGAGCCGGGGAAGTACCTCGAACCCTCCCTGACGGTCGCGGCTCGGAAAGCGGGCGGGATATACACGTGCCCGATGCATCCGGAGGTGCGACAGGAGGGCTTTGGGGCCTGCCCGAAATGCGGCATGGCGCTCGAGCCGGTGTCCCTGGCCGATGCCGAAGCGCCGAATCCCGAACTGGAGGACATGCGGCGGCGCCTCTGGGTGAGCGCCGCACTCACCGTCCCGCTGGTCGTGCTGGCGATGATGGAACGCTTCCCCTGGCTCCAACTGGCGCTGGCCACGCCGGTGGTGCTGTGGGGAGGGTGGCCGTTGCTGGAGCGTGGCTGGGCTTCGCTCGCGCGCCGCAGTCTGAATATGTTCACGCTGATCGGCGTGGGCGTGAGTGCGGCCTACCTCTCCAGTGCGGCGGCCGTGCCCATCCGGGGGCCCCTGTATTTTGAGACCGCCGCCGCCATCACGACGCTGGTGCTGCTGGGGCAGGTACTCGAACTGAAGGCCCGGGCGCAGACCGGCCGCGCGATTCGCGCTCTGCTGGACCTGGCGCCGCAGGTGGCTCACCGCGTGTTGGAGAGCGGCCCTGAGGAGGACGTTCCGCTGGAGGGCGTTCGCGTGGGCGACCGCCTGCGCGTAAGACCCGGCGAGAAGGTGCCGGTGGATGGCGTCCTGCTCGAAGGCGCCAGCTCGGTGGACGAATCCATGATCACCGGCGAGCCGGTTGCGGTCGAGAAGACGCCGGGCAGCCGCGTCACTGGCGGGACCCTGAACGGCACGGGCGGTTTCCTGATGCGCGCCGAGCGGGTCGGCGCTGAGACCCTCCTCGCCCGGATCGTGGCCACGGTCGCCGAGGCCCAGCGCACTCGCGCGCCCATCCAGCGTCTGGCCGACGCGGTCTCCGCCTGGTTCGTTCCGGCCGTGCTACTGACCGCGGGAGTCACCTTCCTGGTCTGGAGTCTGCTGGGGCCTGAGCCGCGTCTCACTCATGCGCTGGTCAGCGCCGTGGCGGTGCTGATCATCGCCTGCCCTTGCGCGCTGGGGCTCGCCACTCCCATGGCCGTAATGGTGGGCACCGGTCGCGGCGCTGCCGCAGGGGTGCTTATCAAGAACGCCGAGGCGCTCGAGGTTCTCGCCCAGGTGGACACGCTGGTCGTGGACAAGACCGGCACGCTCACCGAGGGGAAGCCGCGCCTGGTCTCTGTTGAAGCGCTGCCCGGCGTTGAGCCTTCCGAGCTGCTGCGCCTGGCCGCCAGCCTCGAGCGTTCGAGCGAACACCCCCTGGCCTCGGCCATCGTCTCCGGCGCCCTCGAGCGCGGGCTCAGCCTCATCGAGCCTGCCGGTTTCCGTTCCTTCACCGGCCAGGGCGTTACCGGCGTGATCGACGGGCACGCGGTGGCCCTGGGCAACCAGCGCCTCGTGGATGCAAGCCCGCTACTCGAACGGGCCGAGGCGCTCCGCCGGCAGGGCCAGACCGTGCTCTTCATGGCCGTCGATGGCAGACCCGCCGGGCTGCTTGGCGTGGCCGACCCCGTAAAGGAATCCGCGCGCGAGGCCGTCCGCTGGCTGCACCAGGAAGGGATGCGCCTGGTGATGCTCAGTGGCGACAGCCGCACGACTGCCGAGGCTGTGGGCCGCGAGCTCGGCATCGACGAGGTGCATGCCGAAGTACCGCCCGAGGAGAAGGCTGAGCGGATCAAGCGACTCCAGGCCGCGGGCCGCATCGTGGCCATGGCCGGTGACGGCATAAACGACGCCCCGGCCCTGGCTCAAGCCCAAGTGGGGATTGCCATGGGCAGCGGCGCCGATGTGGCCATCGAGAGCGCCGGCATCACCTTGCTGGGAGGTGACTTGCGAGGCATCGTCCGTGCCCGCAAGCTCAGTCGCGCCACCATGCGCAACATCCGGCAGAATCTGTTCTGGGCCTTCTTGTACAACTCGCTGGGCGTGCCCATCGCCGCAGGTGTGTTCTACCCCACCTTCGGCTTGCTGCTGAGCCCGGTCATCGCCAGCGCCGCGATGACCTTTAGCTCCGTATCGGTGATCGGCAACGCCCTGCGCCTGCGCAGAGTGAAGCTGTAATTACGGCCAGCGCCTCCCCGGCATCGGCACCGAACGCTGTTCGCGTTTGGGCTCGGGGCCGCCGCCGCCGCCGGGCGCCCGCGGCATGGTGCGGCCGCCGAAGTCCAGCTCATCCTCTTCGAAGCGCAGCGGGCGGTCCAGAACCATCTCGATGGTGGAACCCTTGGCCAGCACGGCGTCCGGGCCGCGCGACAGCAGCACGCCCACCAGCCCGGCGGTGGCGCCCGCGGCGGCGCCGATGCCGGCGCCCATGCCGCTGCGCCCAGCGGCGTGTCCGGCAATCACGCCCACCGAGGTGCCGGCGGCGGTGGCCTCGCCCACCGTCCGCGCGTCTCCGCTCTTGTTGCCTTCGCTGCGCACCTTGCCCTCGGCGCGGTCCAGTTCCTCGCTGGCGCGTCCGTCCAGGCTGCCGATGCGCGCCCGGAAGTCGCGCGTGACCCCGTTGGGCAGGGTCAGCGAGTCGAAGCGCACGAACAGCTCACCGCGTCCCCTGATCCGGCCGGGACGCTTCACGTCGGTCACCGTGCCCGCCACGTAGCTGCCCGGCGGGATCACCACCCGCCCGTTGACCAGGATCGGGAACACGGTTTCCAGGTAAATGCGGTCGCCCCGGGCGGAGTTCTTGGTGCTGATGCTGTTGATCAGCGCCAGCGGGACCTTGGTGCCCGGCTCGACCAGATACTTGCCTGCCTCGGGCGTCGTTTGCCGCCACCCGGGCTGCGCTGGGTCGGGGCTTGGCTCCTGGGCCGCTGCCAGCGCGGCCATTCCCGCAACCACAACCGCCATGCTGAGCTGCCGCATAGATTGCTCCTCTCCCTCGATTCTACCCCTCACTGTTATTAACGCATGGTCCAGGCAGCGGGTTGCGCTCCGGCGGCGGCCCGCACCGGCAGCCGGAGCCCCGCCGGGCTGATCTGGCTGCCCAAGGCGATCCGGATCTCGGGATCGTTGCCGAGGCTCCCCGGCAACTTCAGATTGATCTGGTAGAGCCCGGCGAAACCGGGTGCCACACCAGCATAGGTGATGCGGCCCGCGTCCACCGGCGCGCGGTCCAGCAGCACCCGAAACTCGCTCAGCCGCTTGAGCGGTGCCGCCGCCTGCGGGGCCTGACCCCAGATCGCCGGAGGATCGGTTTCTCCCAGCCCGGTGGCAAAAAGGATGACCCAGTCTCCCGGATGGGCCGGCGCCGCCGCAGTAATAGGCGTCCAGTCGGGACCCGTCGCCACTACCGTGTTCCCTTCCCACTGGAACAGCGCCGGTGCGGCATCCCGGAGAGGGATCTTGACGGTTGGGCCGGCCTTCGCATTCAGGGAGAGCACCAAGTCGGCCTCGGACCCCCGCAACATGTTGGGGATCACCAGATTGACCTGCCCGGACGAGACATAGTAGAGTATCGCGGAGACGTAACCCACCGTTACCTGTACGCCAGCAAGTTCACGCACCGCGTTTCCGGACGCCGCGGCGGTCTCGTAGGAGAGGTTGGTCCCGTAGATGATGGCAACAGTGTTCGGCGCCAGTTCGCCCACCGCGTTGCTGGCGGCGTTGACAATGCTGGCCGCCGAGTACGTGGGCGCCTGCCGGCTGCCCGCGGCGTCCGCCGCGTGCGAAGTCCCAGCCACCAGCACGGCGAGCAGATAAGGCGCCGCGCCCATAGGTCTCCCCCGATTCTACTACCTCCGGAGGGCAAACTCTGGCTGGCTCACGCCAGCGCCAGGATCCGGTCCACCGCCGCCGAGAGCTTCTTGAGTTGGTCCGGCTCCTTGGGGTCATGGCCGATCTCGGGGCACACCCAGCCGCGGTAGTCCACCTGCACCAGCGCCGCCATGACCGCCTTCCAGTTGACGTCCCCCTCCAGCAGGTCCACGAACCGGCCCTGCTCGGCCCGGGTGGAGAGCTTGTAGTCCTTGAAGTGCACCCGCTTGACGCGCCCGCCCAGCGTCAGGATCCAGTCCTCCGGGTAGCCGAACTGCATCACGTTGCCGATGTCGAACTGCGCCTGCACCCAGGGGCTCTTGAACTGATCGATGAACGCCCGCATCTCCAGCGGGCTCACCAGGAACTTATTCCAGACGTTTTCGATCGCCAGGATCACCTTGGCCTGGGCGGCGTAGGGGACCAGTTTCTCGAGCTCGGCCGTCGCGCGCTTCCAGGTCTCCTCGTAGCCGAACATGAACCTGGCGCCGCTGCCCAGCCGGCCCGGAATCACCAGCAGGGCGCCGCAGCGGAGCGCCTGGGCGATCTCGATGCAGCGCTTGACGCCCTCGACGCCGTGCGCCCGCACGGCCGCATCCGGATGGTTGAGCGGGTTCTCCGACAGCACCTCGGAGGCCCACAGACACACCAGCGTAACCCCGGCGTCCTGCGCCACCCCCAAGAGGCGCTCCAGCTCCTGGGGCGTCGAGTGCGCGGCGATCTCGCCGCCGATGGGAACCTCGAGGCCGTCAAAGCCGGCCTGCTTGGCTTCCTGGAAGCACTTGACCAGCGGCGTGCCCTGGGGGAAGATCCCCTGGCAGACGCCCTTGCGGAAGCGCCCGGCGGGGGCCTGGAGGGCAGGGGCCACAGCGGTCGCGGCCACGAATTCTCTGCGAGTCATGTGTGCCTCTCTTTCTACCACGAGTAGCGCACGGTCTCGTCTTGCGGGGTGTGATCGATGCGGTCCTCGCCGACGAACTCGTTGCGCCCGTCCACATCGCGCCGGTAGATCTTCACTTTGCCCCTGGGCAGCGGCATCCCGGGGTGGGACGCTTGGGAGTTCACGAACTCCAGCATGACCCACACCATAGCACGAAGCGGACCGGGTCTCCGGCTCCCCGGAGGTAGGGCGCCGCACGGCCCAGGATGTGGGCCGCAAGCTGCGGAAGGGAAACGCCCCGGCCCGCGGCGTCAGCGGAGCGCGAGGGTGACGCCGGACTGGCTGCTGGCATTGCCGACGGTCAACTGGATGGGGACGGCGCCGCCGGCCGGCGCGGCGGCGGGGACGCGGACGTTCACCTGCAACACGCCGGCCACCAGTTGCGGGGCGCCGCCGGCGTACAACACCTCGGCGGTGATTCCCCCGATGGTGACGGAAACGGGGAGCAGGGGCTTGGGCGGGACTCCGGAGGCCGGCTTGCCATCCTGCCCGGGCGGATTGGTCTGCCCCTCACCGGTCGCGTACAGGGAAATGATGGCTCCCCTGGACGCCGGATTGGCGGGCGTGTTGACCTGCCCGTTCTCGTTGAGAATCGCGCCAGGCCCGCGGCCGGAAGCATCCAGGGTGAAGATGCCGGGCGCCGATGGCGCCACCGTCACTTCCACGGGCGCCGACTTGTTGCCCCGGTACTCAATCTGGAGCTGGGTGCTGCTCCGGCCCGCGACCTGGTAGGGGACCACGGCGCTGAGCTGGTTGGCCTGGACGAAGATCAGCGGGGCGGCCACGCCATCGAAGAACACCCGGGTGTCCGCAAGCACATTGTCCACCAGGCCCTGAGGGTTGAGCCTGAGGCCGGCCAGCGTCGCAGGGCCGATGTCGGATCCGAAGACGGTGATGATCTCGCCCGGCGCTACCGGCGTGCGCGCGTAGCTGGCGGCATTCAGAATACCGGGGACCGGCACCCTGGCAGGAACCGCCGGGAGGTTGGGGTTCAGGGCGCCGCGGCCGCCGGTGGCGCTATGAAAAGGCGTGAAGCAGCGCTCTCCGGGTTCCCGCGAGGCGAAGTACCTGGCCACCAGCGAGAAATAGGCGAATTCGGCCGGGGTGAAGGACTTGTTCTTCACCGCCACGAAGGCCATGTTGAAGTCCTTCTGGGCGGGCCAGGCGGGCACACGCTCCCCGCCCTCCGCCTGGATGAGCTGCTGGATGGTGTAGGTCTCCACCTGCTGTGCCGTCACCCGCTGGGGGTTGGAGAAGTTCGGATTGACCAGCTTGCGCACGGGCGGCACTTCACTGGAGGGAATCAGGCCCATGAGGTACAGATCCAGCTTGGAATAGGGCAAACTGCTCTCGTCCGCCTGCTGAACTCGAAAGGTCCCATCGGCGTTCGCCACCAACTGGCCGTGGGGGAAACCGGGCACACCGGGCACGAACGCCGCCATCTGCCCGCCGATGTCGGTGAGCGGATTCCAGTGGTCGCCGTAGCACTGCGCGCACTCGGACAAGTCGAATCGCTTGCCGAAGGACGCCGACCAGGAATGAGCGATCTCGTGGTCGAGAATCGCGCCTTCGCCGAAGCTGTGGTAGATCATGCCGCGCAGGCGGCCCTGGGAAGCGAAGTCGGCCGTGCGGTCAAACAGCGGCACCCCGATGTTGCGGATCTCGTTCTTGGCGCGGACGAAATAGGGAACGTTCTCCGCGTAGTCCCTGGCCGGGTCGAAAATCGAACCGCTGGGCATCACCACCACGAAATCGAAGACGTCCGGGAAAACCGAGTACAGCTTGCGGAAGGCGGCGAAGGCGGCCTTGCCGCATCGGACACTGCCCAACGGGATGGTGGCGTCGAGAGCCTCGCCCTTGGGATCCACGAAGAAGAAGGCCGACCCGGTGGCGTACAGTCCCTCGGCCAACTGGAGCGCCGGGAAATGCTGGTCCAGGCTCACTACGCCGACCGTAATCCCGCCGAGCTCCTGCTCCGTGCCGTCGGCCTTGACGATCTTCCCGTGGAATCCTGCGGTTCCGTGCGTTCCGCCAAAGTAGGGCACCACTCCGGTGCCTTGCCACTGTACACCGCTTACCGTGTAGATGCCGTCGCCGGCGATACGGTCCCCGTGGGTGCGGTTTTCATGGCCCAGGAATCCGTCCTTTGGCGTCTTAGCCAGTACCCAGGATACACCCAGTGGCCTGGGCCTTCTCACGCGCCTCCGTGTCGAGGTGCGGTTCGTCAGCCTGGAAGGATTGATCGAGGCCCTTACCAGTAGCGGCGAGCGGTAGACCGGCTACAGCCTCCGAAATCCCTTGAGGATGCCCCGCAGCGAGCAGCGCAGGGCCGTGGGGCGGCCGTGCCCGGCGGATGGCTGCAAGCTTGACAGAACAGAGCCCTTGCCACCAAACGCAACCAATTTTGCATTTGGTGATACCAGATGCTATACTACTGGCATATGGTACAGAGGCGCTTCTGGATACGCCGCCTTGAGACCGCCTGGAGCCAGCGCTCCATCGTCTGGCTCCGCGGCGTTCGCCGGGTGGGCAAGACCTTCCTCTCGAGGTGTCTGCCCGACTGCGAGTACTTCGATTGCGAACTTCCCTCGGTGCGACGGCTACTCGGACAACCCGAGGGGTTCCTGAGGGAACTCCAAGGCCGCCGGCTCGTTCTCGACGAGGTTCACCGCCTGCGCAACCCTTCAGAGGTTCTCAAGATTGCCGCCGACAACTTCCCCGGCACCAGAGTCCTCGCCACGGGTTCCTCCACACTCGGGGCGTCGGCCCGATTCCGGGACACGCTGGCTGGCCGCAAGCGGGACGTGTGGCTGACTCCCATGAATTCCCTGGACTTGGCCGATTTCGGCGGCGATCTACGTCACCGCTTGCTCTACGGCGGTCTGCCGCCCTTCTTCCTGAGCCAACAGGTGCCGGAGGCGGACTTTCAGGAGTGGCTGGACGCCTACTGGGCGAAGGACATCCAGGAACTGTTCCGCCTGGAGCGTCGCCACTCCTTCCTGCGCTTTGCCGAGCTGCTCTGGACCCAAAGCGGCGGGATCTTCGAGGCTTCCAGCTTCGCCGGCCCTTGCGAAATCAGCCGGGGCTCGGCCACGAACTACCTGGGCGTTCTGGAGGCCACGGCGGTGGTTCACGTCATCCGGCCGTTTCACTCGCACACGGCCAGCGAGATCGTGGCGGCGCCCAAGGTGTACGGATTCGACACCGGATTCGTCTGCTACTATCGCGGATGGGATCGGCTCCGCCAGGACGACTTGGGCCCGCTGTGGGAACACTACGTCCTCAATGAACTCCAGTCACGCCTGCCGGATCGTCAGGTCCGCTACTGGCGCGACAAGCAGCGACACGAGATCGACTTCGTGCTAAGCGGTCGAGGCGACAGCAGCCCGAGGGCCGTGGAGTGCAAGTGGTCACCCGACCAGTTCGAGCCGGCGGCCCTGCTGGCCTTTCGCCGCCGCTATCCGCACGGAGAGAACTTGGTGGTGGCCCAGGATGTGGACCGCAGCTTCAGCCGGGGCTACCGCGGCGTCGAAGTGCGCTTTGTCAGCCTGGAGGGGTTGATCGAAGTGCTCTCGAGCAGCGGGGAGCGGTAGACCGCGGCTACACCCTCTGGAACCCCTTGAGGATGTCGCGCAGCGAGTAGCGCAGGGCGGTGGGGCGGCCGTGCGGGCAGCTCATGGGGCAGTCGGTCGCGGCCAGCGCCCGGAGCAGCCAGGCGCACTTGGCGGCGTCCAGCGGCGTGTTGATCTTGATCGCCGCGCGGCAGGCCACCGAGGCCGCCAGCGCGCGCCGCAGGTCCTCAAGCGAGGTTTCCCGCAGCTCCCGCTCGGCGATCTCCAGAACCTCGAAGATCAGCTTCTCGACGTCGGCGGCGCCGACGCCCGCGGGCGCCGCTTTCACCGCCAGCGTCCGGCCTCCGAAAGGCTCCGCATCGACGCCGGCGGCCTCCAGCTCCCCGGCGATGCGCGCATACTCGGCCTCCTGCGCCGGCGTGAGCTGGATGATGAGCGGCTCCAGCAGCGGCTGCCGCTCCAGCCGCCCCGCCGCCTGCTGCTTCAGGATCTTCTCGAAGAGAACGCGCTCGTGGGCCACGTGCTGATCCACGATCCACAGGCCGTCGCGCCCGGCGGCCACGATGAAGCTCTCGTGAATCTGCCCGAGCGGGCGCAGGTCGGCCAGCTCGGCCATGCTTGTGACGGGCTCCGGCATGGCCTCGGCGGGGAAGCCGCCGTGAGTGTCCGGGGCCGGCAGCCTCAGCGGCGCCACCTGCGGGCGCGCCGCTTCGCCTAGCGGGATACCCGCTCCACCGAAGTCCAGGCGCGGCGCGGGCCCGCGGGTCGGTCCCAGGGTCAGCTCCGGCACAGCCGCGGACGGGGTTTCGGAAGGGAACTCCCTCCACCGCTGCTCCTCCAGCCGCTGTGAGAATTCCGAGTAGGGCAGCTCGGCCGCCGGTTGCGCCCGGGCCGGCAGCGGCAGCGCCGAGATCGGCTTGGATTCCATGAGCGCTTCCCGGATCGCGTCCCGCACGAAATCGTGCACGAACGACTGGCGCCGGAAACGCACCTCCGTTTTGGCCGGATGGACGTTGACGTCCACCTCGTCGGAGTCGCACTCCAGGAACAGCAGCGCGAAGGGGAAGGCGCCTGCCGGTATGAGGTTGTGGTAAGCGGTGGAGAGTGCCCGCAGCAGCAGGCGGTCGCGGATCAGGCGCCGGTTCACGAACAGAAAGATCGAATTGCGGTTGGACTTCTGCACCTGGGGCCGCGAGACGAATCCGCGCAGCCGAAAGAGCTTGGTGGCGCATTCCTCCGGCTCGCCGCCGGCGGCCTCCAGCCGCCGCTCGCGCGCACCCAGATCGATCAGCTCTTCCAGAACACGGCTGCCGAAGACCTGGTAGAGGCGGTCCCGCAGCCGCTCCACCGGGGTGACGTCCAGCAGCTTGCGGGCGTCGCTGGCCAGCAGAAACGTCTTCTCCGGGTGAGCCAGGCTGTAGTGGGTCACCAGGGAGGCGATGTGGGCCAGCTCCGTCTGCTCGGAGCGCAGAAACTTCTTGCGCGCCGGGACGTTGTAGAACAGATCGCGCACCGTCACCTGCGTTCCAGCGGCCAGGGCCGTTTCCTCGGCGCGCAGGATGCGGCCGCCGGCCACTTCCACGCGCGTCCCGGTCGTCTCTTCGGCCGCGTGCGTCTCCAGAACCAGGCGGCAGACCGCGGCGATCGAGGGTAGAGCTTCACCGCGGAAGCCCAGCGTGGCGATCGAGAGCAGGTCGTGCGCGCTCGCGAGCTTGCTGGTGGCATGCCGCTCGAAGGCCAGCAGGGCGTCGTCGCGCAGCATGCCGCAGCCGTTGTCGCTCACCCGCATCAGCCGCCGCCCGCCGCCCGAGACCTCCACGCGCACTTCGGTGGCCCCGGCGTCCAGCGCGTTGTCCAGCAGCTCCTTGACTACCGAGGCGGGTCGCTCGACGACTTCCCCAGCCGCGATCTTGTTGATGACTTCGTCAGAGAGGATGCGGATGCGGCCCACTAAGGAGATTGTAGACCGTGGACCGTCGAGCGTGGGCCTGCGCGATCCCCGAGCTTTACTGCACCACCACTCCCCGTTCCTCCAGCAGCTCGCCGGTGACCCGGATCATCGTAAGGTAGTAGCGGCGGTAGCTGATGGCCTGGCGCACTACCTCGGATTGGGCGTTGGCCAGATCGGTCTGGGCCTGCAAGACGAAGTACATGATGGTGACGCCCAGATCGTACCGCTTCTGCTCCGCCTCGACTTGCTTCTGAGCGTACCCCAGAGCGATCTCGGCCAGCTTCACGCCCTCCTTGGCGGATTCCACCTGGTTGATGGCGTTGAGGACCTCCTGACGGATGCGCTGCTCGAGGTTGCGGGCGCGCAGACTGTCGAGCCGCTTCTGAACCAGCGAATCGGCCAGGTCCGCGGTCCGCGAGCGATCGCGCAGCGGCAGCCGCAGGGTCAGCCCGAAGGAGTATGTGGGCAGGCTGAATCCGAACAACTGGTTGAGCGCGTCGCCCAATCCGCCGGGAACCACCGACACGAGCTGGGACTGGCCGAAAACGTTGGTTCGGTCATAGTAGGTGCCGCCGCGGCCCTGCCCGCTGTAGCTGCCGGTGAGCGAGAGGTCAGGCCGGATGGTGTTGGTGCTCTGCTTGATTCTCAACTCGTCGATGTCCAGCGTTTGCAGGGTGCTGCGCAGGTCCGGCCGCGCGGCCAGCGCCTTCTCCACGGCGGCCTCCTGGTCTAGCGGAGCGGTGGCTAGGGCCGGCGAGACCAGCTCGGTCAGCACGATGGGGAGCTTGCGAACCTCCGGATGCAGGTCCGCCCCCATCTGCCGCCGCAGGGCGTCCTCGCGCTGGGCCAGCAGGTACTCGTAGCGCGACACGGAGATCCTGGCGGTGGCGGCCTGCTGCTCGGGACGGTAAATCTCCAGCGGGGAGATCGCGCCCAGCTTCAGCTCCTGCTGGGACCGCTTCAGGGCCTCTTCGGTCAGCGTCAAGTACTGCCGTTGGACCTTGAGGTTCTCGCGGGCTTCGACCACGTCCCAGTAGGCGTTCTCCGTCGTCATGATCAGTTGCATCAACTGGTCGCGCAGGTCGTACTCGGTCTTGCGCAACTGGCTGCGGGCAATCATGATCGGCACGCGGGTGATGTAGGAGCCGCGGTTGCGCAGCAGAGGCTGCGTGAAGCCGAACTGAAGCGAGGCCGCCAGCGCCGGGTTGAAGGTGCTGAAGGCGTTGTTGGAGGAGTCCTTCGAGCCGTTGAAACCGACGGTCACTTGAGTGCCGCTGTCCAGCGTCTGCGTGTAGCTTGTGGTCACGCGCTGGCTCAAGCTGCTCAGGAGGTTCGCGCCCTGGAGCACGCTGGTGGAAGCCGACTTCTGCCGCGTGGCGGTGAAGCCGCTGTTGAAGGTCGGATCGAAGGTCCCGAAAGCCCGCAGGATGGCGTTGCGGGGGGTCTCCAGCGCCAGCCGCTGGATGGCGACGTCGGTATTGTTGGCCATCACCAGCTCCAGGAAGGAGCGGAGGGACAGTTCCAGCTTCCCGTCCACTACAAAATCCTCGAAGCGCACCGGGGGCTGAAGCTCCACCCGCGTCCTGGGCGTCGTGAAGTGATCGCGGAAATAGGCCGCGCTGGGAAACAGAGGCGCCTCCTGGGCGCCGAGGCCCGCCGCGCAAAGCGTCACAGAAATCAGTACGTTCAATCGCATGTCAGTTCTCGTAACCTTGTTTGCGCCAACCTCGCCGGGAATTCCTTCTTCCTCTTGGCGTGCTTGGCGTCTCCTTGGCGTCCTTGGCGCGAAACTCCCATTACTCGTAACGGATGGCCTCGATCGGGTCCAGCTTGGCGGCCTGTACCGCCGGGTAGATGCCGAACAGCAACCCGATAGCTACCGAGACGCCGAACGCCACCGCAATCGAGGCGGCCGTGACTACCGTCACCCAGCCCGCCGCGGCCCCGATGATCCGCGCCAGCCCGAAGCCGAAACCAATCCCGATCAACCCGCCCACGATCGAGATCAGCACCGCCTCAGTGAGAAACTGGCGAATGATGTCGGACTGCTTGGCGCCGATGGCCCGCCGGATCCCGATCTCTCGCGTCCGCTCCAGGACCGTGGCCAGCATGATGTTCATGATGCCTATGCCGCCCACCAGCAGCGAGATCCCGGCGATGCAGATCATCACCACGCTGAAGATGAACTGCGTCCGCCGCTTCTGCTCCAGCAGGTCGGCCGGCACCACCACGTTGAAGTCGCCCGCGTCTTTGTGCGTGGCGTTCAGGATGGCTCGCACCACGGCGGCCGTCTCGATCGAGTCCGTGTTCGGCGTCACCCGGATGTAGATGCCGTCGATCTCGTCCTTCAAGAAACTGTTGGTATCCTCGAAACGCCGCATCACCGTGTTCAGCGGCGCCACCACCATGTTGTTCCGGTTGATCGTCTCCAGGCCCTCGGCTTCCCCCTCCGAGCTGGCCTGCGCCGCCAGCACCCCGATCACCTGAAGCCAGATGTCGTTGATCTTGACGTGCTTGCCTATGGCGTCGTCGTAACCCAGCAGGTTCACCTTGGGCGATTCGCCCAGCACGCACACTGGCGCCGACTGCGCGTTGTCCTGCTCGTCGAAGAAACGCCCGGCCACCATCCTCAGGTTGTTGATGTGCGCGAAATTCGGCAGCACGCCGATCAGCACCGGTATCTCCTGGCTGGTCTTGGGCAGCACCCGCATGGGCTTGAACCGCTTCCGCGGGGTCAGGGCCTCCAGCCCCGGCACGTTCTCACGGATGGCCCGGAAGTCCCGGAAAGTCAGTCCCGGCGACATGGCCCGCCGGGCCTGAAGCTCGTTGCGGTCCACCGCCTCTTTGGCCTCCACGATGATGTTGTTGACGCCCAGCAGGTCGATGAAGCTCATCATCTCCTGCTGCGCGCCGGCCGTGATCGACAGCATGGCCACCACCGCGCCCACCCCGAAGATCATGCCCAGCATGGTCAGCAGGCTGCGCAGCTTGTGCACCAGGAGGCTGGACAGCCCCATGTACAACTCGGGCAGGTAGCCCGCCAGCGGGTTCGTCATCCTAGCCTCCTCCTCGGGCGCCGCCGCCCACCGGCATGCTCGGACCGCTGCCGCCCGACTTCTCCTCTTTCTTCTTCGCGCCCTTCCTGGCGGTCGGGTCGGACAGGGCTATGGTTTCTCCCGCCTTGAGCCCCCCGGCGATCACCATGGTGGACTCGCTGCGCTTGAGCGGCTTGATGACGCGTGGCTCGAAAATCTCACCGGTCTTGACGTAGACCACGGGCTTGCCGTCCTTCTCGAAGACCGCCTGCACCGGGATGTGGATGGCGTTGGTGAGGTGCTCGACGATGATCTCGACATCGGCCAGCAATCCCGGGCGCAGCAGGACCTCCAACTGGCTTTCTTCCTCGGGTGGAGGCGGCAGCTTGGCATTCTCCATGTCCGCGTCGCTAAACTGCTGCGCGGCTCCCATGCCGAACCCGGCAGGCAAGCCCATCGGCCCGCCGGAGGAGGCTCCGCCCCCGCCGCCTTCGCCCTCGCGCGACCTGCCGGCATGTTCCCCACCCGCCGCGGAGGGCCCCTGGCCCGAAGCGCCGGACCGCTGCCCGGTCATGCCGGGGAGCTTGAGCGTTTCCTGGAGCTTGGTCAACATCTGCTGGCGCTCCTCGGAGCTGAGGTCCCGCATGCTGCGCCCGCCCAGCGCTTTGTCCAGGGCTTCCTTGAGTTTCTTCTGATCCGGTTCCGAGAGCTGGCCGCCGCCGAAACGCATCGTGCGGCGTTGGCCTTCGCCCTCAGTGCCTCCCGCCCCGGATGATTGCTCGCCGGAGCTCCTCACGCCGCGGCCTCCGCCCTCGCCGCGCATCCCGATGGTTTGCGGCTCGCCGCCTTCACCACCGCCTGGGACGCCGCCCGAACCCTGCTGGATGACCGTCATCCCGGGCGACCCGCCCAGGGCGAACATCGAACTGGCCATCATGCTGGGGACCGGCGGCTTCTTCCGGTTCTGCTCGGCGGTCTCCAGCACCTTGCGGATCTGCTCGGGCTTGGCGCCCAGCCCGGTCAGCAGCTCCTTCATGTCCACCGAGAAGATCACGTCGAATTTCTTCGCCGGATCTCCGGACCACACGTTGGCGCTGGCGGTTCCGCTGAGGCTCTTGATCTTGCCGTGGAACTTCTTTCCCGCCACGGCGTCAAGCTGCATGTTGACGTCCTGGCCTTCGTGCAGGTTGGCGCGATCCAGCTCGCCTACCTTGGCGGCCACTTCCAGCTCGGACAAATCCAGCACGTCGGCCACCGGCTGCCCGGTAAAGATTTGGTCGCCTTCCCGGATGTCGGGAAGTTGCATGCCCGGGAAGAACATGCCGCCCATGGGCCGGCTCTGCCGAATCGCTACCAGCCCGCTGATCGGGGCCAGCAGCTTGACCTGGCGGAGCCGCTGCCGTTCCCGCTGCAATTCCACCAGGGACCGGTTCTTCCGTTCCCGGAGCACGGCCAGTTGCGCTTCGGCCTGTTGCAGGCGGGACTTGATGTCGCTTTCCAACTGCTTCAGACGCCGCTGCTCTTCCTGCAAGGTCAACGCATCTTTGCGCGCGTCGATGCTGGACTTCAACGGGGCGCGCTGGACCTCCAGCTCCGCCCGCCGCACCGCGTAACGGCTGCGCAGCAGCTCCACCTGGTCCTGGTTGTTGCGGACCGCTAGGTCAGCCTGGGATTTCTTGAGCTGCTCGTCGAGCTGCTCGATCTCCAGTTGCTTCTCCTCCAGCCGGGAACGCACTTCCGAGTCGTCGAACTCCACGACCAGGTCTTTTTCCTTGGCGAAACCGCCCAGCGCCGCCAGGCGCGTGACCTGGATCGTGCCGAACAGGTTGGGGGCTACCAGCATGGCCGACCGCACGGCCCGCAGCTCCCCGCGGGCGAAGCTGCGAATCACCACGTCGCCTTGGCGCACCTTGGTGGTGGGCAATTGCTGCTGGCGCTGCGGCAGTTGCTGGAGGAAGCGGTAGGCTCCGTAGGCCGCCCCTAGAACGATCAGTAGCAGAAAACTGCGAAATATGAGTTTCTTCATTTCAGATCGTAGATCCTGGAAGGCGGATCGTGGGTCGCGGGACTATCCCCGCCTCCGGCGCTCCGCGTTCCACGTTCAAAGCTTCTTGGCACGCTTGGCCGCTTCAAACGGATTCTCCAGCGTGACCACCTCCCCAGGTTGCAGCCCGCTCAGCACCACGATGTCGCTCTCATTCCGCTTGCCCACCGTGATGGTGCGGACCAGGAACTGCTGTCCCCGTTGTACGTAAACCGCCGGCTTGCCCTGGTACACGAAACTGGCCCGCACCGGAATCAGCAGCACCTCCGGCTGGCTCTCGATGACGATCTCGGCCGTGGCGCTCATGCCGGGCCGCAGGCGGGGATCCACAAACTTCAAGGTAGCGTAGGCCGGAAAAGTCTTGTCACTGCCCGCCAGCCCGCGGAAGGCGATCGCGGCGATGGGGCTGATCCAATCCAGCTCCGCCGGGAACTCCCGGTCCGCCACCGCATCCGCCCGGACTCTGACCTGCTGGCCCAGCTTTACCTTGCCGCGGTCCACCTCGTCCAGCTTGATCTCCACGCGCATGCTCGACAAGTCCGGGATCTCCGCGATGGCGGCGCCTGTCCAGGCCCGGTCGCCCTCCTTGAAGGCCGGCGGCAGGGAGCCGAACGAGCCGCCGGAACGAAAGTTGGGCAGGAGGTTCACGATGCCATCGATGGGCGCCCGCAGAACCATGTTCGCCAGGTACCCTTTGGCGCGCCCCATGTCCCGCACGGCCTTGTCCTTGCGCTGATTGACGCGCAGCAGGTCGGCCTGCTGGGAAACTTTGTGGGCGTTGATAGTGGTCTTGACTTGATCCAGATCGCCCTCCGAGATGCCTACGTTGATGCGGTTCTTGGCCCCCTCGATCTCCGAGAGGATCTCGGCCTTGCTGGCCTCCAGCTTAGCCCGCTCCAGGTCGTACTCGGCCTGCATCAGGTTCATGCCGTCGGTCTCGTCGATGATGCGGTGCGAGGCCTTGGTCTGGACCATCTCGCTGTCCACGGTGCGCACCGTCGTACTGCGCTCCAGGTAGTACTGCTCCTGGGAGGCCGTGTCGAACTCCACCACCACGGCGCCTTTGGCGATCGGCTTGCCGCTCTCGGCCAGCTTCACGATGCGAGGGTCGGGCACCTGCGGAGCAGTCAGCGTCAGGGAGCGGGTGCTGCGGACCTCGCCCCGGCTGCGCACGGCGATTACGAAGTCTCCACGGCGAACCCGCGCCGTGGCCACCTCGACCTCGGTGGTCCCGCCGTAACGGTAGGCCGCGTACCCCCCTCCCGAACACGCCACCAGCACGGCGGCCCACCCCAGAATCTTTTTCTTCCGCGAGGCGGCTGTCTGCCCCAGTCTCTGTCTAGGTTTCAGATCCTTGGATGCCATAGTCTCCTCCGCCGGTACATGCTTTAGCTTGTCCCGCCTTCGCCTTTCTGCGTCTGCCGGAGGGGCGACTCGGTCGCCACCACCTGACCGGCGCTTAGTCCCGATCGCACCACCACCGCCAAGTGGCTGGCCAGCCCCAGCTCCACATTCTGCTGTTCCCATCCCGAGGGGGTCTTCACAAAGACGAAACTCTCGCCCGGGGCGCCGAAAACCGCCGCCCGCGGCGCAATCACCGCGTTTTCTTCGCGCGTCAGCGTCACGTCGGCGCTCACCGACAGATCCGGTATCACGCGCGGCTCCACCTTGTCCAGCTTCAAAACCACCGCGACTTCTTTCACGTAATCGGCGCGGAACCCGCCACTGCGGGGCATGGCCGCGATCGAGTAAACGTGCGCCGGCAACTCCAGGTCCGGGTAAGCGTCGAAGCGCACCCGCGCCTTAGCCCCGATCCGGATCTGCTCGCTGTCGGCCTGATTCACCATGGCGTTGACGATCATCGAGTTGGGATCCACTATCCGCAGATAGAGTTGGCCCGGGTACAGCGAATCACCCTGCTGGATCTGGGCGAACTGGTCGCCCCGCATGATCTGCGACATCACGGTCATGCCTTCCATCGGCGCCCGGGCGATCATGGTGTTGGCGTTGGCTTCGGCTCGCGCCAGCTCGACCTTGGACTCGCTGCGCTCCAGCTCACCTATCCGCCATTGCGCCGCGTGCGAGGTCTCCTTGTGCGGGACCTCGCTCAGCAACTGCTTGTAGCTGGCCGCCGCCTCCTCTTCGGCCAGTCTCAGCGTCTCGGAGTCAATCGCCCCTTTTACCGGCACGGTCTTCAGGTCGAGGCGCGCCTTGTCCAGCGCGCCCTTGGCCACCAAGATGGACTGCGCGTGCGCCTTCCGGTCCACCTCCAGGTTGGCCTTCAGGATCCCCATGCTGGCTTCGGTCTGCTCGAGGTTGGCGCGGAAGTCATCCAGGCGCGTCAGCATGTACTGCCGGTCGAACTCGGCAATCGTGTCCCCCTTCTTGACCCACGAACCGGGCTTGACCAGGGTTTGGAGCACCAGCGAGAAGTCGCTGCCACCTGCGGCGCCGATCCTGGCTCCTCCTCCGCCACCGCCCATACCTGCCGAGCTGTGGTCGCCTCTGGGGCCGCCACCCCCGCCACCCCCGCCACTGCTGCCGCGCCCGCCGCCACCGCCGCCGCCACCACCACCTCCGCCCGAGGTGCCGCCGGTCGAGGACCTCACTGCTGAGGACCCGGCCAGGCTGCTACCGATACTGCCGCCGGAGCTGCTCGACCCTCCGCTGCCGCTCGTCAAGGAAATGGTGGAAGACGACGAAGAGGATGAGAACGCCGAGGAGCTGGAGCCCGAGGTTCGCCGTGCGGTGCTGGGTATAGAGATGGTGGTCGAGGACGCGACGCTGGAAGACGAGAAACCACCGCGGGTGCCCCGCAACTGGGGCGCCACCAAGGAGGCGAAATTCTGCGCCGACGTCGTCCCGGTCAGCCGGACAGTGCGCTCCAGCGTTCCCAGAAAAACCTTCGCCGTTCGCACCTGGACGGACTGTGCCGCACCCGCCTGGGTCGCCCGGGCAGCCCGCAGGGCCTGCACGGCATAGACGCCCAGCGCGATCACCACTACCGCGCCCGGCAGCGCCCAGCGCCAGCGCCGCGAACGCCTGCCCGGCTCCCGGGGCGTCACTTCCCGCAGCGGCGGACGCTCGCCGGGAGCCGACATCGGGGCCGGAGATCCCATTCCTTGAGCCTGCATGTGCACCCTTTTCCCGGGGGCCGTTCACACCCCCACTCTTAGAATCTTAGCTGCCTTCTCGTTATTTAAAGACGATCTTAGCGCAGCTAAGGTTAGCCGGAGGCCTTAATACGGGAGGCCAAGGGGGCGCCGAAGCCGGCACTTTGCCCGGAACTTGCAGATTCCAGGCCAGTTATCCACCGCCGCCCTACCCGCTCAGGGCCGCCAGCAACTTGTTCACGCTGTCCTCGGTCGGCCGGATGAAGATGTCTGGTGTCCTGTCCCGCGAACAGCTTTGCAATGGGAAATCGTGGGACAGGCCTTCAGCCTGTCGGCCACGCAGGCTGCTATTGTCCAGGAACTTGCGGGACAGGACTCTAGATCGCCGGTGAAACGGGGGGCTCCGTGGAAGGCCAGGGCGTAACCGCCGACTATGACGTACTCAACGTTCCGCCCGTTCAACGAGACGCAGAGATCCTCGAAGTCCTTCTGAAGCTCCACTGGGACAGGTCCCTCGCAGGCGCCCGACGAATTCGCGCCGCAGCCGCTCCACCTCGGCGATGCGCTCGGGCGGCGGGCGACTCAGCCAGTACGCGAGCGGGGCATGGGCTGCCTCCAGCTCTTCCAAGGTGCTCACCCGGACGGCATCGTCCATGACTTCAACAAAGCATGGTGCGAACGCCCGCAGAGTGCTGCCCTACCCGCTCATGGCGGACAGGAAGTCGAGGTTCGAGCGGGTCTTGCCCAGCCTGTCCAGCAGCAGCTCCATGCACTCCACCGAGGGCAGCGCCGAGAGCACCTTGACACCGCCTGAGGAATCCATCTCCTTCCGCTTCAGGGTGATCGTCGCCGGGAAATCTCCTGCCGGATGCCACTGGTTCACCGCCTGGTATCCCTCCTTTTCTGCGTGCAGCAGCACCTGCTGGCCATCGGCGGCGTGGGCAGGTAGCGTGAAGTTGCCGCCTTCCGTCGTCTTGACCGCTTCCTTTTCGTATCCCGTTACACTCACCAACGCCCCGGCGATTCCCTTGCCCGATTCATCGGCCACGATGCCGCGGACCTGCGCCTGGGTCTCTTTGCGGAGCTGTACTGTCACTGTCGGGTTCAAGTCCCGGCCGAGCTCGAGTTCCTGACTACCCGACAAGAAGGCGTTGGCTACGCTGGCGTAAATGGTCAGCTTTCCATCCGCGGGTATCGTCGCTGCCGGAATGTCGAACTGCCAGCCGCCTGCTACTTTCTTGGCTTCGCCGCCCATCGACGACCATACCCGGGCGTCCTCCACCGGCATCCGGTTGGGCCCCAGCACCGTGACCCTCACGCGGTAGATCGCCCGTTCGCCCATAATCAGCGGCGCCACGATCGGCACTAGCCCCAGGAGCACCACCGCGACGATCACGCCCCACCAGATGGGCTGCACTTTCCGCCCTTTCCACTTGCACAGGATCATCGCCACCAGACAGACCGCGGCAATCCCGAACGCCGCCAGGCTCCATGGCCTGCCGATCCCCGCCGCGATCTCGAATATCTTCTCCATGTGTTTCGCTCCGGCTTCAGCGATTGTCCTTCTGACGCGCTCCCTCTTTCCCCAGTGCTCGCTCGAGATCCTCCAGGTTGCCCCGCACGGTCCGCGTAGTTGGATGATCCTCTCCCAGCTTCTTCACACAGATGGCAAGTGCGCGGCGGTACAGCCGCTCGGCCCCCGCGTAGTCGGCCTTGTCTTGCAGCAACTCCGCCAGATTGTTCAAACTCTGCGCCACCTCGGGATGCTCTGAGCCGAGTGCTTTCTCTCGGATGGCCAGGGCCCGCCGGTACAGCGGCTCGGCCCCTGCATAGTCGCCTTTGGCTTCCAGCAACCCCGCCAGATTGTTCAAGTCTGTGGCAACCCGAGGGTGCTCAGGCCCCAGTACCTTCTGGTTAATCGCTAGGGCGTCGCGGTACAGCGGCTCCGCCGCAGAGTAGTCACCCGCTTCATACAGGCTCACGCCGAGGTTGTTCATCACCATTGCATCCTCGGGCCTGTACGCCAGCGCCTGCCCGTACGCCTCAACGGATTCTCGGTACCTTCCCTGCTCGTACAGCGCCTGCCCCAGGAAAGACGCCGCATCTCCCGCCTCCCGCACCGCCTTGTCCGCCGCTGGCTTACGTTGAGCCAACGACCTCGCGAGCAGGTTTGACGCTTCCGGGTAGTGCTTCTCATACAACGCCGCCAGCCCCTTCTCGTACGGGTCCTCGGTCTGCTGACCCCACGCCCGGATCGCCTTGTCCACTTCTTCCGGCGCCAAGCCGAACGATCTCGCAACTTCTGCCAGGGCTTCCTTTCGCTGCTGCTCGGAGGCCTGCTCCCCCACCGCTCTCGGCGCGTTCGCCTGGTTGATTTGCGCCGCCAAGGCCACCAGGGCGCTGCCGTTTTCCAGCATCATCCGGTCCCCGCGCTCGGCGAGCACCACCGGCACGTAATTCTCCGCTTCGTTCTCGAAGGCAGGCACGTTAGCGGCGGCATCCCAGGGGGAGATAAACACGTAGTCCTTTGGCGCTCTGACGATTTGCAGTGTGACCCGGCTCCCGACCGGCGTGACCGGCGCCAGCCGGATACGGGTCTTGCCCGCGACATCCGTCGCCGGACCCGTTGATCCGTCCCCCTTGGTCGCCAGCACGACCCCCGGTAGCGGGTTCCCCTGCGCGCTCTGCACATGCACCACCAGCACGCCCTGCTCGGCTAGGGCCGGGATGGCGAAAAAGATCGCCAGCAGCCATGCAACCCGGCAGATGCACCAACTAAGTCCCGTCACACTTCCCGCCGCCGCGTCCTGAGGCATATGATACGCCCTTCCGTGGCTTCAGGCTGCGCTCAGCGGAGCAGTACCACGCACCCCGCCCCCGGAAGTGCCCGCCGCTGCCTTGATGCCGGGAACCTGCCCATACCAGCGGGCACACGCGCACCTGTTCCCGGCTTTCCCACGGCGACAGGCACCCACCGACCCGGCTAGACTGGTATTGGTGACCGATGGGCGTTCCGATCAGACCGAGGAAACTCAGAGGACCGTGGGTCGATGGCTACGCCCTGGATGTTCACACCACCGCGAGCGTTCTTGTAGGCCACGATGCCTATGGCCGCGCCGTGTTCGACACCACACGTTCACCCCTGGGAGAGCTCCTGTATCGGTTGAAATACCGTGGCGATCCCGATGCCGTCCAGGAGATCGCCGATACGGTGATCGCATACCTCCAGAGCTGGAGACCCTCTGTAGAGGCGCTCGTTCCGGTCCCGCCCTCGAACATCGCCAGGAAACGCCAACCGGTTCTGGAAATCGCCAAGGCGGTCTGCGCGAGCGCCGGGATTCCCCTCTGTGACACCTGCATCACCAAGACCAAGAGCACTCCTCAGCTTAAGAACGTCTTCGACCTGAAGCGGCGCACAGAACTCCTGAAAGGCGCCTTCCTTGTGGATCGGGACCGGGCGAACGGTCGCCGCCTGTTGCTGTTCGATGACCTGTACCGCTCGGGTGCCACGGCCAGCGCCATCACCCGCCTACTTCAGACCGAAGGCACCGCCTCGGCCGTCTACTTGCTCACCTTGACCTGGACGCGGAGAACGGTATGACGACCGTATTCATCGGGGGATCGAGGGCCGTTTCGCGGCTGAATCCTTTGATCCGCGCCAAACTGGACGACCTGATGAAGCGCAACTGCACCGTCTTTATTGGCGACGCGAACGGCGCGGACAGGGCAGTTCAGCAACACCTTGCCGCTGCCGGTTACCACAGTGTCGTCGTCTTCTGTATGGACGCATGCAGAAACAATCTCGGCGGGTGGCCGGCCCGCATCATCCGTACCGCGGCGCAGAGGAAGGACTTCGCCTACTACGCCACCAAGGATCGCGCCATGGCCGAAGAGGCGCAGTGCGGTGTCATGTTGTGGGATGGCCGGAGCATGGGCACGCTGAACAACATCTTCAATCTGATCGGTGCCGGCAAGAAGACCCTGGTCTATTTTGCGCCAGCCAAGACGTTTCACAAGCTGTCCGACGAACAAGACCTGGCCACGCTCCTGGCTCGCTGCGATCAGGGCGCTGTGGAGCGCGTTCAGAGACGGCTGGCGACCGCTGCGAACAGTTCTGCCGCGCAGCTCTCCTTGCACCCCGCCGGGCGCTGAGCCCCCCTACCCGCTCATGGCGGACAGGAAGTCGAGGTTCGAGCGGGTCTTGCCCAGCCTGT
>CAYGVJ010000052.1:0-35007 GCA_964353255.1 uncultured Solibacteraceae bacterium | reverse complement strand
ATCAACGCCTACTTCGCCTACACGGTGGTCAAGGGCATGGGCCTGAGCTGGCAGACGGCCCTGGGCACGGTCTTCCTCGCTGGGCTGGCTTTTGTGCTGCTGACCCTGACCGGCGTCCGCCAGCTCATCATGTCGGCGGTCCCGGTCGAGCTGCACGCCTCGGTGGCCGCCGGCATCGGGTTGTTTCTGGCGCTGAGCGGGCTCCAGAACGCCGGCATTGTGGTGGCCGCGCCCCAGACCATGGTGACGCTGGGCAACCTGCACAGCCCTAACACGCTGCTAGCCTGCTTCGGGCTGCTGGTGATCAGCGCCCTGATGGCCTGGGGCGTGCGCGCCGCGATGCTGATCGGGATACTCGCCACTACCGCTCTCGGGGGGATCTTCGGCGTGGCCGAGTGGCAGCCGCACGCGCTGCGCTGGTCGGAAATGTCGGCCGCGGCTCTCAAACTCGATGTGCGCTCCGCCCTGAGCATCGGCTTTCTGGAGATCGTTTTCGTGTTTCTGTTCGTGGTTCTCTTCGACAACATCGGCACGCTGGTCGGGGTCGCAAAGAAGGCCGGTTTGATGGACGCTGAGAACCGCATTCCGCGCGTGGAGAGGATATTGCTTACGGATGCTTCCGCCACGATCTTGGGCTCGCTCACGGGCACCTCGCCGGTGGTGAGCTACATCGAGAGCGCGGCCGGGGTCAGCGCCGGCGGCCGCAGCGGATTCACCGCGGTTGTGACCGGGCTGCTGTTCGTGCTGACGCTGTTTGTAGCCCCGGTAGTGGGCTTCATCCCGGCGGCCGCGACGGCTCCGGCGCTGATCGTCGTGGGCAGCCTGATGGTGTCCACGGTGGCCGAAATTCCCTGGTCCAACCCCGTAGTGGCCATGCCGGCTTTCCTGACGATGGTGACCATCCCGCTCACCTTCAGCATCGCCAACGGCATTGCGATTGGCTTCATCTCTTACACCTTGTTGAAGGTGCTCCGCGGCGAAGGGCGCAGCGTGAACTGGCTGACCTACGTTCTCGCCGCGCTGTTCATCGCGCGGTTCGCGTACTTGGGCAGCGCCAGGTAAGGCCATGGCGTCCGCCTTGCGAGTCCGGGTCGAGTGTTACGCCGGGCACAAGGCTGACGAGCGCCCGCTGCGCTTCTATCTGGGCGAGCGCCGATACGAGGTCGAGGAAGTGCTCGATCAGTGGTACGGGCCGGAAGACACCTACTTCCGCGTGCGCGCCAGTGACGGCAATGTCTACATCCTGCGGCACTCGCCGCACGCCGGTGACGCCTGGAGCCTGGAGGCCTTCCGCCGCTCAGAGGGTGTATACTAGGCCGATTCGGGACACCGGAATCCGGTTCTAGTTTGAGCCCGACAGGAGGTCTCAATGCGCGTTGCTCTAGTCATCGCCGCCAGCGCGGCGCTGCTTGTTTCGCTCGCTCCGACGGCTGAGAAGGCGGCCCAACCGCCGGTCGCCAAGATCGTCCCGAAGAGACTCGAGAAGCACGGGGACGCCCGCATCGACAACTACCACTGGCTGCGCGAGCGCGACAACCCGGAAGTCAAGGCCTACCTCACTGCCGAGAACGCCTATGCCGAGGCGGTGCTGGCGCCCACCAAGCCGCTTCAGGAAGCGCTGTTCAACGAGTTCAAGGGACGCATCAAGCAGACCGACATGAGCGTGCCCTACAAGCGCGACGACTTCTTCTACTACTCGCGCACCGAGGAGGGCAAGCAGTATCCCATCTACTGCCGGAAGAAGGGGTCGCTCCAGGGGCGCGAGGAGATGCTCCTCGACGTCAACCAACTGGCCGCCGGGCACAAGTACTGCTCGGCGACCTTCCCCGCCGTCAGCTCGGGCCAGAACCTCGCCGCCTACGGCGTGGACACGGTGGGCAGGATGTTCTACGGCATCTACGTCAAGAATCTTGCGACCGGGGAACTTCTGAAGGACGTGATTCCGAATGTCCGGCCGATGGTCGCCTGGGCCAACGACAACCGGACGTTCTTCTACGCCAAGCAGCATCCCACCACGCTGCGCACCTACCGCATCTATCGCCATGTGCTGGGCACGGATCCCAGCCAGGACGAACTCGCCTACGAGGAAAAGGACGAGACGTTTTCCTGTTTCGTGTTCAAGACGAAGTCGAAGAAGTACATCCTCATCGGCTCCCGGCAGACGCTCAGCACCGAGTTCCGGCACCTGGACGCCAACACCCCCGGCGGCAAATTTCAGGTCTTCCTGCCCCGCCAGAAGGACCACGAGTATTCCGTGGATCATTTCGGCGATCACTTCTACATCCGGACGAACCTCAAGGCGAAGAACTTTCGCCTGATGAAAACGCCGGTCGCCCGCACCGGCGTCGAGAACTGGCAGGAGGTGATCCCGCACCGGGAGGACGTCCTGCTGGAAGGATTCGAGATGTTCCGCGATCACTTGGTGGTGAGCGAGAGGAAAGACGGCCTGCTCCAGTTGTGCATCATGCCGTGGTCCGGCAAGGGCAAGCACTACGTCGATTTCGGCGAGCCTGCCTATACGGTCTTTCCGGGAGCGAACTTCGACTTCAACACCAACGTGGTGCGGTACAACTACACCTCGCTGACAACGCCCAGTTCGGTCTACGACTACAACATGATCACGCGGGAGAAGAAGCTCCTCAAGCGGGAAGAGGTGCTGGGAGGGTTCGATTCCGCCAACTACCAGGCGGAGCGCATCCAGGCCCCGGCGGCGGACGGCACGAAGGTCCCGATTTCGCTGGTCTACCGCAAAGGTCTCCAGAAGAACGGCACGGCTCCGCTGTGGATCTACGGTTATGGTTCCTATGGGGCCACCATGAACGCCGCCTTCGACCCGTTCCGCATCAGCCTGCTGGACCGCGGCTTTGTATACGCCATCGCTCACATCCGCGGGGGCGAGGAATTAGGGCGGCGCTGGTACGAGGACGGAAAACTGCTGAAGAAGAAGAACACCTTCACCGACTTCATCGCCTGCGCGGACCACCTGGTCCGGCAGAAGTACGCGGTCCCGAAGCGGGTCTTCGCTTCCGGGGCGAGCGCCGGCGGCCTGCTGATGGGCGCGGTGGTCAACCTGCGCCCCGACCTGTTCAAAGGGGTGATCGCCAAGGTGCCCTGGGTGGACGTCGTGACCACGATGCTGGACTCGAGCATTCCGCTGACCACCGCGGAGTACGACGAGTGGGGCAATCCCAACGACAAGAAGTACTACGACTACATGCTCTCTTACTCGCCCTACGATCAGGTGAAAAAGCAGAACTACCCGAACCTGCTGGTGACCACCTCCTTCCAGGACTCGCAGGTGCAGTACTGGGAGCCGGGCAAGTGGGTGGCGAAGCTGCGGGCCTTGAAAACCGACCAGAACCGGATCGTGTTGAAGACGGAGATGGAGGCCAGTCACGGCGGCCTCTCCGGGCGCTATGACCGCTACCGGCAAACGGCCCTCGACTACGCCTTTATGCTGGACCTGGCGGGGATCAGGCGGTAGTACCCCGCCTCAGCGTTTGGTGGCCCCGTGGATCTTTACGAGCAGCGCCTCAATCGCGCTCCGGGTGGCCGGGTCGGCTTTCGCCAGACCGGCGGTGATCGCGTCGCGGGAACTGAGGATTTCCTCCAGCCCCGGCTTCATATCCGGCGGCGCTGACGTGCTGGCGAATTGTTCCAGGTCTTGGAAGAACCGGCCCGCCAGCTCGCCGGCCAGGCCGTAGTTGTTCCGGGCGACCTGGAGGTAGAGCATCGCACCCTGGTCACGCAAGCCGCACAGACGCGAGGTCAAGGCCTGAGATTCCAACTGCTGTTTGGCCGTGTCCAGCTCCTGACGGAGCCCCCAGACCTTGAGGTATTGGGGAACGAAACCGGCCAGAAAGGCCGCGAGCAGCACCATGCCCCCGACTATGAGCTTTAGCTTCACCGAACCTCCTCCTTCTGACCTGTTGAACCGAGATTTGCAAGTATACAGCAGGCCGCGGCTATTCGGGCGGTTCCGGCTTCCCCGGGCCTGCGACTTTTGATATCTTTCACAGAGTGGCTGTGAACACGTCCCGCAGATGGTTCATCGTGGGCCTGCTGAGCCTGGGCATGGTGATCGCCTACCTGGACCGGGTCAACCTCTCGGTGGTGCTGACGTTGGCGGAATTCAAGAAGGCCTTCCAGCTCACCGACGCCCACCGGGGCGCGCTGAACTCGGCGTTCTTCTGGACCTATGCCCTGCTCCAGATTCCCGCGGGCTGGGTGGTGGATCGCTACGGGGTGAAGTTCCCCTATGCGCTGGGTTTCCTGTTCTGGTGCCTGGTCTCGGCGCTGACCGGGGCAGTCGATGCCGTCTGGCAGATTCTGACGCTGCGGATGCTGCTGGGCATTGGCGAATCCGTAGTGACGCCGGCCAGCATGCGCTGGATCCGGTTCCACTGCGAGGAGAAGGAGCGGGGCCTGGCGGTGGGTCTTTACATGGCCGGCACCAAGATCGGCCCGGCCATCGGCGCGCCGGTGGCGGCGGCGCTGATCGCCGCCTTCAACTGGCGCTGGATGTTCGTGGTTCTCGGGGTGGGCGGGCTGCTCTGGCTGCTGGGCTGGCTGTTGCTGGCCAAAGACGATGACCGCCAGCTCGAACGGGCCGCGGCGCGCGCCAGCGGCGCGGCGCCGGTCTCCTTCGGGCGGGTGATGGCCAGCCCGGTGATGTGGGGCATCATCGTCGGCACCTTCGCCTACAACTACTTCGTGTACTTCTCGATGACCTGGCTACCGGCGTATTTCGTTGAGCGGCGCAACCTGTCGTTGACCTCGATGGGCTGGTACACCATGTTCAGCTTCGGCGGCATGGCCACGGTGGCGGCGCTGGCGGGTTGGGTGGCGGACCGCATTATCGCCGCCGGCGGCGATCCGGTCAGGGTGCGCAAGGCCTTCACCATCGCGGGCCTGCTGCTGGCCTCGACGGAGGTGATTGGCGCGCGCTCCGACTCGCAGGCAGTGGCGCTGTTCTTCGCCGTGTTCTCCTTGTCCGGACTGGGCCTGGCCACGGCCAACTACTGGGCCTTGACCCAGACGCTCATTCCAGGCGCGGCCATCGGCCGGATCGTGGGTGTGCAGAACTGCGCCTCGAACCTCTCGGGGATTGTGGCGCCCATGCTCACGGGCTGGCTCAAGCAGGCCACGGGCAGCTACGAAGGGGCCATGCAGGCGGTGTGGGTACTGCTGCTGGTGGGTGTGGCGGCGTATGTCTTCTTGGTGCGGACGAAGTACGCGCCAGGAGCGTCGCGGGTTCGAGCATGACTCAAGCGGACGTCCTCTCGCGCACTAAGCTCGCCGATAAATGGGTGATCGTAGGCTTGCTGAGCTTAGCGATGGCTTTGTACAGCCTTCAGTCGTCCAGCCTGCTGGAGGCGGCGGGGAACCCGCAGTCGGTGAAGACGGCGGCACTGGCCAGTGCGGGGATTGGTGGGCTGCTTAACGCAATGTTGTGGACCCGCATGGTCGCGCTGATCGTGGCCGGCAGGTTGGTGGATCGCTGGGGAGTGAAGTACCCCTGCGGAGTTGGTCTTTTCGTGGCCGTTTTGACCTTTGGCGCCATCGGTTTCGCTGGTTCTTCGGCGCTGGTCATCTCGCTGGCGATTCTGTGGGCGGCCGTGCTGTCCATACTGCTTCCCGGCAGTATGCGCTGGCTCCAGTTGCACTGCACGGAGCGGGAGCGGGGACTGGCGCTCGGACTGTGCCTAGGGGGCTTTGTGGCCAGCGAGGGAGTCAGTTCCCCAGTCCACGCCTTGCTGGGCCAAGGTTTCGACTGGCGGAAGCTGTCCCTGGCGGTGGGGGCGCTAGGCGTGACCTGGCTGGTTTCGTGGATGAGCCTGGTCAAGAACGATGATCGCCAGGTTGAGCAGGCCTTGTCCCCTCGCTACGGTCACGGCGGGTTCTCCTGGCGGGAGAAGCCGGTTCCGGCCATCCTCATCGGCTATGTCCTGGAGCAGTGTTTGTGGCTCGCCTGTTTCGCCTACTTGCCCGTGTACTTGCGCGAGGAGCCAAGCCTGCGTCTGGATGAAAACGCTTTTTATAACCCGTTTCGTATTGGAGGATGGAGCCTCGTGGGCATCCTGGCAGGCTGGCTAGCCGATCGCTTTATCGCCGGCGGCGCCGATGCGTGGCGGGTGCGCAAGCGCTTCGTCGTGACAGGCTTCGTGCTCGCCTGCGTAGGGGCCCTCGGGGCGCTGTTGAATAATGCTCAGTTTCGGCTTCCCCACACTACCCTGGTTTTCGCCTTGCTGGCCGGAATCGGCGTCGGGCTGGCGGTGGTCAACTACTGGGGCCTGACCCTCACTCTCATCCCACCTTCGGTCATTGGGAGGTTCGCGGGAGGGCAATACTGTGTGGGCCTGCTAGCGAGTTCGCTCGTGATGAGTTCCCTCATCAATTCGAGCCCTGGCTTTCTGGCCGTGGGGCTCTTTGTGACCCTGGTCGCAGTCATTCCGGCATGGGCCTCGGCCACCAGGCGTCCATGAGCCACTCGGACCGCCTCCTGCCACCCATGGCCTACACGTGCTACAATTGCATCCGGAGTTTTTTGAGATTCGGTCTCCGAAGAGGGCGGAAAGGAAGGTACTCGTGAGTTCGACAAAAGAGACGAGGTCCGGAGCCGGCGTGTCGCGGCGGGGATTCATCCGCGGCGTCGGCCTGGGCAGCGGAGCAATAGGAACCGGCGTTCTGGAACCAGGGGCGCTGGCGGAAGCGCAGCCTGCGGGCGCAAAAGCAGTCGGCCCGGGCCCGGTGCCCGTGACGCTCGAAGTCAACGGCAAACCCCACAAGCTGAACCTGGAACCGCGCGTAACGCTGCTGGATGCGCTGCGGGACCACCTGGACTACACCGGGGCCAAGCGGGTGTGCGATCGGGCCACCTGCGGCTCCTGCACCGTGATGGTGGACGGCAAGGCGGTGTACGCCTGCTCGATGCTGGCCATCGACGCGGAAGGCAAGAACATACAAACGGTCGAAGGTCTGACCGCCACCGGCAAGCCCGACCCGATTGTGACCGCCTTCATCGCCAATGACGCAGTCCAGTGCGGCTTCTGCACCCCGGGATTCGTCCTGGCGACCAAGGCGTTCCTGGCGCGAAATCCCAGCCCTACCTACGAGCAGGTCAAGGAGGGCTTCGGAGGCAACCTCTGCCGGTGCGGAACCTACATAGGCATCCGGCGAGCGGTCTTGCAGGCCGCCAAGGAAATGAAAGGAGGGCAAAATGCCTGACTACAGTTGGCCTCCTGTAGACAAGCGTCGGGTCATCGGCAAGCGGCTCAGCCGTATTGACGGCTTCGTGAAGACCTCCGGCCGCGCCAAGTACAGCTACGACATCAAGCGCCCCGAGATGCTCTACGGCGCCGTCCTGACGTCTCCTTACGCGCACGCTCGGGTCACGGCTCTGGATACCAGCGCCGCCGAGAACACCAAGGGCGTTACCGCGGTCCAGGTGATGTCCAAGCCGGGGACCCTCATCCAGTGGGCCGGCACGGAGATCGTGGCGCTGGCGGCCATAACCCAGGAAATAGCCCGCGACGCCCTGCGCAAGATCAAAGTGGAATACGAGGTCCTTCCTCACGTGGTGCACGAGGAAGACCTGAGCAAGGTCGGCGCCCGGGCCAAGCCTGCCGCCGAGCAGGTAGTCGGCGACCCGGAACAGGCCTTCAAGGAGGCCGACGCGGTTTCCGAGGGCTTCTACGGGATCCCGGTCATCACCCACCTCGCTTGGGAGACCCACGGCCAGGTGACCGAGTGGAAAGGCCAAGACATCGACTACTGGCCCACCACCCAGTCGGTTACCTCGATCGGCATCGAGATGGCCAAGCTGCTGGGGATCCCGGTGGCCAACGTCCACGTGCATCAGGAGCACATGGGAATCGGTTACGGCAGCAAGTTCTCCCCGGACCGCTGGGGCGTGGCCGGCGCTCAGCTTTCCAAGGCCAGCGGCGGCCGCGCCGTCAAGCTGTTCCTGGACCGGGCTACCGAGCAGATGATCGCCGGCAACCGTCCTTCGCACTTCGCCCGCATCAAGCTGGCAGCCAAGAAGGACGGGGCGATCACCGGGTGGGAGAGCCAGTCCTGGTCCACCGGAGGCATGACCGGCGGCAGCATGCCCCCAATTCCCTACGTCTACACCCGGATTCCCAATCGGCGCCTGAGCCACACGGCGGTGCAAGTCAATGCCAGTGGTCAGCGCGCCTGGCGGGCCCCCAACCACCCGCAGGCTTCGTATCTAACCTGTTGCGCCATCGAGGATCTGGCGGCTGCGCTGAAGATGGATCCGTTGGAGGTCTTCAAGAGGAACGCGGATCTGACGGCTTTCCCGGAGGTCTACCGCTACCAGCTTGATAAAGTCGCCGAGATGATCGGCTGGAAGAAGCTGTGGCACCCGCGGGGCGAGTCCGGCAAAGGCCCTGTCAAGCGCGGGTTGGGCATCGGCGTCAACACCTGGGGCGGCGCGGGCCATGCCAGCCAGTGCCGGGCCAACATCCATCCTGACGGCACCGTGGAGGTCGAGCTGAGCAGCCAGGACATAGGGACCGGCACGCGCACCGTCATCGCCATGGTGGCGGCGGAGACTCTGGGCTTGCCGGTGAGCGGCATCCGGGTCAACATCGGCGACAACAAGTACCCGCCCTCGGGAACCTCCGGTGGCTCGACCACCGTGGGCGGCGTTTCCTCGTCCACTCGCAAGGCCACCATGAACGCCCTGGTGAAGCTGTTCGAGGTGGTGGCTCCCGGCCTGGGCGCGCCGCCGGAGGAACTGGAGGCCGTGGACGGTAAAATCCAGGTTAAAGGCAACCCCGCCAAGAGCCTGCTCTGGAAGGCGGCCTGCAAGAAGCTGGGTGTGAAGACCATCTCCGAGATGGGCGAAAACCAGCCCAAGCTGGCCCCTAAAGAGGGTCTGAACACCGGCGGGGTGGCTGGCGCGCAGATAGCCGACGTCTCGGTGGACACCGAAACCGGCGTGGTCCGGATGAACCGGGTGGCGGCGGTCCAGGACTGCGGCCTGATCATCAACCCCAAGACCGCCGAAAGCCAGTGCTTCGGCGCGATCCACCTGAGCGTCTGCGCCGCGCTGTGCGAAGAGCGCATCCTGGACGAGATCACCGGGCGCATGTTGAACGCCAACATGGAGTTCTACAAGGTGGCCGGGATGCCGGATATCGGCGAAATCCTGGTACAGCTCGACATTCGGCCGGAGCATGACAAGCGGGGCGTAATCGGCCTGGGCGAACCGCCGGTGATCGGCGGAATCGCAGCCATCGCCAATGCAATCACCAATGCCCTTGGGGTGAGGATATCGGTGGTGCCGATCACCCCGGACAAAGTGCTGGCGGCACTGGAAGGGAGGAAAGCCTAATGGAAGCCTTTGCTTACGCTAATCCCTCGACTATCCAAGACGCGGTACGGCTGCTGGGCAAGAGCTGGGGCGAGGCCGACGTGCTGGCCGGCGGCACCGATCTGCTCAGCCTGATGAAGGACTACATCCACACGCCGCGGCGGGTGGTCAACATCAAAGGCATCAAGGAGCTGGGCGGCATACAAAAGACGGCTGCGGGGCTGAGAATCGGCGCCCTGGTGACGTTAGACGAGCTGCTGGCCAGCACGGAGGTGGCCGAGTACCCTGGCCTGGTGTCCGCGGCCCGGGGCGTGACCAGCCCGCAAATCCGCAACATGGGCACTGTGGGCGGCGACCTGTGCCAGCGCCCGCGCTGCTGGTATTTCCGCCTGGGCTACGGCCTGCTGGCTAAGGATAAGGACGGCCGGAGCCTGGCGCGGGACGGCGACAACCGCTATCACGCTATCTTCGGCAACCAGGGCCAGGCTTGTTTCGTCAGCGCTTCGAGCTTCGGGCCGCCCCTGGTGGCCTTGAACGCCAGGGTGAGGCTGGTTTCGGCTTCGGGCGGCCGCGAACTCCCAGTGGAGAAGTTTTTCCTGACGCCGGAAAACGACGGGCAGCGGGAGACGGCGCTGGCGCCGAACGAAATCCTGACCGAAATCCTGGTGCCGTCGGCGGCCGGGGTGCGGAGCGCCACCTACGAGGTCCGGCAGAGGCAGACGCTGGACTGGCCGCTGGCCACGGCCTCGGTGGCTCTGACCATGAAGGGCAGCGCGGTGGGCAGGGTCCGAGTGGTGCTGGGGCACGTAGCGCCCACGCCCTGGCGCGCGGCAGCGGCCGAGAAGGCGCTGGCGGGCCGGGCGCTTACAACTACGGCGATCGAGCGGGCGGCCGAGGCGGCAGTGGAAGGCGCCACGCCGCTCAGCCGCAACGGCTACAAGGTGCAGGTTGCGCGCGTGGCCGTCAAGCGGGCCCTGGCCGAGGTAGCGGGCAGAAAGGGGTAGCGCCGATGCTTATACCACAGTTTGGCGATCCGGGCGAGGAGCGCTGCGAAAACCTCCGCTGGAAGGGCCTGTTTATCGAGGCGCTGGCGGACCCGCGCGTCCCTGTGAGCGACGATGCCTGCTGGTGCCTGAAGACCCAGATCTGCCTGGGGCTGGACGGCCAGCCGGTGGATCGCTGGGAGTGCCATCCGGCGCGGGGTTGCTACAAGGCGCTGTAGTCACAACAAGTCCTCGATCGTCTCGAAGACCCGATCGAGTGCGGCGGGGTCTTTGGCGCCGCCCTCGCCCAGGTCCGGGCGGCCGCCGCCGCGCCCGCCGGCGGCTTGCGCCACCTTGCCTGCCAGTTTGCCGGCGTTAACTCTGACGGTCTGCTCTTTCCTCACCGCGCAGACGATGTCCCCGGTATCGGCGCCGAGGACGACGACATCTACACCCTTGTTGCGCAGCGAGTCCGCCATCCACCGCAATTGCTGGCGGTCAGCGTCGTCAACCCGTGCGGCTACGACCCTGAAGCCTTTGATGCTGCGGGCCTGTTGTTCGAGTCTGCCGACTTGCGCATGGGCCAGCCTCTCCTTGAGCTGCTCGAGCTGCTTCTCCAGCGCCCGGCGCTCGGCGAGCAGCTTCTCGACGTGCCCAAGCAAGTCCGGCTCGGGCGCCCGGACGAGCTGCGCCAGGCCGGCCAGCGCGCCCGTAGCCTCCTGGAACCGCCGCAGGGCACCTTCGCCGGTGACGGCCTCGATGCGGCGCACGCCGGCCGAGATGCCGCTCTCGTAAGTGATTTTTAGCGACCCGATGTCGCCGGTGCGCGCCACGTGCGTGCCGCCGCACAGCTCCCGGCTGAAGCCCGGCACCGCGACCACCCGGACCCGGTCGCCGTATTTCTCGCCGAACAGGGCCATGGCGCCGGTGCTCAGGGCGTCGTCGAGTTCCATGAGTTCCGCGCCAACCGGAGCGTTGCGCAGGATCTCGCGGTTGACCAGGCGCTCGACCTCCTCGATCTCGGCTGGGTCCATGGCGGCGTAGTGCGTGAAGTCGAAGCGCAGCCGCGCCGGCTCGACCACGCTGCCCGCCTGCTTGACGTGCGTGCCCAGCACCTCGCGCAGCGCGGCGTGAAGCAGGTGCGTGCCGGTGTGGTTCCGCATGGTGGCGCGGCGGGACTCCTGGTCCACCTGGGCGCGCACGCGATCACCCTCACGGAGCGGGGCCAGCGCCGTGACGCGATGGACGGTCAGCCCGGGCACGGGAGAGTAGGCGCCCTCGACCTCCGCCACCTGCTCGCCGGTCTCCGTCGAGTACAAAGCGCCGCGGTCGCCCACCTGCCCGCCGGCCTCGGCGTAGAAAGGCGTCTCGGCCAGCACGACTTCGGCGCGAGCGCCCGCGGGAACCGCCTCGACCCGCGTCTGGTCGCTCACCAGGCCGGCGACGACGCCCGATGATTCCAGCGTCTCGTACCCTAAGAACCGCGTGCGGCCTCCCGTGAGGAATTCCCTGTAGACCGCCGCGATGGCGCCCATGTCGGCGATCTTCCAGCTCGCCCGCGCCCGCTCGCGCTGCTTCTCCATCTCCGCGGCGAAGCCGGCATCGTCCACCATCAGGCCGTACTCGCGGGCCATCTCTTGCTGCTCGTCCAGCGGCAGCCCGTAGGTGTCGTACAGCTTGAAGGCCACCGGGCCGGGCAGCACGCCGCCGGCGGCCCGCCGCGCCTCGTCATGGAAAATGCGCTCGGCCACCTCGAAAGTGGTCTGGTAACGGCGCTCCTCGTCCTTGACGATGCGCGAGACGCGCTGGAGGCTCTCCATCAGCTCGGGGTAGGCCGGGCGCATCAGCTCGGCCACGAAGCCGGTGAGCTGGTAGAGGAACGGCTCGCTGGCGCCGGTGCGCCGCGCGTGACGCATGGCCCGCCGCATGATCTTGCGCAGCACGTAACCGCGACCGTCGTTCGAGGGGACGACGCCGTCGTGGATCAGGAAGGCCGCGGTGCGGCTGTGATCGGCGACGATGCGCAGCGCGATGTCGGTTCGCAGGTCCTCCCGGTACGGGGCGCCGAGCAACTGACCGGCGCGGTCGATGATGGGGCGCAGCAGGTCACCGTCGTAGTTGGAGATCTTGCCCTGAAGCACGGCGGCCACGCGCTCCAGGCCCATGCCGGTGTCGATGGACGGGCGCGGCAGGGGCCTGAGCACGCCGTTGGTGTCCCGGTCGAACTGCATGAAGACCAGGTTCCAGATCTCGACGTAGCGGCCGCCGCAATCGCTGGGGAAGACCTCGCCCGAATCAGGCGTCTCGGAAGCTCCAGGCCCCAGGTCGTAGTGGATCTCCGAACAGGGCCCGCAGGGGCCGGTCTCGCCCATCTGCCAGAAGTTGTCCTTCTCGTCCCCGCGGAAGATGCGGTCCGCGGGAACGCCCGCCACTTTCTGCCACAGCTCGGCGGCCTCGTCGTCGTCGCGGAAGACGGTGATCAACAGCCGGTCCTTGGGCAGGCCGTAGTCGCGGGTTACCAGGTCCCAGGCGAACTCGATAGCCTCGGCCTTGAAGTAATCGCCGAAGGAGAAGTTGCCCAGCATCTCGAAGAAGGTGTGGTGGCGGCGGGTGTAGCCGACGTTCTCCAGATCGTTGTGCTTGCCGCCGGCGCGCACGCACTTCTGGGAGGTGGTGGCGCGGGTGTAGTCGCCCCGCTCCAGGCCCAGGAAAATGTCCTTGAACTGGTTCATGCCGGCGTTGGTGAACAGCAGCGTAGGGTCGTTGCCCGGCACCAGCGAGGAGCTGCGGAGGACGCGGTGCCCGCGCGCAGCGAAGAAATCCAGGAACCTCTGGCGAGTCTGGTGACCGGTCACAAGAATCATTGTTACACAGCGAGGGCGCGTTCCCGCGTGCGCCGACGTGATGCTAAAATGTATCACATGGTGCGAGCTACGTTGCGTGACTTGCGATACAACTTCGCGGCCGTGGAAAACCTTCTGGAGGCAGGGCAGGAGGTCCAGGTGACCCGGCGAAAGCGCGTAGTCGCCCGGCTGCTCCCTCCTGCTGACACCGGCCAGGGCAGACGCCCCGACTTCCTGGCCCGGCTCAGGAAGATCTACGGACGCAAGCGGCTGGCCGTCAGCGGCGCGGAACTGTTGTCCAAGGAGCGTGAACGCCGGTGAAGGCTTACTGCGACACGAGCTTCCTGGTCTCGCTCTATACGCCGGACGCCAACTCGGCCGCGGCCGCTGAGCAGTGCCCGCGCTCGGAGGCCGGCCTGGCGACCGCCCCGAAGTCCGACTAGAGAGGCGCCAAAAGCCACGCTCCGGGTTGCCACGGGGGTGTATATTTGACTTCTCCGGGAGTCCGGAATGGGAATCCTGACCGATTCCTGAGGAGGAGCAAGTGACGTCCAATGACCTGCTTCTCTTCCGGGCCAACGGGCCCGGCGCAAAGCTGCACATCCCGTTTCAGGTCGCCGAAGACGGGGACTACGAACTCATTGCCCAGGTCGCGAATAGCCTGGACTACGGAAGCTATGCCGTGCTGCTGGAAGGCCCTCGGCGCCATCGGCCCTGCCGCGGCTCGCGCGATTCCGGTGCTCGAACAACTGCGCAAGTCGCCCAGAGCGCGCTGGGCAGCGGATTTGGCGATCAGAAGAATCCGAGCCGCACCTTAGCGCTGGGTTGGCGGTGGGGTTCAGAACCGGGGCCGGGCAACAGCGGGCTCCCTGTTGACGACCCTGGCCGGGGTCTGCTATTAAGAATAGTGGTCAAGTGCTAGGGGGTCCGTCCGCACTGGGCCCCCAAAGGGGGACATCTGTGAGAAGGCTATTGCTCGCAATTGCATTGCTGCTGTCGATCCATGTCGCGCTGTTCGCGCAGGCGACGACACAGGTTTCCGGTGTCGTCACCGACCCGACCGGCGCGGTCATTCCCAACGCGACTATGGTGCTCGAAAACCTGGATACGGGCCTGAAGCGCACCGCCACCAGCGATGCCGCCGGCGCCTACTCGTTCCTCCAGGTGCCGCCCGGCCCGTACAAACTGACCACGACCGCCCCGGGATTCCGCACCACAACGATCGGCGACGTGCGCCTGCTGGTGAATAACCCGGCGACGCTGAACATCCATATGGAAGTGGGCCAGGTCAGCGAGTCGATTGCCGTGAGCGCCGAGGCGGTGCAGGTGAACACGACCGACGCCTCCATCGGCAACGCCATCGGTACCCAGGCCATCCTGCAAATCCCGATGAGGGACCGCAACATCGTGGGCCTGCTGGCCGGCCAGCCGGGCGTCGTCTTCACCGGCGAGGGCGACACGAATTCGCGCAACGGCGCGGTCAACGGCGGCAAGAGCGATCAGGCAAACGTGACGTTGGATGGCGTAGATGTGAACGACCAGATGGACCGCAACGCCTTTACCAGCGTTCTTCGCATGACGCCCGATTCGGTGCAGGAATTCCGCGTGACGACTATGAACTCGAACGCCGACAGTGGCCGCACCTCGGGGGCCCAGGTTGTGCTGCTGACCAAGGGCGGAACCAACGACCTGCACGGCGCGCTCTACGAATACCACCGCAACACCGTCACCACGGCGAACTCGTTCTTCAACAACCTCTCCGGAGTCGCGCAACCCAAGCTGATCCGGAACATCTTCGGCGCTTCGGCCGGCGGCCCGCTCAAGAAGAACCGGCTCTTCCTGTTCGGCAATTACGAGGGCCGACGCGACGCCCGGGACGGCAGCGCGGTCCGTGCCGTTCCCTCGATGGACATGCGCCAGGGCATCCTACACTACCTACGCAAGGATGGCTCGGTGGCCACGGTCACCCCGGCCGATCTAGCCTCCAAGCTGGATCCCCGCGGGGCGAACCAGACGGTGCTGAAGCTGCTCCAGAGCTATCCCGCGCCCAACGACACCACTCAGGGTGACACCATGAACATTACCGGGTTCCGGTTCAAGGCCCCGACGCCGCTGCGCTGGAACACTTACATCACGCGGCTGGACTACAACGTGGATGAACCCGGTAAACACACCGTTTTCTTCCGCGCCAACCTCCAGAACGACCACGAGAGCGGGATGCCGCAGCTCCCGGGCCAGCAACCCAACAGCGTCACCTTGCGGAACAACAAGGGGCTGGCAACGGGGCTGACCAGCATCCTCCGGCCGAGCTTCATCAGCAACTTCCGCTACGGCTTCACCCGGGCGGGGTCGGAGACCACCGGCATCTGCAACTTCTCGGCCGTCAGCTTGCGGGGCCTTGACGACAGCGTGGGGCTCAGCCGCGGTTCCTCCACGATCATTCCCGTGCACACCATCGCCGAGGACCTCAACTGGACCAAGGGCGCGCATAACATCCAGTTCGGCGGTGTGGTGCGCTTGATCCGGAACCAGCGCAATAGTTTGGCGAATTCGTTCCACGGCGCGACCGCCAACGCCTCCTGGCTGGTGGACAGCGGCGCCGAGTTGTACAAGCCGTTTACCGACATGGCCACCTCCTCCATCACCTATTTCACCTACGCCAGCACGGACGTGATGGGCCTGGTGACCCAGGGCAATGCCCGATACAACTACCGCGTGGACGGCTCGGTGATCGGCGAGGGCAAACCCGTGTCACGCAAGTTCGCCGCTGAGGAATACGAGATGTACCTCCAGGACACCTGGAAGGCCAGCCGCGCCCTCACCGTCACCGTCGGCGTGCGCTACTCGCTGACGCCGCCGATTTACGAGGCCGACGGGCAGCAGGTTTCCCCCAACGTTCGCATCGGCGACTGGTTCAATCTGCGCGGCGGCCTGGCGCAGCAGGGCAAGTCGCAAATGGAGGCCGGCCGGATCTCGTTTGTGGCCTCCAACGGCCCCGGCGGCCGGCCGCTCTATGATTACCACAAGAAGAACTTCGCGCCGCGCCTGGCGCTGGCCTATTCGCCGCAGGGCGACAGCGGTCTCAGCAGGTTCTTCTTCGGCGGACCGGGGAAGTCCTCCATTCGCCTCGGCTGGGGCATGTACTACGACCTGTTCGGCAGCGGCCTGATGCGCACCTACGACGCCACAGCGTTCGGCCTTTCTAACGCGCTCACCAATCCCTCGGCGGTGCTGACCGTGAACACGGCGCCCCGGTTTACGGCCGTCAATCAGATTCCGCCGGAGATCCTGCTGCCCGCTCCACCGGCGAAGTTCCCGACGACTTACCCCGACGCCTTCGCCATTACCAACGGCCTGGACGACACCCTCGTTCCGCCTTACAACATGAGTGCGAACTTCTCGATCGGACGTGAGTTCAGCGGCGGCTGGTTCGTGCAGACGTCCTACATAGGGCGGTTCTCGAGGCGCTCGCTGATCCGCAGGGACGCGGCCATGCCCACCGACCTCAAGGACCCCAAGTCCGGCATGACGTACTTTCAGGCGGCCACCATTCTGGCCCAGCAGGTGGTGGCCGGGGTGCCGGTGGCCAATGTGCAGAAGGTCCCGTACTGGGAGAACCTCTGGAGCAAGGCGGCCACCTCGACGCAGACCGCGACGCAGGTGGCTTACAGCCGTTATGCGGCCAACCCGTACGACTGGACTTATGCCCAGTACCAGTTGGACACCCCGGCCGGCGGCTGCGTGTCGCGCAACCGGTGCAGCGACCTCGGTCCGTACGCGTTCTACAGCCCGCAGTACTCCTACCTCTCGGTGTTCAGCTCGGTTGGCGGCGGCAACTATCACGGCGCCCAGCTCAGCGTGCGCAAGCGGTTCTCCAGCGGAGATAGCGTGGACCTGAACTACACGTTCTCCAAGTCGATCGACCTGCGCTCGTTCGTCGAGCGAGCCGCCACCGCCGACGGCGTCCTCTGGAATCCCTGGAACCCCGGGCTGCACAAGGGCGTTTCCGACTACGACAACACCCACCTGTTCAACATGCTCGGGGTGTATAGTCTGCCGTTCGGCAAGGGGCGACGGTTTGCCTCGGGGGCCGGCGGGTTGCTCAACACGCTGATCGGCGGCTGGCAGATCTCTGGCGCGTGGCGCTGGTCGAGCGGTTTCCCCGCCAGCGTTTACGAGACCGGCGTCTGGCCCACCAACTGGAACAATAACAACTGGGCGCACTGGAACCTGAAGCAGTTCGAGAGGAAACAGACCAAGAACGGACCCGCCCCCACCGCCGCCGGCACGAGCGGTCCGAACATGTTCCCCAGTCCCCAGGCCGCCTTCCAGGCTTTTGACTACGTGATGCCCGGCGAGATCGGCATGCGCAACGGGGTTCGCGGCGACGGCATGTTCAACATCGACACGAACCTGTCCAAGCGCTTTATCCTGCCGTACCTGGACGGGAAGCACTCTATCCAGTTCCGATGGGAGGCGTTCAACCTGACCAACACGGCGAAGTTCGACGTGGCCGCCATGTCCCTCGACATCTCGCGGGCGGGGACCTTCGGGAAGTACAGCGACACGCTCACCGCGGCTCGCGTGATGCAGTTCGGCCTGCGGTACGAGTTCTAGACGCTAGAATGTGGGTTGTGGGACCCGGAAGGTGTGAGAGAAATCGGCCAGACCGCTCCCTGACGGTCGCGGCTCGGTCAGGAGCCCAGTGTCTCGAGTGGGTTACCGAGCCGCGCGCGTAAGCAAGCGGCCGGAGGGCCGATTTGTTCACACCTTCCGGGTTCCACAACCCACCGCCCACAACTGAGAACCAGGTGAGATCCATGAAGTGTGCGATTCTGATCCTCACTGCGGCGCTGGCCGCAACCTTGTTCGCTCAGGTGCCTGGGCCGGTCATGCCCACGCCGCCCTACCCGGCACCGTTCCCAACGGCGCTGCGCCTGTTCCTGGAGCTGTCGGACAGGCAGATGGATACGATCACGCAGCTCAATGCGGAGTACAACCGCTTTGTGGCGACCAAGACGCGGCGCATGAACCAGGTCCATGAAGAGATCGTGGAGGAGACCGCCAGGGAGCCGCTCGATCCATTGGGGCTGGGCGTGCGGTATGCGGAGCTCGAGGCTACCCGCCGCCAGCTCGCAGCCGAGCTGGCAAGAACGCGGGAGAGGATCCGCGCGGCGCTGACCGACCCGCAGCGCGCCAAGCTCCAGATCCTGCAAGAAGCGCTCAAGCTGCTGCCGCTATACAGCGAGGCGGTCCAGATTAACCTGCTGGAGCCCGTGCTTTGGGGCGCCGTTTCGAGCCCCGGAGTCGTGGTGGGCGTTATCCAGCAGCCGTTGGTTCCCTGAACCGGCGAGCCACGCCAGTGTCCGAAGCGCTGCCTGCATACTGCGACCTGAGCTTGCCGGTCCCGCTGGACCGCGCTTTCACTTACCGGCTCCCGGAGACCCTGCGGCATCGAGTGCAGGTGGGCTGCCGCGTGGTGGCGCCGTTCGGCACGCGCAAGCTGACCGGGGTGGTGCTGCGCTGCCACGACGAGCCTCCGGAAGGCGCCATCCGTGAGGCGCTGCGGCTGGTAGATGCCGAGCCGGTGTTCGACGACCGGACGCTCGAGCTGGCGCGCTGGATCGCCGGCTACTATTGCGCGCCGCTGGGCGAAGTCCTGCGTGGGATGACGCCTCTGGCCGCGGAGATCCGGCGCGACAAGGTCTGCTCGCTGACCGACAAGGGCCGCGACGCAGTGCGCCAGTTGGCGCTCGACGCCTCAGACGAGGACCCCGCCACTCAGCTCCTTCGCTGGCTCGAACGGCGTTCCGCGACATCCGCCTCCCTGAAAGCGAAGTTCCCCAACGCCGGCAGGCTTCTGCCGCAGCTTCTCCAGAAGGGGTTCCTTCAGACTGAGGAAGTGGCCACCGAGCGCGACCCTCTGCGCGCGGCCTCCGCCCGCCTTCGGGTTAGCCTGGCCGAGCCGCCGCCCGAGGGCAAGTACAAGAAAGCCGAGCGCCGGCTTCTGGAGTACCTGGAGACGCACCCCGGTTGGCACAACCTCGGGGAACTGGAGACCGCACTTCCCCACGCGGGTGAAGCGGCCCGCGCCCTGGCCCGCCGGGACATCCTTACCGTCAAGGTCGAGTTGCCGGCCGTGTCGATGCAGTTTGTCCGGCCGCGCCACGTGCTGAACCCGCACCAGCAGGCTGCCTTCGCCCAGATCCACGCCGCGCTCGAGGCCAAACAGTTCCAGGCCTTCCTGTTGCAGGGCGTCACCGGCTCCGGCAAGACGGAGGTCTACCTGAACGCCATCGAGGCGGCCTTGGCGATGGGGCGCGGCGCTCTGATGCTGGTGCCCGAGATCGCTCTGACCCCCGCCATGGCCGGCCAGTTTCATCATCGCTTCGGGGGCCAGGTGGCCATTCTGCACTCGGCCTTCACGGACACCGAGCGGGCGGCGCAGTGGCGGCGCATCCGGGCGGGCGAGGCCGCGGCGGTGGTGGGGACGCGGTCGGCGGTGTTCGCGCCGGTCCGGGATTTGGGCCTGATCGTGGTGGACGAGGAGCACGACACCAGCTACAAGCAGGAGGAGACGCCGCGCTACAACGGGCGCGACGTGGCCCTGGTGCGCGGCCAGGCGGCAGGGGCCTGCGTGGTATTAGGTTCGGCCACGCCCAGCCTGGAAAGCCGTTACAACGCCGAGCGCGGCAAGTACACGCGCCTGGCGCTGCCGGAGCGCATCGAGCAGCGGCCGCTGCCCGCGGTCGAGATCATAGACATGCGCCTGGAGTTTCTGGAGGCGCGCAAGGCGGCGGTCTTCTCGCGGCGGCTGCTCGAGGCCCTGGGCGCGCGCCTGGAAAGCGGTGAGCAGACCATGCTGCTGCTCAACCGCCGCGGGTTCTCGACTGCCGTGGCCTGCCGCGCTTGCGGGGAGCGGGTCCAGTGCGCCAACTGCTCGGTCACGCTCACCTTCCACCGGCGCGACCGCCGGTTGCTCTGCCACTACTGCAACTACGCCCAGATGCCGCCCAAGGAATGTCCCCGGTGCGGCAGTGAGCACATCTACTTTCTGGGAACCGGCTGCGAGAAGGTGGAGGAGGAGCTGCACCGCGCCTTCGCGAAGGCGCGGGTGGCGCGCCTGGACCGCGACACGGTCACCACCAAGCGCCACTACGAGAGCATCTTGTCCGGCTTCCGGGAGGGCGGCTACGACATCCTGGTGGGGACGCAGATGATCGCCAAGGGGCACGACATTCCGAACGTCACGCTCGTCGGAGTGGTCTCCGCCGACATCGGCCTCGGCCTGCCGGATTTCCGCGCCGGCGAACGCACTTTCCAGTTGTTGACTCAGGTGGCCGGGCGGGCCGGCCGCGGCGACCTTCCGGGGCAGGTCGTGATTCAGACAATCAATCCCGATCATTACGCCATCCGTTTCGCCGCGGCCCAGGACTACGAGCTGTTCTACCAAAAGGAAGTCGAGTTCCGCCGCCTCCTGCGCTATCCGCCGTTCAGCGCGCTGGCCAATGTGCTGGTGCGGAGCCAGAGCCAGCAAGAGGCGCTGCGCCGGGCCGGCGAGTTGGGACACCTGTTGACGCCCCCGCCCGAGAACCTGAGGATCCTGGGGCCCGCCGAAGCCCCGGTCATGCGGCTGCTGAAGGAGTACCGCTATCAGTTGCTGATCAAGGCAGCCAGCCGCAAGACCCTGAGGGAAACACTCGAACGCCTGCGCGCCTACGCCCTAGAGCGGAAGTGGGAAGCCACCAGCCTGGTGATTGACGTGGACCCGCTGTCGCTGATGTAGAACCCTACGGCCGCGCCGCTATCCAGTAGCCGGGTCGGGTGCGCACCTTCAATTCCGGGCGGTTCAGCACGAAGGCCTGGATCTCGTGGAACCCGCCTTCCTCCTTGTTGCTGGGGCTGTAAGAGATGATGTACTGCGAATGCAGGCGTTCCCCAACGTGACTGATGGCGCGTTCCAGGTCGGCCTGAGTGATGAAGGAATGCTCCTCGCCGCCGGTCCACTTGGTGAAGACCTCGATGGGGTTGGAGACGAAGATATCCTTGATGTCCTTGAAGATCTCGACGACCAGGGGAATGAAGTTGGCCGAGTTGGTGGGGTTCCCGGTGACCTGGGCGGCGGCCGAGGGAGTCGGCGGAACGCCGGCCGGCAGCGGTCGCGCCGTCGGCGGGATGGGGTCGGGCCGGGACGGCATGGGTTTCCTCGTCAAAGTAGTGATGAGGCGGTTGATGTTGACCGAGTACACCTCGACGTTGGCGAACTGGGCCGCCTGAAGCGCGTCGCGCTTGCGGCCCTCGCTGCCGCCGTCGCGCGTCTCGCTGATCAGCAGAACAATGCGCCGGCGATGCTCCGGCCGCCGGGCCAGCATGCGCACCGCATAGGTGAAGGCGTCCACGACCCGGCTGGTCCAGCTCCCCGGCCGGATCTTGTGTAACGCCTCGCTGAGCTTGTCGGGGTCCGAGGTGAAGTCCTGCTTGACCTCGATGCGATGGTCGAAGGAGACGATCGCCACCTCGCCCTGATCTCCCACCACCAGGCCCGTCAGCAGCGGGGCGATCTTCTGCACTTTCGGCAGCACGGACTCGACCGCCGAATTCGCCTGGACCACGACCACCAGCGAGATGGGGATGAAGGAGACGTCCACCTTGATGTCCTGGGGCTTGCCGTTGTCCAGGAGCTGGAAATCCAAGGGCTTGAGGCCGTGGACGTAGTTGCCGTCGCGGTCCACGACCACCGTGGGAGCGACCACGACGCTGACCGTAGCGCGGAAAGTCGTCTCCGGCGGCTCTTGCGAGAGCGCCCCCGCGAGGGCCAGCAGCGCCGCGAGCCAGGCAACCAGACGCATTACCCTAGTGACGCCCTCCTGCGGTCTTCCGTTTCACTCTCCGGCATGCGGGCTCGAGCCGCGCAGCAACTCCAGGATGTGAGGCACTAAATCCACGATAGCATCCAGCGAATCGAGTGCGCCTTTGGGCGAGCCCGGCAGATTCACCACCAGAACCTTTCCCCGTGTTCCCGCCACGCCTCGGGAAAGTACCGCCCGCGGCGTGACTTCCCTGCCCCGCGCGCGCATCAGTTCGGCCAGGCCCGGAATCTCGCGCTCGACAACCGAGCGCGTAGCCTCGGGCGTCACGTCCCGCGGCGCCACGCCCGTGCCCCCGGTGGTGAAGATCGCCGAGACCTGATTGCCGTCGGCCAGCGTGGCCAGGCGCTGGGCGATCAACTCACGCTCATCCGGCAACACCTCGAGCGCGGCCACCGACCAGCCCAACTGCTCCAGCCGCTCCCGCACCGCGGGCCCTGAGAGGTCCGCCCGCTGGCCGGCGTAGGCCGAGTCACTGATGGTCAGCACCGCAGCTCGGATCATGCTTCCTTGTCTCGGCCGCGGCGGCGGTAATCGCCGCTCTGGCCTCCGGTTTTCTCCAGCAGGTAGAGGTCGTGGATCTCGATCGAGCGATCGAGCGCCTTCATCATGTCGTACACCGTGAGCGCCGCCACCGCTGCCGCCGCCAGGGCCTCCATTTCGACGCCGGTCGGCGCGACGGCCGCCGCCGAGGCGACGATCCGGATCCCGTTTCTCTCCACGCGCAGGTCCACCTCCGCGTGCGTGAGCGGCAGCGGGTGGCACAGCGGAATCAGCTCGGCGGTCTTCTTGGCCGCCGCGATGCCCGCCAGTCGCGCCGTCTCCAGCGGGTTCCCCTTGGGGTTCTCGGGCAGTTTCTCGAGCGCTGCCTGCCGGATGCGGACGAAAGCGTGCGCCCGCGCCGTGCGCCTGGTGGCGGGTTTCGCCGAGACGTCCACCATGCGCGCAGCGCCGGCCTGATCGAAATGAGAGGGTCGCTTCATCGCATCAGGACCCGTATCAAGTCGCCCGGCTGCCATTTCTCGCGGTCAGGCTCGGCCACCAGCCAGGCATTGGCTCGGGCGACGGCGAAGACGTCGCTGGAGCCTTGCCAGGGGATGGGCGTGACCCCGCTGCCGTCCGCGCTGAGCCGGGCCGGGAGGAAACGCGTCAGACCGGGCGGGTGGCGAACCTCGTGTGTCAGCCGGGCCAGCACCAGCGGCAAGGCGGCTTCCGATTGGCCACCCAGCAACTCCAGCGCCGCCCGCGCAAAGATCTCGAAAGTGACCATCGTGGATACCGGATTGCCCGGCAACCCGAAGAAAAAAACTCCCTGTGCGCAGCCGAAGACCGTCGGCTGGCCGGGCCGCATCAGCACGCGGTCGAAGTAGAACTCGGCGCCGAAACCGGCTAGCACCTCCTCAACCACGTCGTAGCGGCCCGCCGAGACGCCGCCCGAAACCAGAAGCAGGTCGCAGCCCAACCCGCGTTGGATGAGTTCCCGCGTGGGCCCGCGCAGGTCTCGCGCCACCGGGAGCACCTCGGGCAGGCCGCCGGCGCGACGGACCTGCGCCGCCAGTGAGCGCGAGTTGGCGTCTCGAACTTGATGCTCCTGCGGCTCCCCGGCCACTTCGACGATCTCGTCTCCGGTGGGCAGAATGGCGGTGCGCGGCCGCCGGCAGACCAGCACGCGGGCCTTGCCGACCGTGGCCAGCATGGCGACCTCGGCAAACCCCAGGCGACGGCCAGGTTCGAGGATGCGCTCGCCCCGGCGCGCCTCGGTTGCGCGCGGGTGGATCCACTGGCCCGCGGCGCTTGCCCCGGCCCGTATGCTGTCGCCCTCGCGCTCGACGTCCTCGACCATCACCACCGCGTCAGTCCCCGCGGGGACCGGCGCGCCCGTCATGATCTCGACCGCCTGCCCAGGTCCGACCTGACCAGCGAACGCTTCGCCAGCCCGCACTTCGCCGATCACGCGCAGCGTGCCCGGCAGGTCCTGCGACCGCACGGCGTAACCATCACGGATCGAACGCGCTGCCGCCGGGTAGTCGCGGTCGGCGCAGATCTCCTCGGCCACCACCCGCCCGGCAGCGTCTTCCAGAGCGACTTCCTCAGCCGCGGGCAGCACCCGCGCCGCCGAGACCTTCTCGACAATGCAGGCGCGCGCCTCCTGGAAGCTCAATGTGGCCACGAAGCCCATTCTAACAATCCCGCCGGCCCTGCTATGTTGAAGCATGCCCCATCGACTGGCGCTGGAGCAGATGGCCGACGAGATCCGCAGGAACCGTCTCGCCTGCCGGGAACTGGTCGAAGCGCATCTGCGCCAGATCGAGCGGCACAATCCGAAGTTGAACGCCTTCGTGGAGGTTTTCGCCGAGGAGGCGCGGGCAGCGGCGCGCGCCGCGGACGAAGCCGCCGCACGCGGCCAGTGGCTGGGACGCCTGCACGGCGTGCCCCTGACGGTGAAGGACAGCTTCGACGTCGCCGGCCGGCCCACTTACTGCGGCAGCCGCTTTCGCCTTTCGCACCGTGCCGCCCAAGACGCCACCGCCGTGGCCCGCCTGCGCCAGGCCGGCGCCATACTGCTGGGCAAGACCAACTGCCCGGAGTTCCTGGCCAATTACGAGACGGACAACCACATCACCGGGCGCACCAACAACCCCTGGGACCTCGCGAGAACCTCGGGCGGCTCCAGCGGCGGCGAGGCCGCCCTCATCGCGGCGCGCTGTTCCGGCGGAGGACTGGGCAGCGACGGAGGCGGCTCCATCCGAATCCCGGCGCACTTCTGCGGGATCGCCGGCCTCAAGCCCACGCCCGGCCGGGTCTCGGCGGCAGGACACTTCCCACTGATAAACCACCCTGGCGGGCTGCTAGGCGTTGGCGGTCCGATGGCGCGCACCGCCGTCGACGTGCGTCTGCTCTTCGAGGAGACCGCGGGCTACGACCCGGATGACCCTTTTTCCGCGCCGGTCCCGCTGCGACGCCCCGACCTGGCCGGGCTCCGTATCGGGCTGCTGGAGCAGTTACACGGGGTCCCGGTGCAAGCGGCGGTGCGGAGCGCCGTCCAACAGACCGCCGTGTTGCTGGAGCGGCTCGGCTTCCCGCTCGAGCCTTTCCAGCCGCGCGGCCTGGAGCGAGCGCACGAGCTCTGGTGGTTTTTCTTCACCGAATTGAATGCTCCGGCCATCCGGCGGCTCGTCACGGGCCGTGAGGAGGAAGCGCACTGGACCGGAACCGAGCTGTTCAGCCGGGTGTGGGACCAGCCGGAGCCCACCGCGGGGCGCGTGCTTGAGAACTTGGCCGCGCGCGACGCTATGCGCACGGCACTGCTCCGCCAGATGCAGGGTTTCCCGGTGCTGCTGGCGCCGGCCTGCGGGGTCGTCGCTTTCCACCACCGCGAGCGGCGCTGGCTGGCTGGCGAGCGCTGGATCGACCTTCTGGAGGCCATGACACCGGTAACCTTCGCCAATCTGCTGGGGCTGCCTGCCCTGGTTATCCCCGTCAGCCTCAGCGGCGAAGGCATTCCGGCGGGCGTTCAACTCATTGGCCGCCCGTACGAAGAGGAACTGCTGCTGGAAGTGGCGGTGCGGATAGAAGAGACCCGCGGGCCGTTTTCCGCGCCGCCCGGATCGCTCGACTAGTGCTGCCTGTTACGCAGCGCCGCGGTGGTTAACCACGCGGCCAGCCCGGAGTTCACGCCGGCCAGCGTTCCGGTCCGCCGCGGCTCCCTGTTGACGAGCACCCATTGGAAGGCACACGAGGCGCCCAGGAGCGAAGACTTGAGGATTACCCCGTTGTAGCCGAAGCGGCCGTCCGGCCCCCGCAGCATGGGATTCAGCTCACGCCGGCCCCAACTGGAATGAGCATCCAGCACCGAGGCCGCGGCCAGCGCGGCGATGCTGGCCCACCAGCGCTTCTTGCCCGGCTTCTTCCACAAGGTCTCTTGGGCTTCGCAACTCAATGAGCAGAGCAAAAGAACAGCGATCAGGCCGGTGCGCACCTCCCGATATTATCCGGGGTTTGCCGTAGTTGCCAGCACTCAAAAACCTTAGTCGGTAAGGGGTAGGAGGTCTGGCCTTCCTGGTACTACCAGCCTGAGTCGTTGAGCGGGCGCGTGACGCCGTGCTAAACTGCCGGTGAGGGTGGGTGATCTGGCCTAGCCGATGATTCGAGTCTTCCGAGTCTTTTTTCCTAGCATCGTCTTCATTCTACTGGTCTCGGAGTTTCTGCTGCTCGCCTTCTGTTATGTGCTGGCGGCTTTCCTGGTTCTGGAAGTTGACCCCTGGGTCTTCCTGCTGTACAACGGCGGCCTGGCCCGCATCGTCCCGGTGATCATTACCATCCTGTTCGGTCTCCACTTTCTGGACTTGTACACCCAGATCGGCGGCCGCTCGCGGGCAGCCTTGCTGCTGGAAATCGGCCAGGCCATAGGGCTGGCCTTCGTGGTCCAGGCGATGCTGGGCTATGGAGACCGGAACTGGATCCTGCCCCGGTGGATGATGATTTACGGCAGCGCCTTCAGCCTGGTGTGCCTGACGGGCTGGCGGGTCATCTATGAAGCGCTGGTGTATCGCGCGTTCGGGGCCCATCGCGTTCTGTTCCTAGGCCGCAACCTGGTCGTCGAGGACATCGCCGAATACCTGGAGCGGCATCCCGAGGCGGGCCTGACCAACGTCGGGTACGCGGACGACACCCACGCACCCGGAACCGTGCTGAACGGCGCGCCGGTGCTGGGGCCGGTCAGGAACCTTCGGGAGATTGCGGGGCAGACGAAGCCCGACCGCATCGTGGTGGGCATGAGCGAGCGCCGGCCCCGGCTGCCGGTCCAGGATCTGCTCGACCTGAAATTCTCCGGGACCGTGATTGAGGACGCCACCGTGACTTACGAGACCGTGCGGCGGCGCATCTGCACCAAGGAACTACGTCCCTCCCAGTTGATTTTTTCCGCCGAGCTGGGGCCGCGTCGGGGGCGGGTTTTGCTCCAGTTGGTCTACTCGCTGGGGATCGCGGTGATCGCCACTATCCTTCTGGCGCCGTTGATGCTGCTGGTGGCTGTGGCCATCAAGCTGACCTCGCGGGGCCCGGTGCTTTACCGCCAGATTCGCGTGGGGCTCAACGAGACGATGTTCGTGGTCAACAAGTTCCGGTCTATGTACGCGGAGGCCGAGGCCGAGACCGGCGCGGTGTGGGCGACCAAGGACGACCCGCGAGTGACCCCCCTGGGCCGCTGGCTGCGCAAGCTTAGTCTGGACGAGCTGCCCCAGTTGTTCAACGTGCTGCGCGGCGAGATGAGCATCGTGGGACCCCGTCCGGAGCGGCCGGAGTTCGTCAAGGTGCTGGCCGAACAGATCCCCTTCTACCCGCAGCGGCACTGCGTCAAGCCGGGCATCACCGGCTGGGCCCAGATCAACTACAGGTATGGTGAGACCGTCGAGGATGCGATCGTGAAGCTGGAATACGCCCTGTATTACATCAAGCACCTGTCGCCCGCGCTGGACGCCTACATCATTTTCCAGACCGTGAAAACCATGTTGCGCCTCCGCGGCGCGCAGTGACCGGCCACCACCGGCTGGAAAGCCTGTGCCACAGGCATTCAGGCCCGTGTCTGGGCCAGCACGTAAGGTCCTTCGGGAATCACGGCTACCAGAGCGTCGGGCTCCAGCCCATCGAAAAGCCCCCTCACCGCCTCTTCCGCCGAGCCGTAAACCGTGCCCCACGCCCCGGCGTGATACTCCGCCGGCAGTCCCGGCACATACCAGAGGACGCGCGCTTTTCGCGTGACCAGCGCCAGCTTCTCGAGCTGCCACTGGTCGATGGTCACTGGCGCGTCCTCGATTTGCCGCAGGAACTCCTGGTCAGATGGGGCCTCCTTCAGCATGCGGCGGAATTCCGGCGCTCCCGGGCCTTCCTCGCACGCCGCCAGCAACAGGATCCTGTCGCCGGGCTTGACTATGTGAGCCGCCGCCGTGACGCCCTTGATGGACTGGTAGAAGGTGAGATCGAGCGGGTATCCCGCGGCCGTGGTAATGACTGCATCGACCGGCTCGGGAAGCGTCTCCAGCATGACCTTCGAGACGAACTCCACGCCCCGCCGGTGCGCCGCCACCGGATCTCCGGCAAAGACCCCCGCGATGCGCCGGTCTCGCGCCAGCGCCACGTCCACGATGAAGTCATGCCGCGCCAGGGCGGCGATCTCGAGCAGTTCCGCGTGGAGCGGATTGCCCTCGATCGAGCCCTCCACCGCGCGCGGCTCGCGCATGAACCGCGGGCTGTGAAGGACCTTGATGGTCTCCTGGGCCGCCAGGCCGGGAACGATCAGCTTACGGCCCCCGGAGTAGCCCAGCATGAGGTGGGGCTCGATGAAACCCAGCGTGATGTGCAGGTCCGCTGCCAGGAAGCGCGCGTCGATGTAGACGGGCGTCCCGGACCGCGTGGCTCCCAGGTAGCGGTGCTCGGAGAGCTCGCGGGCCTGGTGGTTGAGGACCCGGTAGCCGGCCGCGGGCTCCGGACCGACGATCTCGCAGATCTCCTCCGGCGTTGCCGGCCGGTGGAGTCCGGTGGCGATCAGGATCGTGATCGCCTCCCGACGGATTCCGGCCCGCTCCAGGCGGCGCAGCACCGGGGGCAGAACCAGCCGGTTGGGCGCCGGGCGCGTGATGTCGCAGACTGAGATGGCCGCGCTGCTTCTGCCCGCCGCTACTTGAAGGAGAGGCGGCGAGGCGATCGGCGCGTCCAGGGCCTCCTCCAGGGCCTGGGCTGAATTCGCGAGCGGCGTGGCCGAGCGCGCCTCGAGGACCTGGTAGCGGAACCCGTCTGGCAGCTCGACGCTCAAGCCGGTCTTGCCAAAAGCCAGTTCGACGCGCATACAGCGAAAGTAGCACAGTCTGGAGCCGCGGCTTTGGCCCGCCAATTGCTTCTTCAAAGTTGCGCGTCCATCGGGGGTTTTCCAATGTTTGTCGCAGGTTTGTTGGCCATCTTGGTGATATTCAGTTGGTTCCTGGCCATGCTGTCCTCACCTCCCAGGCTGGGCCGCTAGGGGCATTCCGGGACACCGCCGGGGGTTCTGACACATCGCCGGACCAATTCGACACAGGGGTGCGTGTAGAATAGGCTGCATGTATCGCCGCCTGTTGCTGTGTGCATTCCTCCTGGCCGCGGTTATCGGCGCGGCGCCTGCTCAGTACGACATCCTGATCCAGGGCGGCCGGATCGTAGATGGCACTGGCGCTCCTTGGTTCGTCGCCGATTTGGCCATTCGGGGCGACACCATCGTGGCAATCGGCCCCCTGGGCAGCGCTGAGACCGCGCTGCGCCTGGACGCCACCGGCATGGTCGTCGCTCCAGGTTTCATCGACATCCATACACACGCCCGCCGGGGCATCTTTCAGGTCCCCACGGCGGAGAACTACATACGCCAGGGTGTGACCACCCTGATCGAAGGCCAGGACGGTAGTTCCCCGCTCCCCCTACGTTCGTTTCTCGAGCAGTTGTCCCGCACCCCGATCTCGCCCAACTTCGGCATGCTCGCCGGCCAGGGCAGCATCCGCGAGGCCGTGGTGGGTCTGGAGAACCGGCGCGCCACGCCGGGTGAGATCGCACGCATGAAGGAGATCGTGCGGAAGGCCATGCTGGACGGGGCCTTCGGACTCTCGACCGGCCTGTTCTACGTCCCCGGTAACTACACCCCGACCGAAGAGGTCATCGAGCTGGCCAAGGTCGCCGGGCAAATGGGGGGCATACACATCTCGCACATGCGCGACGAGGCAGCCGGCGTGCTGGAGAGCGTCCGCGAGACCATCCGCATCGGCGAGGAGGGCGGCCTGCCCACGCAGGTCACCCACCACAAGATCATCGGCGTCGCAAACTGGGGCCGCAGCCAGGAGACCCTGCGCCTGATCGCCGAGGCCCGGGCGCGCGGCGTTGACGTCACCATCGACCAGTACCCCTATACCGCCTCCAGTACCGGCACTTCTGCGATGTTTCCCCAGTGGTCATTGGCCGGCGGGCAGCAGGAATTCACGAAACGCCTGGCCGACCCCGCGCAGCGCGCCAAAATCAAGGCCGGCATCGTGGACCGGATCAGGACCGACCGCGGCGGAGGCGATCCCAAGAACGTCGTCATGGCCAGTTGCGGGTTCGACGCCACGCTGGCCGGGAAGAACCTAGCCCAACTCACCGCGCAGCGGGGACGCACCGTCTCGTTCGAGAACGCCGCCGAGACGATGATCGAGCTTCAGCAGAAGGGCGGCTGCCAGGGAATTTTCCACGCCATCGCGGAGGAGGACGTCGAGCGCATCCTGCGCTCCCGGCTGACCATGATTGGCTCCGACGGCGAGATCCCGATCTTCGGGCGTGGCGCGCCGCACCCGCGCAGCTACGGCACCTTCGCCCGCGTACTCGGCCGCTACGTGCGGGAGCGCAGAGCGCTGACCCTGGAAGAGGCGGTGCGCAAGATGACTTCCCTGCCCGCCACGCGCCTCAAGCTGGCGGATCGCGGCCTGCTTCGGCCGGGCATGAAGGCGGATGTGACGGTGTTCGACCCTACCCGCGTGGCCGACAAGGCCACTTTCTTACAGCCTCACCAATACGCCGAGGGCTTCGCCCACGTGCTGGTGAACGGCAAGCCGGTAGTGTTGAACGGCAAAGTCACCGAGGAGCGCCCGGGGCGCGTGCTGTACGGGCCGGCCTACAGATCCGAGCCCGACCGGGTGCCCCCTGGGCGGGGAGCGGTTCAGCCCCGGTAAACTTCCGCAAACGCCCGCTTGAACTTCTCCATCTCCTGCTCGGCGCCTATGGTGACGCGCAGCATCTTGTCCAGCGGCGGGAAGGGGCGCCCCACCGCGACGTCCTTCCGGAGCAGGTCCAGGCCCAGCGTGCGGGCATCCACGCCGGTGTCGATCATGATGAAGTTGGCGCTCGGCTCGATGTAGCGCAGGCCCCGGTTGCGCAGCCACTGGCAGAGGTTGCCGCGTACTCGGATCAAATTCGCCCGGCGCTGCGTGACCATGGTGGAAGCCTCGCGCAGTGCCGCCAGCGCCGCCCGTGCGCCCACAATCGAGATCGCGTTGTTGCGGAACGGCCTGAGCCTTTCCATGAGCTCCGGCCGTGCGCACCCGAAGCCGACCCTCAGCCCCGCCATGCCGTAGATCTTCGAGAAAGTCCGCGTCACGATGACGTTCCGCCCCTCTCGCACCCACGGCAGCGCGCTCTGCTTTTCATAGTCCTCCACGAAATGCAGGTAGGCTTCGTCCACCACCAGGAAAGTGTCCTTGGGGAGATTCTCCACCAGCCAGGCCACCTCGGCCTTGGGGATGAACAGCGAGGTGGGGTTGTTGGGGTTGCACAGGTAGATCAGGCCTCCGCCGGCGCGCTCGGCCTCCTGGGCCAGGCGCTTGAGATCCGGCGCGTAGTTGGTGGTGAGGGGCACGGTCACGTGCTTATGCCCCAGTGCCCTGGCGTATTCCGCCGGAACCTCGAAGGTGGGCACGGGGCTGATCAGCGGGCGCGTCGGCGAAGTGAAGGCCGCCACGATCACGTTCAGCACCTCGGTCGAGCCGGCGCCTACGATGACTTGACCGGGTTCGAGTCCCTCGCTGCGCGCCACCGCCGCGTTGAATTCGCGTAGCTCGGGATAGTGGTAGCGCCAGCTTGCGGGGACCACCTGGTTCATCGCCTCGATGGCGGCGCGGCAGGGCCCGTCCGGGTTCTCGTTGGCGTTCAGCCACACCGTTTCCGGCGACCACTTCTCGCCGATCAGCGCGCGCTGCGCCAGGGCGCCCTCAGTGAAGACCGGAACGGCGGCCAGCCGCCGCGCAAAGTCGCGTCGTGTGAGCATGCGTCTCAGTTCTCCTGACTTCTGACTCCTGAATTCTCAGTCCAGATCGATGTCCCGCTTGGGCGGCGGCTCGTCGGGGCTGGAGCGGGCTTGCCGGAGCAGCTCGTCGAACTTCCTGGAGAGCACTTCGCCTTGCCGGCGTTCGCGGTCAAAGGATTTCTGAAACGCCTCCTCGCGGCGGGCGGGCTCGCCCTGGAGCCGCTCGACGGCGGCTTCCAGGTTCTCCACCGTGCGGGGCCGCTCCGGCGCCTTGTGGCTGATGACCGCGCGGGTCTCGGGATCCAGCTTCAGCGAGGCGCCGCAACACGGGCACTCAACTTCAAACATCCCTCGCGCCTTGGCCATATGGGCATCGTACCAAAAACTCGGGTTGCGGAAATCTACGTCGCAGCGCCAGCGGGCGGGGTGTTCTGAAGAAGTTCAAGAAAAGCTTGAGCTGCGCGATGGAACCGCTTGCGCCGCCTATGGATAATCCCCAGGGGCCGGACCAGGTCCGAGTTGATCGGAATCCCCACCAGGCGCCCCTGCCGGACTTCGGCTTCCATGGCTCGCGCCGGCAGGATGCTGATGGCGCCCCCCAGAGCCACGGCCTCCTTGACCATCTGGATGTTGTCAAAGTGCATCACGATCTGCAGCGTCACCTTCCACTCGCGCAGAGACCGGTCGATGTCGCGGCGAATCGGCAGGTCGGGGTCGAAGGCCACGAACGCCTGACCCGCCAAGTCCGCAGGTTCGAGCAGGCTCTTGCGCGCCAGCGCGTGCGTGGGAGCCGCGGCCACGACCATTTCTTCCCTACGCCAGGGGATCACCGCCAATTGCCGGCTAGCCTCCGGGTAGCTGACCAGACCCAAGTCAGCATCGTCCGACAGGACCGCGTCGTATACCCTGTCGGGCCGGAGGTAGTCCACCTCCAGGTGCGCATTCGGGAAGCGGTGAGAAAACTCCTCCTTGAGCCGCGACATCTCCGACAGGCCCACCGAGTATATCGAGGCCACCCGGACAGTGCCCTCAACCTGCCGCTTGAGCCGCTCGAGGGCCACATCGAACTCGTCCTTGCACCGTTGCACCTCACGGCAGAGTTCGTAGTACAGGCGGCCGGCGGGAGTGATGGTGAACGGCCGGGTGGAGCGGTCCAGAAAGGACACGCCCAGCCGGCTTTCCAGTTCATGGACATGCTGGCTGGCGGCTGACTGGCTGACGCCATTGAGGTTCGCTCCACGACTGAAGGAGCGTGTGTGAACGATGTCCTTGAAGAGGTTAAAGTGCTCAAGGGTCACAGCTCCAGTCTAACATAATCCGAACTTATTCGCACTACATAAGCCACACTAATGCAGGGCAAGCCCTACTTCCTGTTGACTAATGGTTCCCCGGGGTGTATCCTGAGGCAATCCCGCGCTTCCAAGCAGCCAGGGGAAGGACTACATCGCAATGCCAGACGCAGGCACTACACACCAGCTCCCGGAGCCCCAGGGCCTCTACGATCCGGCCCAGGAACGGGACGCCTGCGGCATCGGCTTCGTGGCCAGCATCGCCGGAGTCCGCTCCCACGACATCCTCCAGAAGGGCATCCAGATTCTGATTAACCTTACGCACCGCGGGGCCACCGGCTCCGACCCGGTGACCGGGGATGGGGCCGGCGTCTTGATCCAGATTCCGCAGGAGTTTTTCGCGCGCGAGTGCGCCACCCTGGGACTGCGCTTGCCGCCCGCGGGCCGGTACGGCGTGGGCCTGGTCTTCCTCCCCGTTGAAAGGCAGCAACGGCTGATACTCGAGGGCCTGCTCGAGAGGATCGTCCGGGAGGAGGGCCTGAGCGTGGTGGGCTGGCGCGATACCCCCATTGACGCCAACGCTATCGGGCGCATCGCGCGGGCGTCGCAGCCCTACATCGAGCAGGTGTTCATCGGCGCCGGGCCGGAGATGGACCAGGCGGCGCTGGAGCGCAAGCTGTTTGTGGTGCGCAAGCGGGTCGAATCCGAGGTGGCCGCCGCGGACCTCCGCGACAAGTCCTTCTTCCACATCCCGTCGCTGTCCTCGCGCACGATCGTCTACAAGGGCCTGTTGCTCGCGCCGCAGATCGCCCACTTTTACCGGGAACTTTCCGACGCCTCCGTCAAGAGCGCTCTCTGCCTGCTGCACCAGCGCTTTTCGACCAACACCTTCCCCACCTGGCAGTTGGCGCACCCGTTCCGCTACCTTTGCCACAACGGCGAGATCAACACGCTGCGGGGCAACGTCAACTGGATGCACGCCCGCCAATCGATCCTTTCTTCTCCCCTGTTCGGCGACGACCTCAAGAAACTGTTTCCCGTCATCTCCCCGGGCGGCAGCGACTCGGCCATGCTGGACAACGCGGTGGAGCTGCTGCATCTGGCGGGGCGCGAGCTGCCGCACGTGCTGGCCATGCTGGTTCCGGAAGCCTGGGCGAGCGACGCGACTATGGATCCGGACAGAAGGGCCTTCTACGAGTACCACGCCTCGCTGATGGAGCCTTGGGACGGCCCGGCGGCCATCGCCTTTACCGACGGACGCTTGATCGGCGCCACCCTGGACCGCAACGGCCTGCGTCCGGCCCGCTACCTGGTGACGCAGGGGGGTCTGCTGATCATGGCCTCCGAGGCGGGCGTGCTCCCCGTGGCGCCGGAAGAGGTGCGCTTTAAGGGCCGTCTTCAACCTGGCCGCATGTTGCTGGTGGACACCGGGGAGGGCCGCATCGTCCCGGACGAGGAGATCAAGGCCCGGCTGGCCCGGCGGCAGCCGTATGCCCAGTGGCTCAGGGAGAACCAGCTCACGCTGGACCATCTGCCCGATCCGCCCCGGTGGCATCCCACGGATTTTGATTCGATGGTGCGCCGGCAACGAATCTTCGGTTACACGGATGAAGACTTGCGGATGATCCTGACGCCCATGGCCGTGGAGGGCCAGGAACCGATCGGCTCGATGGGGACCGACACGCCGCTGGCTTGTCTTTCGGACCGCCCGCAGCTCCTGTTCAACTACTTCAAGCAGTTGTTCGCCCAGGTGACGAACCCGCCGATCGACCCCATCCGCGAGGAGCTGGTCATGTCGCTGGCGAGCTTCATAGGCACCGAGCGGAACGTCCTGGAGGAGACGCCCCAGCACTGCCACACCTTGAAGCTGGAGCATCCCATCCTGACCAACC
>CAYGVJ010000051.1:412-35214 GCA_964353255.1 uncultured Solibacteraceae bacterium | reverse complement strand
AAGGCACTTAGCCAACCGTGGGACAGGCGGTTTCGCCTGTCCACCGGTTTTTTCACAGCTCCTTGCCCAACCGCTTTCGGCCTGTAAAGCTCTGCCCGGCGGGGGGATCTTTCACTCACCGGGGGAGTTGTACGAGTGCGCGGCATGAAAGTGGCGACGTCTCGGCGCTGGAGTTTCTACATTCCTCCGCTCAAGGGTGGTGGCCCACAAGGCCTTGAGCCGCCAGTCTTCAGTCTTCTCAGCAAATGTAGAAACTACAGTGTCGAGACGAGTCTCCGAACTCCTGAAGTCACCTGGGAGGTAGGGTGAAGGGAGGAATCTTCGATGAGCCAGTTTTCGTGGCGCGGGCTTCAGGCTGCCGGGTCCACACTCGTGTGGACCTCAGTCCGCAAGCGGAAGTCTGGACGCGGCAGACACGAGTGTCTGCGCCACAAACGGGTTCAGCCCAGATTCCATGACTTCAGGAGTTCGCAGTCTCGACACGGCAGCCTGAAGGCCGCGCCACATCAGTTGCACGAGGAGGTTGGAGCATGTCCGCTACGGTGATAGAATCGAACGGTTCTGCGGTGTGCGAGGGCGAGTGAAAGGCCGGGGGACGGCCGCGCTCTGAAGAGGACGAGGACAAGCGATGCCCGTGAGTATCCAGGCTTCCCAGCTTCCCGATCACATCCGGCGCCAGATTCTCGACCAGGTGCGGAACGCCGCCGGGGAATACACCTATGATCGAATGGTGGCCGATCTGGGCGAGGACCGCGTGTTGCAGATGGCTTTGGATGCCGTCGTGGGGCAGAGGGCCCCGCAGCTGGAGCGCGTGCCATCCGTGCCGCTGCGGGCGTGGCGGGGCGTCTGGGATCTCTACGGCAAGAAGTGGTGGGAGCGGCTAATCGGCTGGGGTTGCTTGCTCTTGGGCGCCGGCCCGCTGGGCGTCCTGTTCCTGGCGGCGCTGGTCTGGGTTTCGTGCGCGCTCTACTTCGTGGCGCGGGGGCGTGGGATAGGCCGCGGTCTGGGCGTGGTTCTGGTCGCCGGCTTCTGGCTGACGCTGGTGGGCATCGGCAGCGGGGCCCTTCCCAAAGCCGGCCCGTGGCTGCTAACTGGTGTGCGTGGGTGGTGGGGTTGGCTGGGGAGTCGCTTTTGACAGGGTGAGATCGTGTCGGTGAAGATTCGAGCGTCGGACCTCCCTTATCACGTGCGGCAGCAGCTCCTGGACAAGCTGCGCGCCGCCGCGGGCGACAGTTATCAGTACAACCAGTTGCTGGACCGGTTCGGTGAGGACGGTCTTCTGCAAATGGCCCTGGACGCGGCGGCCGGCGGGGGCCCCGGAGAGTCGTCCGCCAAGCCGGCAAAAGCGAAACGGAGCTCCATTCTTCCCCCACTGCTGTTCTGGGGCGGGATGGCCCTGGTCTGGGTCCTGCTGGGTCCGGAGGCGGGCTCGACCGTCGTCGGGGCCATTTTCGTGCTGATCCAGGTGATCTCCGCACTCGTGGCGCTTTGGGAATCCTCATCAGCCAAGGCAGTGGGCATGCCGTTCGGCGCATTCATCGTGGTGGTCGGGGTGGGCCTGGCGCTTCTCGCGGGAATCGGCATCGGGGTCTGGAAAGCCGGGCCGTGGCTGGCCTCCGGTGTGCGCGGGTGGTGGGGCTGGCTGGGGAGCCGGTTCTGATGGCGGTGCCCGAGAAGTCTACCTTCATTGCGCGGGCGTTCCGCAGCTTCGGCGAGAGCGTCGCCGGCAGCTTCGGCCGGGTTAATGACTGGCGGGAGAGCGCCGGCGAGGCGGTTCAGGGCTTCCTGGACGGCATTTCAGAGTGGCTCGGCGAGCACAAATGGGGCTTCATCTTTACGCTGGCGTCGCTGATCTGGGTCGGATTGATGGGCTGGCTGCTCGTGGACCTGTTCCGCGGGAAGGTGGCGGGGAGCGCGGTTCAGATAGGCGCGGGCGGACTTGTGGGCAACGCCCTGGTAGGGCTGCTGGTCAGCCCGCTGGTTGCGCTGGCGTTGTGGCTGGTGCTGCTCATCATTCCCAAGGTCTTCAAGCTGGTGACGCCGGTGGTGCTGTTCCTGCCGCTGATCGTCTGGACCCCGCTCTACGCGGTGTGGCAGTTGGTCATCGTGCTGGCCAAGCTGCTGCTGCTGGTGCCCCTGTTCCTGCTGTTCATCGGGACGCGCCTGATCCAGCTTTGGCGGCGGATCTTCTTCACCTGCCCCTCACGGGATTGCTCTTACCGCGGCCTGCCCGCCTACCTCTGCCCCAAGTGCGGCACGGGCAATCCCAAGCTGTGGCCCAACCTCTACGGCCTGCTCTGGCACCCGTGCGTGAAGTGCGGCGAGTTGCTGCCGGCGCTGAGGTCGCTCGGGCGCAAGAAACTCCAGCGGCTCTGCGGCGGCTGCGGCATTCCGCTGGTGGGCCGGCACGCCGGCCGCGCTCCCGAGCGCCTGGTGGCCATCGCGGGCGCACCTTCCAGCGGCAAGACCAACTACCTGCTGTCGGCGGTGGATCAGATCGTGCATGGCGACTCGGCCGTCCCTATTCGCGGCTCGATCGACGACCCGGCTCAGGAACGCGAGTTCAGGCGGGAGTGGGAGGGTCTGGCCGCGGGGCGTGTGGCGGCCAAGACCGCGGCCGTCGCCTCGGCGTTCATCCTTTACGCCAGGGCGGGCAACTCGAAGTGCCAGCTCTACCTCTACGACGCCCCTGGCGAGGAGTTCACCTCCATCCGGGCCATGTCGCGGCAGCAGTACTTCAATCTGCTCGAAGGCTTTGTCGTGCTGGTGGACCCGCTGCCACTGGCCCCCGGACCGGCAGGCGCGCAGGCCCTTCAGAACGTGGTGGCCGCAACCGTAGCTACGGCCTCCTCGGGCCCGGCGGGGCGCGCAGGCAAGCTGCGCTATCGCGTGGCGGTGGTCATCTCCAAGGCGGACGAGCAGGTGGTGAAGCAGAAGCTGGGCCAAGTTGCGGCTTCCGGTGCGGCCTGCCGGAAGGCGATCGTGGACTGGGGCGGCGCCAGCGCGCTGCTGGCTCTCGAGCACCACTTCGAGTCGGTCGAGTACTTCGCCTGCTCGGCCCTGGGCCGTCCGGTGGACCCCAAGAACCGGGAGCCTTTCAAGGGCCGCGGGGTGCTGGAGCCGCTGGGGTGGGTACTGGGGGCGGGCAAGTCTGGTTGAGGTCCATGGGCGATTCCGAACGCAGCGCGGCGGCTGGCGGGGGCGAGGACCTGGCGGGGCTGGCTTCCCGCGGCCAGCGGGACGCCCTGGCTGGCCTGCTGCCCCCGGGCGGGCCGCTCACGCTCCCCCAGGCCGATGCCTGGCTGGAGGCAGCGCTGCCGGACGAGCTGGAGCCCGGCTGGACGGCGCGCATCGTCCCTGGCACGGACGACCAACTTCCACCCGCGGGCGGCGCAGCCTGGGTAAGCCTCCTTGAGGCGGAGACGCAACTGGCCTGCGGGGGGGATCCGGAGGCGATCGAGTGGGCTCTCGTGAGAATCGGAGCCCAAACTCCGCACATCGGGACGCGCGCCGTCGCGGCGCTGGCGCGCGCGCGGCTGGCGCAGTGGCGCGAGCCGGGCGACGTTCTCACCTCGGCGGAGGCCGCGGCGCTGCCTGAGTGGGAGCGGCACTACCTGGAAGCGCTGTTTTGCTGGCAGGCGGGCGCTACGCACGCGGCCCTGGCAGCTCTGGAAGCCGCGCTGACCGCGAACCCGGCCCAAACGCCGGTGCGCCTGGCCTTGGCCGCCCGGCTCGCTCCGGATGCACCGGAGCGGGCGCTCGAAGTAGTGACCATCGACCGCCCGACCCGCCAGATCTGTGTTGCCCGGACCGCCTTGCTGGCCAGACTGGGCCGCTTCGACGAAGCCGAGCAGGCCTTAGCGCTGGCGGCGCCGCACGAGCCGGCACGTTACACTTGGGCGGTTGGGCGTCGAGGGTGGCGGCGGCAGGAATTCGCGCTGCGAACCGCGCTGGCGGAGCGCCGCGGCGAGTGGAGCGCGGCGGCGGCTTCCTGGCGGTTGGGTTGCGGCGGGACAAAGTCGCTCGAGGGCGCCCGGCAGCTTTTCATGGATTGCCGCGAACTCGAGTCGATGCGCGGCGGCAAGGGCTGGCGCCGTAGCCAGGTGGCGCACCGGATGGACCGGGCCTGGCACGAACTCGGGAACCTGCCTCTGAGCGGAGACAGCATGTTCTTTCGCGCGCCGGGCTTTCTCGACAGGGATCCCGCACGCGCCGCGCGGGATTTTCGGGCGCTGCTCCGCCAGCGCGCCTGGCTGGAGGCCGAGCGCGCGGCAGGCGGGGGAAGGCTGGTCTACGCCGGGGACGCGCTGCTGGGCCTGGGCCAATCCGAGGAAGCGGTTCGTGCCTACGAGAACGCCGGGGCGGCGCCGGAGCGGCTGGCGGCGGCACGCATGTTGATGAAGCTTGCGGCCGCGGAAGATCCGCCGGCGGCTCAAGCCGTGCTGGATGCAGCCGAGCGCGAGGGCGCGCCGGCGGCTCTGTGCGCCCTCTTGCGCAGGCTAGTCTCCGGCGGCACGGTCCCGGACGCCGAGCTGGAGACCTTGCGCCTGCCCAGGGAAACCCGAGCCGCCCTGCGCCTGGTGTGTGGCGAGGGGCCCGAGATTGCCAGAATCAAGGAGTTCATCAAAGCCGCGGGCGAGCGCTGGCCGGAGCGCTGCCCCGCGGATCCCCAGCTTGCTGCCCGGCGGGCGCTTGGGGCGTGCTGCGATGACGGCAACTGGGATGAGGCGCTCGAACTGGCCGCCAGCCTCGAGCGCAGGGGCCGGCCCTGGGCCCTGGAATTGGCGGCCCTGACGCGGCTGCGTCACGCCCTCAGCCGAGCGCTGGGCGGCCAACTGGAGGAGGCCGCGCAGGAGCTTCAGCGACTGCAGGCCTCCCTGCCCCAGGAGGGGCAAGACTGAGCGAAACGCGGAGTTTGCCATGGACCTTTTCCTTAGCGGCGTTCTGAACGCGCAGGTCTTCGAGACGGACGTGCGCCAAGCGACTCACGACCTCAACGACGTGCTGGCGGCGGTCGTTCGTACCGACAGCGCCAAGGTGGAGAGCACTCATTTCCTGATGGTTCTGGCCAAGGCGCCCGGATTGACCCGCAGCGAGCTGGCGCACCTGGGAATCACACCCGAACAGTGGGAAGCCGGCCTGGCCGACTGCGTGGCGCGAGGCGCCGGCGGGCCGCCGCCGGCGCGCTTCACCGAAGACTGCCTGGGCGAGACTGGCCGGGGCACGCTGGAGGCGGCCCGCGCCTACGGCCAGCAGTTCCGCCTGCCCCGTATCTCCGAGGCGGTGCTCCTGCTCGGCGCGCTGGAGAACCTGTCCCAACGCGTCGGCACGCTGTTTCAGGAGGCCGGCATTGACGTGGAGCGCTGGCACCAGCAGCTTCGGCAGCTGGTCGAGCCGGTGGTGGCCGTGGAGCCCTTCACCGTGGACGGCAAGCTCGATCTGGGCAAGTTCTCGCCGGGCGGCAAGAAGGTCATCGCGCTGATGCGGACTGAGACCGAGTCGCTGGGCTATGAGGCGGCCGACCTGCGTCACCTGCTCCTGGGTCTGCTCGAGTACGAAGGCGGGGCCACGCACCTGGGTCTGCACCAGCAGGGCATCGGGCCGCGGCGGCTCCAGGAGGCGCTCATGCTGAGCCTGCGCAGCCGCGCTCGGCGGGTTCGCAGCACGGCGCCCCTGGACCGCCCGCACATGCAAGCCCTGCTTCAGCGCGTCTTGGCCCGCGCGGGCGAGGTGACCGGGCGCGACCACGCCCCGCGGATCGCCGAGCCTCACCTGTTGCGCGCTTTTCTGGCCATGGACAGCGCGGCCCGAGGAATCCTGGAGAACGAGAAGGTCAACCTGGCGGCTCTCACCCAGGCGGCCGAGCGCTTCGACCTGAGCGACGAGAAGGAAGAAGAGCCTTTCCAGATGGCCGACATCAAAGTGGTGCGCGAGCGGATGCAGCAGCGGCTGGTGGGCCAGGACGACTCCATCGAGCGCATCCTGCCCTACGTGCAGCGCATGCGCTTCGGCTTCTCCACGCCCGGCCGCCCGGTCGGCGTGTTCCTGTTCTGCGGGCAATCCGGCAGCGGCAAGACCGAGATGGCCAAGGAACTCGCCCGCGCCGTATACGGTTCGGAGGAGAACCTGATCTTCCTGGAGATGGGGCAGTTCAACGCGCCGGAGAGCATGAACATCTTCGTGGGCGCGCCTCCGGGCTACATCGGCTACGGGGAGGGCAAGCTCACCAACGGTCTGCGGGACAAGCCGCGCGCGGTGGTGCTCTTCGACGAGGTCGAGAAGGCGCATCCCAGGGTCCTGGACGCGCTGCTGCGGTTCATCGACGAGGGCCGCATCGACGACCCCGCCGGGCCGCTGCGCGACGGCGGTCAATGCCTGGTGATTCTGACCAGCAACGTCGGCGCCGAAGACTTGAGCAAGCTGTGGCGCGAGATCGCCGGCAACCCCAACTGGCGCACCGTGCTGCGCAAGCGGCTGCGCGAGGAGTTCCGCAAGCACGAGTTCCGGATCGAGTTCCTGAACCGGCTGGACGAGATCATCCTGTTCCGCACGCTGGAGAGGCAGGACTACCGGGAGATCGCGCAGCGGGTGCTGGAGGGCGAGCTGGAGCGGCTGCGCCGGGAGCGGAAGATCCACGTCACGCTGGAGGCCAACGTGGCCGCCTCTATTGGCGACTACTGCGACCAAATCGGCGAAGGAGCGCGGGCAGTGCGCCGGCTGGCGCAGTCGGTAGTCATCACTCCGGTCATCGACTTCGTGGTGCGGAATTCCTGCTCGCCGCCGGTGAATCTGAAGGTCCGCGCGGTGCGGGAAAGCCCGGACCCCGATTGCGAGCCCGCCGGCTCGGTCGAGTCCGCCGGCGCCTAGGGAGCCCGAAGATGCCCGAAGCTGCCGTTCCCAAGATGCCCGCGCCGGACGGCGAAGTCATCGCCGGCCGCTACGAATTGACGCACCGCCTCGACGAGGGCAATTTCGGCGTGGTTTACCGCGCCCGGCAGATGGCCTATGGCGTGCCGCTCCGCGAGGTGGCCATCAAGATCGCCAAGCGGCCCATGAGCGAGGTCGAGGCCCGGCGCACCTTCGGCGACGCGCTGCTGATGGCCAAGCTGGCCGACGAAGCGGGCGACCCGGCGCTGCGGCAGCATTTCGTCACTGTCTACGACGCCGGGCTGTGCCCGCCCGGCGAGCCCCTGGCCGGTCACCCCTACGTGGTGATGGAGCTGGTGCGCGGCGGGAGCCTCAAACGCTGCCTGCGCACCGGGCGTTTCCCGCTGACCCGCGCGGTGGCTTGTTTCGACCAGATCCTCAAAGCCGTGGCCTTCATGCACCAGAACGACATAGTGCACCGGGACTTGAAACCCAGCAACGTTCTGGTGATCCTGCGCGAGGACGGCTGCGACGTGCTGAAGGTCACCGACTTCGGCCTGGCCGTCGAGGTGGACCGGCTGTTGGGATGGGTGGCCAGCGGCGGCGATCTGGCGCACCTGGCGCCCGAGTCGTTCTCCCAGAACATCTGCTCGAAGAAGAGCGACGTCTACATGCTGGGCCTGCTGTTCTTCGAGCTGCTCACCGGCGTGAACCCGTTCGTCGAGGTGGGCGTGCACTTGCGGGGCACGGATGAGGAAAAGCACCCCGAGCTGCGCCGGCTGCATCTGGCCGCCCGCAGCCAGCTCGACCTGAGACCCCTGGAGCACCACGAGGAGATCAAGCCGCGTCCGGCGCTGGGCCAGGTGATCTGTGACGCGCTTCGGCTTGAGATGCAGGCGCGGATCTATGGCGATGCGGGTCAGTTGCTGGCGGCCTGGGAAGCGGCCAAGGTCCGGCTGGATGTTCCGCGCCCCACCGTCGAGCAACCCTGGGCCGCCGTCCGCCGGTTGATCGGCGAAGCGGAACAGCGCCTTCGGGACGGCGATCTCGGCGGGTACAAGGCCCTCCTCGAGCAGGCCATGCAACTCAACCGCGAGAAGGTCCCCAACAGCATGGTGGTCGGTCGGGCGTACGTGCTGATGGTCGAGTGCCTGATTCGGGATGGGCGCGGGACGGATGCGGGCACGCTGGCCCAGGAGGGCTACCGGCGCCGGCGGTGCCGCTCGACGTGCCTGGCGATGGCTCGCTACTACGAGTCGGTCGGGTCACCCCTGGCGGCCAGCTTCATACAAGAGGCCAACCACTGCGCGGACATGGAGTGAGTGAAGAGCATGCCGGAGACGCCGAAGCGCGAGGTACGGGAACTCATCCGCCGGAGCCGCGCCGCGGTCGAGGAGGCAATGGGGCGCATGGCATTGAGCCGGGCCTGGGAGCAGTTACAAGAGCGCGACGCCGAAGGAGACCCCCAGGGCCCGCTGCCGTATACCGAGCCGGCCCTGGGTGAACTGGCCGTCGCCCACGCCCGCGATCCGGAAGACATCGGCGTGGTACACCACCTGGCCATCGCGCACCATGCCCGAGCTTGGGACCTGGAGCTGGCCGGCGGCGGGTGGGCCGCCCGCGAGTGGGAGCGCGCCCTGGGCTACTGGCGCGTTATTGCCGCCTCGGCTGAGTTCTGGAACCGCCTGGAGCGCAAGTACCGCGAATGCGATCCGGAGGCCGCGGCCTCGCCGGTGGCCGCCTTGCGCCGGGATCTTCTCGAAGACCTGCTGGACGTCCATGTCGATTTCATCCGGCGGTACTCGGAGAGCCAGACTCCCGATCGCGCCAACGCGCATCTGGAGATCGTGCGGCGGGCTTCGATTCCGCCAGCCGTGCGGCGTCGCCTCACCGACAAGGTGTTCGACGCCATGACCGGCTCGGTGCCCGAGGCTAAGGCGACCCGCAACTTCGAGTCGGCGCTCACGTTGATCGAGCGCTTCCTGGCGCTGTTCCCGGACCACCTGCCGGCGTTGCGGATCCATGCTGAGATCGGCGAAGAGCTGATCTCCGGTCTTTCCTACAAGGACAACTGGGACGAGATCGTCGCCGCCGAGCAACGCGCCCGGCCACACGCCGGCCGGCTGGCCGAGCACCCCGACCTGGCCCGCGACCCTCTGGCCCGGCGCGCGTTGGAGGAGCTGGCCGTGGGGCTAGGGAGGCGCTCGAATGATCGCGCCTTCGCCGCAGTGACCGGCGGGGACCGAGTGACGGCACGGGAAGCCGCGGAGGTGGGAATCTGGTGGGGCCGCTTGGCGGGCCGCGACTGCCCGGAAGAAGCGCCGCTGCGCAACCTCTATGCCATCTGCCTTTTTCGCCGGGTGGGCTGCCTGGACCGCGAAGCTGCCGAGGTCGGCCGGGACAGAGACGTAGATGAACGCACCAAGCGGGCCGCCGGCATCCGGCTGTACCGCCAGGCGATTGCCGACCTTGAGGAAGCGCTCGCGGCGCGGCCTGCCGCCCGGGAGCTGGTCCAGCACCTGGAACAGGCCCTGACCCAGTGCCGGGACATTGTGACGCGGCTGGAAACCGAGCTTCGGCTGGGGGGGCGCGGATGAGCCTGTGGCGCCGCGGTCCGCTGGACAGGAACCCTTACGTGAGGAACGCTTTCCGCGTGGCGCGGGTGCCGCGCGAGGTCGCGCGTCACAGAATCCTGGTGCAACTCATCGAAGAGACCAAGCGCATCGCCCGGGATCCTGAAGCGCACCGCATTACCGGCCAGCCGGTCACCGACACGGAGATCAACGCCGCCGAGCAGATGCTGCTGGATGCGCGGCAGCGAATCGCCGAGGAGTTGCTGGCCCACGCCGCCGAGCGCCCGCCGCTGGATGAGGTGCGGAAGCGGGCGCGGGAGGCTGCCAAGTTGCTGGCCGGCGAGGAGCCGGGCAAGCTGGTGCTCGAAAACCTCCGCGCACTTGAAGGCGCTTTCACCGCCCTGGTGCGGGAGTTTCTCGCCGCCGGGCCGGGCCCGGATCCCTCCTTTGGCGCCTTGGAGCTGAATCTGCCACCGCCGTTTGGGGGGCGCCAGGAGTGAAGTGGGTATGCCTCCGGCCTGCCCACAAACACAGGCTGGAAAGCCTGTGCCACCGGTGGCACAGGCATTCGTGCCTGTGTGGATGCACTGGCCGGCCTGGCGGCCGGCTGGACAAGGCGGGAGCCATGTCCCACGGCGGGGTACTGGAACGGTTGCACAAGGCTGGGACTAGCTGAACCACCCAGAGGAGATTACAATGGACAAACGGTTGATTTTGGAGGACAGCCCCCGGCCGGTGCCGCCGGGGACGTCAGCGGAGACGCCGCTGGTGACGGTGGCCTGGCGGGCTTTGCGGGCGGAGCACCAGCGGCGGGCCGAACAGAGCCGCCAGGCGGCCGAAGAGCGCGCAGGTCTGCTGCGGGCGCTGGCCGCCGTGGCGGCGGTGGCGCACCGGCTGAGGCACGCCGCACCCGAGCAGCTTCCGGTGGCGCTGGCCCGATTGCAGGAGGCGCTGGCGCAGGCCGGAATCGTGCTCGTTGCCCCCGAGGGCGAGCCTTTCCAAGGCGAGTTGACGGAGTTGCTGGAGAACGTAGCCCAGCGGCCGCAACCCGGTCTGACCGGGCCGCGGGTGGCCGAGGTGCTGGCCCCGGCGGTGCTGTATCGGGGCGGAGTGCTGCGTATGGGCAAGGCGGTGATCGCGGTCCCGGCTACCGGCGAGTGAAAGACCGACGGCACGGGGCCGTCGCTAGATTGTCGAGCAAGGAGGCAACAGGTGGGACGAATCGTTGGCATGGATCTGGGAACCACTTACAGCGCGGTGACCATCCCGGAAGACCGTTCGGGGCAGGACGGCTTCCTCACGGTGCGGGCGTGCCCCGGTTGTTCGGTCATCCTGGATGACCTGAAGCGGCACATCACCCCTTCGGTGGTGGCCGAGGACGAGCGCAGCGAAACCCTGGTGGGCTACAGCGCCAAGGCGCGCGCCGGCCTGTCGCCGGCGCCGATCATGTTCGCCAAGCGGTCAATGGGGGAGGACACCTCTTTTGTTTTGGGCCAGCGCGGCGCCCTGCGCCCCGAAGAGGTCTCGGCCGAGATCCTGAAGTACCTCAAGAGGGTCGCCGAGAAGCGCCTGGGCGAGCCGGTGGATGAGGTCGTGGTTACCGTCCCGGCCTACTTCAGCTTGAAGGCCAGAGAGATGACGGGGAAAGCCGCCGAACTGGCCGGCATGCGCGTGGCCCAGATTGCTCTGGAGCCGGTGGCCGCGGCCTTGATGTACTCAATGGGGGACAGCCGCGAATCGCTGCGCGTGCTGACCTATGACCTGGGCGGCGGCACTTTCGACGTGGCCATCCTGGAGAAGCGCGACGGCGTCATCTCGGCGGCCTCGGTCAAGGCTTTCGACGGGGACCGCTTTCTGGGCGGCTACAACTTCGATGTTCTGCTGGCCAACTGGCTGGTCGAGCAGCTTGGCGCGCGTGGCTACGACCTCCGCCTGAACCACAATGACCCTGCCGATCGGGTGACCTTCGCCAAGCTGATGATCTATGCCGAGCAGGCCAAGATCGCGCTGTCGAAAGCCGACACCTACGAATTCCAGGAGCCCGCGACCGGCATCATCGACCACGCCGGGCGGCCCGTGGCGCTGGGCTACCTGAACCTGACGCGCGCCGAGTTCGAAGGCATGATCAGCCAGTACGTGGATTACTCGCTGGATCTGTGCGAGCGTGCGCTGGAGAAAGCCTTTCCCGACCAGGATCCCGCCGCCCGCCGAGCCATGCTGGATGAAATCCTGATGGTCGGCGGCTCCTCGCGCATCCCTATGGTCGCCCAGCGCCTGGAGACGCACTTCGGCCGGAAACCCAAGCTCATTGACCCGGACCTGTGCGTGGCCCTGGGGGCGGGCATCATCGCGGGCACCAAAGCTCAGACCATCGGCTGCCTGAAGCTGGATCCCATCCCGGCGGAAACCGAACTGCCCGAGCTGACCGTGACCGGCCAGGTAGTGCCCGGCGGCAGCCTCACTTCAGTCGAGCGCTGCACGGTCACGCTGCGGGCGCTGGATCAATCCTACCTGCGCACCCGCCCAGTTGGGGAGGGCGGGCGGTTTGCCTTCACCCAGATCCCTCTGGCGCTCGACAGCCAGACTGATTTCGCGCTTTCGGTCACGGCGCCGGGAGCGGGCGAGGTGGCCAGCCACCGCTTCTCGGTCCGGCAGACGGCCGAGGTGAAAACACCTCCGCCCCCGCCGGTCGCCAATGTGCTTCCCAAGCCCATCTGCGTGTTGCTCAAGGAAGGGCCCTACGTGGTCGCTCCGGAACGCACCGTGCTGCCCTATGAGAAGCTGGTTCGCGCCAAGACTACGGATACCAGCGGCGTGATCCGCATCGAAATCCGGGAGGAGCACACCCCGCTGGGCGAAATCCTCATGGCCGGCATTCCAGAGACTCTTCCCGTGGGCAGCGCGGTCGAGATCACGGTGACCATTCAGGAAAACTTCCAGATTCGCGCCCGCGGCTACGTCCCCGCCCTGGCGCGCCAGGAATCGGTGGTCGTGGACATAGTAGTTCCGTCCCCCAAGACCATCCAGGAGCTGCGGCGGGCCTTCGAGATCCTCCAGGAGAAAGCCGAGGAGGCGCTGGCCATGGCCGGGCGCGGGGTCGCCTTTGCCAAGGCCGCCCGCCTGCGGCAGCGCATGAACTGCTGCGCCGAGATGCTGAAATCCGCCGAGTCCGGCGGCCCCGCCGAACCGGGCGCCATCCAGGACTGCCTGAACGAGATTGAGACCCTGATCCGCGAGATCAAGCCCTGGCAGCCTAAACCGGCGCGGGCGGCCTTCGAGGAAAAGGTCCACGAGGCGCAGGACCTGCTGGCGGAGGCCATCAAGCAGAAGCCGCGCGTCGAGCGCGAGGGCTACGACAAGCAGATCGAAGCCATCCAGGCAGAGGCCGAGAAGGCCTACCGGGAGCAGAACAGCGCGGTCTGGAAGGACGCCTATGACAAGCTGGCGGACCTTTGCCAGCGGCTGGAGAGCCTGACCGGCGGCGGAGGCGGCGGGGAGCAAAGCCCGGCGCAGCTCATCATGACTCTGGCGCAGCAACTCGAGCAGCTCGAACGTTGGGCCCGCGCCAACGGGGTCTACGAGCGGCACCGGCGCGACTTCGACGGGCTGCTGGAGGCGCTGAAGCGCATCGACCCGAACAGCCCGCGCGCCATGGCCGAGATTCAGGACTGGTACTTCGTCAAGTTCCAGGGGCTGAAGCAGCGCCTGGAAGCTCCCGAGACCATCGGCTTGCTGGATCTGGACCGCTCGCGCGGCGGCGGAGCGTAAGGAGGCGGGCGTGTACGGTTGCCCGGCTTGCGGCGCAGACGCGGTGGAGGGCCTGGCGGTCTGCCGGTGCGGCGCGGACCTGTTGCTGCTGCTGCGCCTGAACGGGATGGCGGACGCTTGGTTCAACCGGGCGCTGGAAGCGCTCGCCCGTGGCGCGCCGGGACGCGCGCTGGAGTACTTGGCGGCCTGCTCGGCGGCACGGCCGACGGACGCCGCGGCGCTGCGTGCCCTGGCCAAGGTTTGGGCGCAACTCGGGAAGCGGGCGGAGGCGCGCGACGCGCTCGAACGCGCCGCTGAAATCGACCCCGGCGCGCCGGAGCTAGAGGCCCTGCGGAAGGCGCTGCGACCGAGACCGCGGAAACTGCGGTGAAGGAGGAGACGATGGAAAGGCCGGTAGTCGGTATCGACCTGGGAACGACCTACTCGGAGATCGCCTACGTGGGCGAAGACGGGCGGCCCCACTACATCCCGAGCCCCGACGGCAAGTTCGCCACGCCTTCGGCGGTGCTGATCGACGGCAGCCGCGTGGTGGTAGGCGAAATGGCCCTGAACGAATGGATCATCAACCAGGACCACGTGGTCCGCTGGATCAAGCGCTCGATCGGCGATGCCGACTACCGCTTCCAGGGCCGCTCCCCGGTCGAGATCTCCGCTGAGATCCTCAAGAGCCTCAAGCGCGACGCGGAAGTGTTCTTCGGGCAGCCGGTCGAGGACGCGGTGATCACCTGTCCGGCCTATTTCGCCGCCCTCGAGATCGAGAACACCCGGAACGCGGGCGAGCTGGCCGGCCTCAAGGTGCGCGAGATCGTGAAGGAACCCACCGCCGCCGCGGTCTACTACGGCGTGGACAACATGCGCGACGCCGAGAAGATCATGGTCTGCGACCTGGGCGGCGGCACCTACGACGCCACCATTCTGGCCCTGGAGAAAGGTGTTTTCGCTCCGCTGGCCTCGATGGGAGATCGCCAGTTGGGAGGGCACGACTGGACCATGGAGCTGGTCAACATGGTGGCCGAGGCCTTCCAGGCCCGCTGTGGCGTTGACCCACGCAACGACCTGGTCGCCAGCCAGCAACTCTATGAGGCTTGCGAGCGGGCCAAGCGGGACCTCAAGACCCTGGCAGAAGTGGCCGTTCCGTGCCACTGCCGCGGGCGGACCGAGCAGATCAGCGTCACCCGGGAGGAATTCGAGACCCGCACCGAGTGGAAGATCCAGGCGCTGGTCATGTGGTGCGAGCGGGCTATGGCCAAGGCGCAGCCGCCTCTAGGGTGGGCAGACCTTGACCGGATTCTGCTGGTGGGCGGCTCCAGCCGGCTCCGCCGGATGGCTCTGGCGCTGGAGGAGCACTCCGGCAAGAAGCCGGTGCAGACGGCCGAGCCAGACCTGATGGTGGCCTACGGCGCGGCCATTCTGGCCTACGGCAAGGTGCGGCCCCGCAAGCCTGCCACGGGCCTGGTCGAGGCTCCGCGCACCGTGCTCATGGAGGTGTCATACAAGCGCATAGCGGCGCGCAACCTGGGCACCCGCGTCATCGTGTTCGAAACCGCCGGGCCGCGCAAAATCAACTCGGTGATCATCCCCCATGGAACGGAGACGCCCGTCGAGCGCTCACGCGACTACGAAGTATCCTCGCGCGGCCAGGCGTGCTTTGACGTGCCGGTGCTGGAGTACGAAAGCGACGACGAGTTCGACGTCGTGAACAACTACCGTTTCCAGTGCCCGCTCAACGCCCAGCGCGGCGATCCCGTCCGGGTCACCTTCAAGTACGACATTAGCGGGATCGTCACTGTGGAGGCCGTGGACGTCAAGTCGGGCCGGCTGCTGGTGGGCGATCGCCAACCTTACAAAGAGCCGGACATCATCCCGCCGCCTCCGGAGTTCCGGCCGCGCTGGGTGGTTTTCGCCGTGGACACCTCCTACAGCATGGAAGGGCTGAAGATGCAGAACGCCAAGCAGGCCGTGATCGACAACGCGCGGGTGCTGCTGACTCTGGGCGGCGAGCGCTGCAAGGTGGGCATCGTCAGCTTCGCTTCCAGCGCGCGGGTGGTCTGCCAGCCCACCTCGGACCTGGGCGCTGTCGAACGCGCCGCCCGGAGCCTGACGCCCTCGGGCAGCACCGCCATGGATGACGGGGTTCTGACTGCGCTCGACCTGGTGCTGAAGGCGCCGCCGAAGACCGACCGCGAGGTGGTCATGGTCACCGACGGGATGCCGGACGACGACCGGCGGTCGCGCACCTTGTCCGCCGCCCGCGACTGCAGCGGCAAGAACGTCACCCTCTGCACGCTGGGCGTGGGCAAGGACGATGTGGACCTGACTTTTCTGACGCAGATGACGCCGCACGCCCTACGCATCGACAAGCCGGAGGACATGACTGAGGCCATCACCACCCTGCTGGCCCAGTCGGCCGCGTCTCGCGGCCGCCTGACGGACACGTAAGGGTAAGGGGAACGACATGAGCGAAGAGAACGAGCAGGCGGCGACGGCGCCCGAACAGCCGCCGGAGACGGAACCCGCCCCGGAGCCCGGTGAAACACCGCGGGCCGAGGTGGAGGCAGTCCGCGAGTTGCTCGTGGCCATCCTGGGACGGCTGGAGAAACTCGAAGAGGCTGCCGGGACGACTGCCAAACAGGTGGGATACCTGCCGCCTCAGGTCCGCATGTTGGGCAGCAAGGTCGAGGGTTTGACCACCTCGATTAGCGAGCCGAGGCACCGGGCATTGCTGCTCGGGCTGCTGGCCGTATACGATCTGGTAGACCAGTTGCTGCGCGCCTCTCGCCAGGCGACGCCGGCCTCTGAGGCGGACCACCTGCGCAACTACGAGGTCCTGCGCACGCAGCTCCGGCAGCTTCTGGAAGCCAACGGCCTCGAAGAGATACCCGCCCAGGGCGCCTTCGACCCGGAGCAGCACCGGGCCATCGAGCGGGCAACGGTTTCCGACCCGGATCTGGACAACCGGATCCTGGAGGTGGCGCGCCCGGGGTTCCGTACCCCGCAAGCGGTGTTGCGTTACGCCGAGGTGCGGGTGGGGCGTTTTCAAGCCCCGGCGGAAGCGCCGGCCAGCCCCACTCAAGATTGAGAAAAGGAGAAGACTATGGCAGTTCGTGGCGGAATCGACTTAGGCACGACTTACTCGTCCATTTCCTGGTACGACGCTTACAACAACCGGGTTGACACCATTGATCTGGAGACCGCCGACGGCGCTAAAGTGTTGCGCTCGGTCGTCTACTACCCCGGGCCCGGCCAGACTCCGGTGGTGGGGGACACCGCCTGGAACGCGAAGCGACAGTTCCCCGACCGGGCAATCGTGGGCATCAAGCGCTCGATGGGCACGGACTACAAGACCCCGCCCCTGGACGGCGTCCAGTACACACCGCCGCAGGTATCGGCGGAGATACTCAAAGCCCTGGTCAAAGACGCCCAGGCCTACCTCGGCGAAGAAGTCAAGGACGTGATCATCACCGTGCCGGCTTACTTCGGCGACAACGAGCGCGCGGCCACCGAGGAGGCGGGCAAGCTGGCCGGACTGAACGTGCTGACCACGCTGCCGGAGCCGCACGCCGCGGCGCTGGCTTTCGCCGTGGACAAGGTGGCGCTGATCCAGGACCGGCATTTGCTGGTCTATGACCTGGGCGGCGGCACTTTCGACGTCACCCTGATTCATGCCCGGACCGAGCCCGGCGCCGGCAACGCCCTGGACTTGAAGATCGAAACGCTGTGCAAGGACGGCAACATGTCGCTGGGCGGGCTGGATTGGGACCGCGCGCTGGCAGAGATCGTGGCCGAGAAGGTGATGCAAGCGCACGGGGTGGACGTCCAGCAGGACCCCGCCAACGAAGCCGTGCTCATGGACAACTGCGAGAAGGCCAAGCGGCACCTGAGCAGAACGAACAGCGTGTCGATTGTGGCCGATTCGGCCGGCCACGCCGTCGAGGTCACCCGTTCGGAATTCGAGGCCCGCACCAGCGCCCTGCTGCTCCAGACCGAGATGCTGCTGGACAAGGTGATCGACGACGCCGAGAGGCAGCACGGCGTCACTAAGGACCGCATCGAGGTGCTGCTGACCGGAGGCGCCAGCAAGATGCCCATGGTCCGCGAGATGGTGGAGGCCAAGATGGGCCGGGCGCCTATCCAGCACGGCAACCCCGAGCTGCTGGTGACCATCGGCGCGGCCTACTACGCCCACCTGCTCACCGGAAAACCCGTACCCAAGCCCGTGCCCCAGGATGACGGCACAGTTGAGCAGAAGGACGTGGTCGTCAAGCAGGGCGGGCTGACTGACATTTCGGCTTACGCTGTCGGGGTCGAGGTCCTGCGGCCGGACGGCAAGGGTGGGATGGGCCATTTCAACGCGGTGGTGGTTCCCAGCGGCGCCCGTTATGGGGAGGTGTTCAACAAGGAATTCAGCGTCGTCGAAGACGGGGTGACTGAGATCCACATCGTGTTCTACAAGGGCGACTCGCCCAACCTGGACGAATGCGAACAGCTCATGTCCGTGACCATCTCCGGCCTGCCGCCGGGCCGCCCCGCGCGTCTGCCGGTAGTGGTGACTATGAGCTACGACGACGGCGGCATCCTGCGCGGCAAGGCCAAAGACGTCACCACCGGCAAGGACGTGGACATAGTCTTTGATCGGAGCAAGAAGGTTGCCAGTTAGCGGCAGGCGTGCCGGTCTGCACAGGGAGGTGAAGCATGGCTAGTCCGCCCACGCCGCCGCCGGGCCCGGCGCCCTCTAAGCGGACCGCGCAACAGGTCATCGAGATGTTCGCGGATCTGGGCCTGCTGGTCTCCGATGACGAGGCCGCCGTCCGGCAGAAAGTGCTCGAGCAGCGTGACCGCCGGTTGCGGGATAAGACCCTTCCCGACGCCCAGGTACGGGTGAAGGCCGACCTATGGTTCAGCAACGTCCAGGAGATGCAAACCCCGGCCGCCCGGGCGGGGCTGTTGCAGGTTGTCTACCAGCAGTACCGGGATCTGGCTGACGCGGCGCGCGCCGCAGCGCTGGGCTCGGGGACGACTACCCTCACCCCGGCGCTCAAAGAGAACCTCCGCAGTCTCGCCCTAACCTCGTGCAAGACCGATGAGGCCCTTTCACGCCGCTTCCTGGCCGACTACATGAGCGAGCGGGTTCTCGAAGACGGCGGCGAGCTGATTTGCCCGGAGCCGGTTCCCGATTTCCTCGCCAAGAGCGGGCTGGGGCAGATCGCGCTCGAATGGAAGCTGCCCGCCCAGAACTGCGATCAAGTCGAGATCACCCGCGAGGCCGAGGGCGGGCGCAGCCAGAAAGCCAAGGCCGTCTACACCGGAACCGGGACCTCCTTCGTGGATGCGGACAAAGAGCTGGCCGCGGGAACGTCTTACAGCTACCGGGCTTACTCCTCTTACCAGGGCGTGAAGTCCAAGACGCCGGCTGTGGCCCGGGCGGCGTGCATGGGGGAGGTCGGCGGGGCCAAGGCAGTGTTTCAGAAGGGCGCGGTCAAGCTCACCTGGGACTTGCCCGGGCCGGGCGTCTCCGTGCTGGTGTTCAAGAAGGCGGGAGCGGCCCCCGCGGTGCGGCTGGGCAGCGCTGGCCCGCAACCCGCCGATGCGGAGACGATGCAGGCGCGACGCGGGGCCATCAGCTCGATGACCGATGCGGACGTGAGCGAAGGAGTCACCTGCCACTACCTGATCGTGGCCGAGTTCGGCGCGGGCCTCTGGACCAGCGGCGTGCACGTGCAGGTGTCTGTTCCCAAGGCTCCCCCGCCCCCGCCGTCGCTCTCGGCCCTGTTCAAGTTTGACAAGGGCAAGAACCAGGTAGTGTTAAGCTGGCCGGGCGCTCAGACGACTGGCGCGGTCCACTACCAGCTCGTGCGGCGCGAAGGCAGCGCTCCCGCCTCCAAACCCGACGAAGGCGCCGCAGTGCAGACCTCCCCCCAAACCGGCTACGTGGACGCGGACGTTCTGCCCGGCCACCGTTACAGCTACAGTGTTTTCACGCTGGCCGGCGATCTTCACAGCCGTCAGGGAACGGCGGCCGCTCCGGTGGACATTCTGGCCGAGGTGACGGATCTCAAGGCCCTCACCACTGAGAGCACCGTGGAGTTGGAGTGGAAGACGCCGCCCGGCGCCGAGCGCGTCATGGTGCGGCGCAGCGCCAATCCCCCGACCGACCATCGCGATGGCGTGGAAGTGAAGCTGACCGGGCCGCAAAACGCCAAGGACGAGAGTCTGCCCCATGACCGGCGCTTCCATTACCTGGTCTGCTGCGTCTACCGGCCGGACGGGAGCACCGAAGCCGTAACGCCGGGCGTGCGGATCTCCGCCGTCCCGGTGAAGCTGCCCGAGCCGGTTCGGGACTTCATAGTCATGGTGGCGGGCCAGCAGGTGGTCTGCCGGTGGACTCCGCCTGATTACGGACAGGTAGTGGTGCTGCGCTCCGGCCAGAAACCCGGGCTGGCACCGGGGCAGCATCTGAGCACTACGGAGATGGATGCTCTCGGCGAGCGCATCGCTGCCGGCGCCGGCCAGGCGGTGGACACCCAGCCGGTGATCGAGAGGCCGTACTATGCCACCTTCACGGTCGCCGGCGCCCACGCCGTGGCCGGAGGTGTGGGGCTGGCCGCGGTGGTCCCGGACGTCACCGAATTGACGCTGCTGCCCGTGCGGGACGGCGTCGCGTTGCGCTGGAGGTGGCCGGAGCAGAAGGAAGTCACCTCGGTCAGAATTGCGCGCCGCAGTGATGGCTGGCCGGAGGGGCCCGGCGACTCGAAGGCCACCCTGACGAGCTGCACGCGGCGTGAATACGAGGACGCGGCGGAGCGCATTGTGGACCAGATGCCGGGGGCCTGCGGGCGCTTCTATTACGTGGTCTACACGCAGGCCACCTGCGCCTCCGGGCAGTGGTTTGCGCCGGGGACGAGCCGCGGATGCCGCGCCGACATTCTGGTGGCGCCGCCGATGATGATGCGCTATCGCCTCATCAGCGACAAAGGTCCCAACGGTGAGGAAACCCGGCTGAAATGGCGGGTGGACCAAGCCTTCGACGATTTCGCCGGCATGGTTCTGGTGGCCAGCCAGACCGAGGTGCCGCGGAACCCAGCCGCCGGGGTGACCTTGTTTTCCTGGTCGCCCCAGCCCGGACAACTGGCGGGCCATCATGAAGCCTGGGTTTCGCTGGCGCCTATACGCAAGCAGCGCTGGCAGCGCTTCTTCTACAAACTGATGGTGCGGGAGCCGGCCCAGACTTACAACGTCTGCATCATCCACCCTGACACGTCGGTTCCCATCGCCTCCGACGGCCGGCCCTGGCGGGAGACCGCGCTCAAGCCGCTGGAAGGCTACAAGCCGGGCGTGCCCAAGACAGTGGTCTGCCCGCGTTGCCTGGAGCAGTTCCCAGTCGAGCAGATGCTGTTCACGGATTACCAGGGAAGCGCCCCGGTGCGCACCAGCTACACTTTGCTGCACCGGGCCTTGCGGCAGCCCTTGCCCTACCCCACCAATGCCAAGGGACAGCGGCTGACCCGGAAGCTGTGCCCCCTCTGTGGCCACAGCGACGGGTTGCCCCACACCGCGGGCAACCAAAGCAACCTGGTCATCGGGGTGATCGGGGGGAAGCGTGCGGGCAAGAGCAGCTACATCTGTTCGTTGGTCGAACAGCTCCAGACTCGGGTGTGCTCCGGCCTGGACGCCGCATTCCTCTCGGTCAGCGACGAAGGACAGCGGCGCTACGAGGAAGAGTTTTTCAAGACTCAGTTTGTCCGGAAGATGGAGGTGCCCGTCACCGTAGGCACACCCGCGCCTCTCATCTACGAGCTCACCGTCAATGGCAAGCGATTCGGCGAGGAACGCAACCGCTCGGTGACTTTGGCCTTCTACGACACGGCTGGGGAGAACCTCCAGGATCCCACCGCCGTGCGGCACATGGTGCGCTATCTCCAGAAGGCTTCTGGAGTAATGTTCCTGATTGATCCGTTGCAGGTGGATGCGGTGCGCGGCAAGGTGCCCGCCTCGGTCAAGCTGCCTGAGACCTTGCCGGATGCCCAACCGGACCGGGTGATCAACAACGTCATGAGCGAGCTGCGCCAGGCCAATGCCCTGGATCGCAGCGGCCGGCTCACGATACCGGTGGCCGTGGTGCTGACCAAGTGCGACGTGCTGCGTGACCTGGGCCTGATCGAGCCTAACCGTCAGTGGTGCGATGAGGCCTGGCACGTCGAGTCGTTCGACCGCGAACTACACGACGACATGGCCGGCATGATGAGCGAGTACGTCTCGCTGTGGAGCCGGGCGGCTTACAACGTGGTCACCGCCCACTTCAGCCGTTTCGCCTTTTTCGGGGTTTCGGCCACGGGCTGCGGCGTCAACCTGCGCACCGCCCAGTACCCGTTCGTGTCGCCCTGGCGGGTGGAGGACCCGCTGCTGTGGTTGCTGGCGGAGCTGGGGGTCATCCCCGTCCGCAAAGGAGAACTCTAGTTATGGCTATCGAGCAGATGACCGTCACCGACTGCCCCGCGGGGCGCGGCTTCGACCCCACCGCGGCGGGCTACCAGATCAAAGCCTGTTCCCCCGGCCTCACGCCGGAGGAACGCCTGAAGCTCAAGCGGATCTCGGAACGTTACGGTGAGGCGGTCTATGCGGACGCCCCGCGCGCCGCGCGGGCGCGCGAGGACGACTGGCGGCAGCAGGGCGCCGGCTACGTGGCCTTTCCCAGCGAGGTTTTACGCGAGTTCCCCGTCATCTGGAGCTACGACCAGTTGTCGGAGGAGCGCTTCGCGCTGACCCGCGTCTGTTACGCGGGTTGGACGCATGACAACCGCACCGGCAATTTCTTTGCCCACTCGCTGGTTTTCGCGCCGGGGACCCTGGAAGCGGTCCGGTGGAACCCGCTGGCCCTGGCGCGCGCCGGCCTGTTTGAGAGTCGCGACACCAGTGACCAGCCCTCCCTGCCGGCTCTGCCGGACTCGGGCGTCGGAACCGCCGCGGCGGGCGCGCCGAACCAGCGCATCCTGCTCAATGCGCCCTACGACGACCAGCTCGAAGCCATGCTCTCGGCCCTGTGCACCGCCAGCCCCGCCACCCGCCCGATGCTGGTGTGCCTGCCCGAGTGGCGCCCGGGCGGCTCACTAATCGAGGTTCTGCTGGAACTTCTGCCCCCTGCGGCTCGCTGCCGCACTACATTCTCCACCTACGAGAGTAAGCGCGACTGGCTGCCGCCCGGCCCCACCGGCGAGCGGCCGACCGGCATGAATGCGCCCCATCACCTGGCCGCTTTTTACGGCGGCGAGGGCATTTCGCTGCGTTTGCTGCCGCACGAGTACCAGGCCAAGTTCGCGCTGTTCAACCTCGTGGACCACAAGCACAGCGACAACATCCCGGCGCGCCGCTACGCCAACTTCGCCGCGTCCTGCCTTCGGGATGGCAGGCTGGCACGGCTGGCCGAGCATCATATGCTCACCCAGCGCCTGGAGGCGGGCCGCGACATTGACGCTTGGGACAAGCTGATCCCTGCGGTCGGCGTGCTTGACCCGAGCTTGGACCCTCAAGAATTGCTAGCGGCGGCCGAGGCACTGCTCTCGGTAGGCACGGCGGAGGCTATCCCTGAGGTGCGAGATCTGGCCTTCAGCGCGATCAAAGAGAGCAGGGCGCGCACGGCCGGGGCACTGCTCAAGGCTTTCGGACAGGCGCGGGAAGCGGTCTTGCTGGCGGCACTCAAGCAAGTGCTCGACACGCCCGAAGCCACCCTGGCTCCCGCACCGGCTCCCGATCGCGCCGCCCTGACCGACCTGCTGCTGGCCGGTGTCGCCGCCGCTCAGAAGGCCCCCGAGACAGGCCCGCCGCTGGAGTGGTTGCTGGTGGCCTGCTTCTCGGCGGCTCGGGAGGCGGCGCGCCTCCCGGAAGTCTGGGCCACCTGCGGCAACTCGGTGGTCAAGCCGCTGTTGGCGGGCGAGTGGACGGCCCAGACCAGGCCGCTTGCCAGAAAGCTGGAAGCCATCCTGACGCCCGAAGAGGGTCCGGACGGCAACGCCTACCTCAACCTGAAGCTGCTGGAGGCTGGCGGGCTGGCGGAGGCGCAATTCATCGCCGGGCTGGACAAGGTCGCCCGCGCCTCGCCCCGCTGCTCGGATCCGACCAAAGTGGCCGCCGAGTTGGTCCGTATCGCCCGGGCGCGGTTCAAGGATCCGCCGCAACGCACCGCGGAAGTCCTGGGCCGGTTGGCCGAGATGGCCGAACAGCAGGTGGGCGGCCCCTCGACGTTGTTTCAGGCCTACCGTGAGGAGTCGGACGGGCTGGAAGGCCGGCAGCACGAGGTGCGCCGTAAGCTGGCCGACGAGGGCGTCACCCACATCCTCTGCCGCGAGATGATCGAGGAGCTCCTCCCCTGGGAGGAAAAGGAGAGCGCGGACAAGTTCAGGTCCAACTGGGCGCCCTTGCTCAAGACGCGCGGCAAGCTAACGGACACCGCCAGGGCCGAAGTCGCCCGGCGGCTACCCGGCATGCGCACCCCTGAAGGGGAGTTCCCCCTGGCCGAGCGGCTGCTGCCCGACCCACAGGACCGGTCGGCCACCGAACCCGGCGCGATCGCCCTCTACGATGCCCTCGCCTTGGCGCTGCCCCTGCGACCCCTCTCGGACAAGTGGCGCCAGCGGCTGCCCCATATTCCCGGCGGCCTGTCCCGCTTGGCCGCCGCCCGCCTGGGTCTGATGCGCTTCATGCGCGAGGTTGAGGAGGCCTCCGGCCGCGACACTTGGTCGATCCTGGAGTTCCCGCACACGCGCCCGGAGTGGCGAAACGTTCGCGAACTGGAGCCGGAAGAGAAACAGAAGGCACTGAAGTGGTGCGTCCACACGCTGGACTGTGTGGGCCTCTCGGCGCCGGAGGAGGCCGGCGGGCTGCTCGCGGTGCTCGAATCCGCGGGTAAGCGTACGGCCGAAGATGCCGCGGATGCGATCGAAGAATTGCTCGAAGGCCGCGACCCCGTCAGCGCGGTGATCCTGGCCACCGCCTTCGCCCGCGGGGCCCTGGAGGGCTCCAGGAGCGCCAGGGACTGGAGCGGGGTCCTGAAGGCTATTCTGGAGCGCTTCGACCGCGAGACCAGGAAGCTCTTGAGAGAGCATCTCGAACACCGTTTCTCCCGCCGCGACGTTGGCTATGCGTTCCGCCTGGAAGATCTGTACCGGGATCTGGGTTGGCCCGCGCCCAAGGCGGCCGCGAAGCCCCGCGCCGCTGCGGAAGGAGCCGTCGAGGGCGGCTCCGAGCCCGGTATCGTCGAGAAGGCCTGGGGATGGCTGAAGAGAGCGCGGGGCGGCTCCGGCGAGCCGCCCAGGTCCGGCGACAGGTGAGGGCCAAGTGAAAGAGCCACCACCCGAGATGGTCTTTACGGCGAGGAGGTAAGCAGCTATGGCGCGACGGCGCATGTACGTCTTCGAGCGGGCGTATGTGGACTACGCCACCCGGGTCCGCCGCTTCCTCTCGCGGCTGGGGGCGCTGTGCCGAGGTGTCTGGGAGTGGTTTTGGGAGGGGGCGGGCGCGGTGGCCATCGAGCTGCTGCTGCGCATCCTGATCGTAGTCTCCGCGGTCGGCATGGCCGTGGCTTACGTCCGCTACGAGAACGCGCATGGGCGCGGGTTCTCGGCCAGCATGCTGGGCGTCTTCCTGGTGATCATCCTCTACGCGGTGGTCCTGCTGTGGGGCTGGAAAGCGCTGGTGCATTTCCTGGCGCGGCTGGTTTCGGGGGCCGCGGCGGCCGGGGTGGTCCTGGCGCTGGCCCTGGCTGCGCTGGCGGTCGCCACGGGCGTGTTCTCGGGGTACTTTCTGATCCTGTTCGCGCTCACTGCCCTGTCCTGCCTGGTGTTCGTTCCGCTGCGCGTGGCGCAGTGGCTGTGGCTGCTGTATCGCCGCATCAGCTACCGCTGCCCCCACGGTGACTGCTCCTACACCGGGCTGCCCATCTACATCTGCAAATGCGGCACCGCCTACCATGACCTGCATCCCGGCTTCTACGGCCTGCTGCATCACACCTGCCGGCACAGCGACCAGGAGGAGATCGAGCTGCCCACCATGGACATCCTGGGCCGCAACAAGCTGCCGCGACTGTGCGGCGGCTGCCAGCGCGCCATCACGCACACGGACTGGGGCGAGCTGGCGGAGTGGCCCATCGCTTTGGTGGGCGGACCTTTCACCGGCAAAACCGTGTGGCTGGTGCAGGCCATTCGCCTGCTGCGGGAGCACTTCGGGGCGCTGCGCGGCTCGGTGGCCCTGAGCTCCGACGAGCAGAAGGGTAGGTATGCCGGCCTGGAAGGCGCGCTGGTACGCGGGCAGCCTCCGCCCAAGACGCTGGGCGGCATCTCCGAAGCTTGGGGGCTGGCGGTGCGGGTGCCCAAGGGTCAGCGCTATCCCAAGGGGCTGCGCTCCTTGCTCTACATGTTCGACAACCCCGGCGAGGTTTTCGGCTCGATGCGCGATCTGGGGCAGATGCACGCCATCGGTCACCTGAAGGGCATCCTGCTGGTGGTGGATCCGTTCTCGCTGCCCGCGCTGTCGGAGGAAGGCCGCCGCATGGGCCAGGACCTGAAGGCCTCTGAGACCCCGCTGCTGACCGTCACCGGGAACCTGATCAACGCCGTCAACCAGTACCTCAAGGTGCGTCCGGGCGAAAAATGCCGGGTGCCCCTGGCGATGGTGCTGACCAAGGCCGACGCGCTGCCGATCGAGCAGCATGCTTACCTGGCCGACCTGCTGCCCGGCGACGGGCGAGGGGCGGGCGCGGCGCTCAGTGCCCGCTGCCGCGGGGCCATCGACAAGCTGGGCGGCGGGCCCAGCCTGCGGGCTTTGGAGCTGAACTTCTCCAACGTGCGGTACTTCGCCTGCTCGGCCTTGGGCCGTATGCCGCGGGTCGGCGACAGCCGTCCCTTCGCGCCTGCCGGGGTGCTCGATCCCTTCCTGTGGGTCCTGGACTGCGCCGTGCGGCCTCGCTCAACCGAAGACTAGAAACTCGGTACAATGCATTCGTGCAAGCATCTGCACGAGACATCATCGCCGAAACCCTTCGTAACATGCGTGAGGGCCTGGAACCGCTCCAGTACTCGACCCTGGCGCCGGCCGTCTATCACGTCTACCTGCACGGGAAGGACTTCGAGCGGCTGCGCGGCGTCTTCCCGCGCATCGTGGAAGAGGCCGAGCGGGCGCTGGATGAAGAACTCCGGCGACTGAACACCCCCACGGGCCTGGGACGCCTGGTGGAAAAACTCCCCTGGCTGCGCAAGCCCGCGCCCAAGGTGGAATGCGTCCAGGGCGGCTGGCAACTCTACTTCCACGAGGACGTGGACGAGGAGCTCCAGCCCGGCGAGATCCTGATCCACTCCGAGCTGGCCCTTCCGCCCAAGCCGGAACTCGGCGCCGGCATGATGACCAAGCGCGTCGCCACCCGCTCCGGTGACCAGAAGGTTGCCAGCCAGAGCTTCGAGCCTGGGACCGCGCCGCAGCCCGTCGAGCCGGTCTACGCCCAGATCCATTACGAGGATGACCGCGGCCCGCAGACCTGCCTGGTCAAGAAGAACTCGATTGTCATCGGGCGCGGCGGCGCGGCCCATTGGGTGGACCTGCGCCTCTACACCAAGCCCGACGTCTCCCGCGAGCACGTCCGCATACGGCGCGAGCCGGCCACGGGCGAGTTTTTCATCAAAGACGTCAGCCAGTTCGGCGCCACGGTGAACGGGGAGCCGGTCCCGTCGAGCATCGAGACCACCGGCGACGAGAAGCACGACCGAAACATCGAAGTGCCGCTGCCGGACCATTCACGCATCGTGCTGGCCGAGGTCTTGACTCTGGATTTCGAGGTGGTGACCCCGCCATGACGCTGCTGTGGTGGCTCCGCTATCCCTTTCTCCTGCTGGCGCTGACGGTGGTGGCGCTGCTGGTGTTCTCGAACCTGTGGGAGGACCGGTAGTGTCCTGCTTCGCAAGTTCGTTGACAGCGGGAACTGGTGCGGCCGACAGGCTGAAGGAGGGTGCTGAAGAAGGCCTTGGACAAGCTGAAGCATGTCCTACCTGGGCGCGTAAACGCTTGAGATGGCTTTGTGGGACATGCTTTAGCTTGTCGTCCTCGGGCCTTGAAGTAGGACTTCTTCAGCACCCTCTGAAGGCCTGTCCCACGAGGCAGCATGGTCCGGGTATTTGCGAAGCAGGACGGTAGCGGCATGGCCGCTCCAACTCTGAAGTGTGCCGCAGTCACTGATCCCGGCCGCCGCCGGGAGAACAACGAGGACCGCTTCCATTGCGACCCGCAGCGCGGCGTTTTCGCAGTGATCGACGGCGTGGGCGGCGAGGCTGCGGGCGAGCAGGCGGCCCAGACAGCGCGGGAAGTGCTACAGGCGCGGCTGGAGCGCAACACGGGCATCCCGGCCGAGCGCATCCGCGAGGCCATCACGCTGGCCAACAACGAGATCTATCAGTTGGCCGAGAGCCGCCCGGAGTGGAAAGGAATGGCCTGCGTGCTTACCGCGGCGGTGGTCGAGGGCGGGCGCGCCACTATCGGCCACGTCGGAGACAGCCGGCTGTACAAGCTGCGCCCCGGCCGGATCGAGAAGATTACCCACGATCATTCTCCGGTGGGCGAGTTGGAAGACGGCGGCCAGCTCAGCGAGCGCGAGGCCATGCAGCACCCGCGGCGCAACGAGGTCTACCGGGACGTGGGCAGCGAGCCTCATGCTCCCGAAGACGACGGCTTCATTGAGCTGTTGGAGGCGCCGTTCGAGCCAACCAGCGCGTTGCTGCTTTCGACTGACGGGCTGAGCGACCTGGTCGCCTCCTCGGAGATACTCGGAATCATCGAGCGGCGCGCCGGCGATCCGCGGCGGGCGGCCCGCGAGCTGGTGGCCGCCGCCAACCGGGCCGGCGGCCGCGACAACATCACCGTGGTGCTCGTCGAAGGGGCGGGATACGCCACGGCCGTGCGGCGCGCCCGGCTTCGCGCAGCTCTACGAAAGGTATTTGGCGGCTTGCTTGGGAGCCGAAAGGGGGACCGCGATGGCGGTGACGCGTAGCCGGGCCGGCGACCGGGCACACAGGCCTCCCGCGCCCGCGGGCCGGGAGCGCGAGACCCTCGGCCTGCTGGCGGCCTCGCTGGTGGTGCTCTTCGGCCTGGCGCTGGTCTACTTCGCCAAGACGCACGACTTCGCAACCCTCGAAGACCAGCTTCAGCGGGGGCAGATTGTGGATCTGGGCAAGGCCCACGATGCCGCGCAGCTCGCGCCGCAGCTTGAGGTCTTCCGCAATCCGGCCGACCGCGCCTCCGCCGCCGCGAAGATTCACGAGTATCTGAGCGGGTACGGCACGCCGCCCAACGTGGGCGCGCTGGCCCGGATCCGCGCCACCCCGGGCGTCCCGTTGCTCACGCGGGCGCAAGTGGCGCAGGTGAAGCCGCATTTCATCGTGCGTGAACCGGCGGCCTTCCGCGCGCAGCTTGCCCTGTGGGTTCTGCTGTACCTGGCCTCCTTCTACGTGGTTCACGGTATCTGGCGGGCGCGGCGCTACGGAGGCGACGCCGCGATCCTGCCGGTTCTTCACCTGCTGACCGGCATGGGCCTCATCCTGATGGTGAGCCTGCGCGACCCGCTGCGCGACACCCTCAGCTTCGCGCCCTTCGCGCAGGGCGTCGTGGGCGGTTGCGGGCTGCTGCTGGGCGCCAGCTTCCTGGATTTCGAGCGGCTGTTGGGCAGGCTCAGCTTCATTCCATTGGTCCTGAGCTTTGCGCTTTCGGCGGTGCTGATCGTCTTTGGCAGCGGCCCCGGCACGAGCGACGCCAAGGTGAACTTGGGGCCGCTCCAGCCGGTCGAGGCCATCAAGATCCTGCTGGTGTTCTTCCTGGCCGGGTATTTCGCCGGCAACTGGGAGTTCCTGCGCGAGCTGAAGGAAAAGCGCACACGGCTGGCGGCGCTGACGCGGTGGATCCGTCTGCCGCGTCTGGACTATGTGCTGCCCCTGATCGTGGGCGTGACCCTGGCCCGGGCGTTCTTCTTCCTGCAACGAGACCTCGGGCCGGCCTTGGTGATCTCGTGCACCTTCCTGTTGCTGTACAGCGTGGCGCGCAGCCGGTTCGCCCTGGGGTTGCTGGTGCTGGTGGGGGGATTTTGGGCCGGCTATCAGCTCGGATTCCCGCGCACGGTCGCCGACCGCGTGGCGATGTGGCTGGCGCCCTGGGACAACCTGGTGCGGGGCGGCGACCAAGTGGCCCAGGGGCTGTGGGCGCTGGCCTCGGGCGGGGTCTTCGGGACCGGCCTGGGACTGGGCCGGCCGGAGACTATTCCCGCCGGCCACACCGACCTGGTCCTGCCGGCGATCGGCGAGGAATGGGGATTCCTCGGGTTCCTGGCCGTCTTCGTTCTCTACGCTTTTTTGATGCGGCGCTGTCTGCGCATCGTTCGAGGCGCGCCGACCGACTACACCTTCTTCCTGGCGCTGGGCTTCGTCGGGCTGCTGGCGGTCGAACTGCTGTGGATCTCCGGAAGCGTGCTGGGGTTGCTGCCGCTGTCCGGCGTGGTCACCCCGTTTCTGAGCTACGGTCGCACGGCCATGCTGGCCAACTTCACCGCCTTCGGGATACTGCTCTCGATCTCGCGGCGGACCGGCAAGGCCGAACGCACCGCAGTCTTCCACAAGCCGCTGAGCTGGTTCGTGCGCTTCGCCGCTGCGGGCGTGTTGCTGATAGTTGCCAAGGCGGCCTGGATTCAGGTGTTCCGCAGCGAAGCCGTGCTCACCGCCGGCACGTTCGTGGTTCAGGCTGACGGCGTGCGCCGCTACCAGTACAACCCCCGCCTGACGGAGATCGCACGGCAGTTCGAGCGCGGCGCCGTCTACGATCGCAACGGGTTACCGCTGGCCACCAGCCGCTTCGAGGAGCTCGAGGCGCACCGGCGGGAGTACGAGCAGCTCGGCATCTCGATCGAGAAGGTCTGTTCGCGGCTGGATTCGCGCCACTACCCGCTGGGTGAGGCGGCCTTCCACGTGCTCGGCGACTGGCGCACCCGCCTGAACTGGGCCGCCGGCAACGCGGCGTTCGTCGAGCGCGAGGCCAACCTTCGCTTGCAGGGCTGGGACGACCACGCGCGCATCGAAGAAGCTGCGGACCGCGGGACCGGCGAAGTCATTCGGGTGGTGCGTTACGATTACCGCGAGCTGGTTCCCTTGCTGCGTTACCGCAACCGGCCCGGCGCTGCGGCGGTGCAGAAGATCGTCAGCCGTAACCGCGACGTGCGCCTCTCGATCGACGCTCGCCTACAGGTGCGCGCGGCGCAGATCCTCGCTGAGCAGTCAGTGAAGGCCCGGCGGGAGGCCGGCGCCATTGTGGTGCTGGATCCGGCCACGGGCGACGTACTGGCGCTGGCGAATTACCCGCTGCCCGCCGGTGGCGCGCAGCCCGAGGGCCTGCTTGATCGCGCCCGCTACGGCCTGTATCCGCCGGGCTCGATTTTCAAGCTGGTGACCGCCCTGGCCGCCCTGCGCAGGGACCCGCACCTGGCCGAGGAAGTCTTCGAATGCCGGCGCCTGCCCGGCGGGCGTGTCGGCAACTACGTCCGGGGCTGGGGGCGGCCCATCCGCGACGACCCCACCGACAAGCTCGCGCACGGGAAGCTAGCCATGGCGCGGGCCCTGGCGGTCTCCTGCAACGCCTACTTCGCGCAGCTTGCCGCCTACCGCGTGGGCGCCCGGCCGCTGCATGAGACCGCCAGCCTGCTGGGCATCGTTACCGCCAGTCCGGACACGCCGGAGCAGTTGCGCGACAACCTCCCGCAAGCCGGCTACGGCCAGGGTCAGGTGCTGGCGACGCCGTTCCAACTGGCGCGCGTGGCCGCCACCATCGCTAACGGCGGCCAGATGCCCTATGGGCGGTGGGCGATTGACGAGAGCAACACACGCACGCAGGGGCCGCGGCCGGTGCTGGAGCCCGCGCTAGCCGCGGAGTTGGCGAGTTTCATGCGGGCCGTGGTCACCGAGGGCACCGGGCAGGCGCTGCGCGCTTCCCCGGTCCCCGTCGCCGGCAAGACCGGGACCGCGGAGGTGGCGGGCGCGGCCTCGCACGCCTGGTTTGCGGGCTTTGCCCCGTACGGCGGCGGTGGGCGGCGCATCGCCTTCGCCGTGCTGGTCGAGCACGGCCAGTACGGCGGCGGCGTGGCGGCGACTATTGCCGGCGAGATCGTGGCGGCAGCCAGCCAACTGGGGATCTTGAGGCAGTAAGCAGGAGGAGCACCACATGGGTCTGGCGGACAGGGTCGAAAAGAAGCTCGGCGACCGGTTCCGGGAACTGGTCGAGAGAGTGATCGGGCCGGCGGAGTCCCGCGACCTGCTGGAGATTCACCACGCCATATTGGATGCGGTCGCAGGCCAGATCCAGCCGCTGCCCAGAGGCAAGCGTGTCTTCCCCTTCAACTCTCTGGCGGTGCGCATCGCGGCGCCCGAAGGCGAGCGCCGCGCCGTCTTCGAGTTGGCCTTCGCGGAGGGAAGACGCTTGGAGAACGACATCCGTGAGCGGCTGGAGGGGCTCGGCTGCCCGCCGGCGGCAGGCTTCCAGGTCGAGGTCACTTTCGGCGACGTCGCCGGCGCGAAGGCTTTTTCCATCGAGTACCAAAGGCGGCTGCCTGCTACGACGACCGCCGCGAGACTCGTCGTGCTCAAGGGCACTGCCGCCGAGCCCGCCTATGCGCTAGGAAAACGCCGGACCAACGTCGGCCGCCTGCCCGAGGTCCTGGACGATGAGCACCGCGTGCTGAGGCGCAACGACGTGGTCTTCCCGGAGGGCGACGACCCGGTGAACGCTACCGTCTCGCGCCAGCACGCCCACATCGAATTCGACCAGGAGGCCGGCTGCTTCCGCCTGTTCGACGATTCCAGCAGCTACGGCACCCGCCTCCTCCGGGAGAACCGCTCGATTCCTGTCCCTGCCGGCTCCGTGCGCGGCGTCAAGCTCGCCCCCGGCGACGAGATCTACTTCGGCCAGGCCGCGGTGAGGTTCGAGACGGGGGAGTGAAAGCCGGGGATCCCTCCTCCATCATGCTATATTGAGCCGCTGACGCACACCCAGCGAAGAACTTATGGCAGGTGAGAGGAGCAAACCGGTTCTGATATGGCCTTGATCGGCGGCATCCTGATCGTTGTTGCTGGCATCTTCCTGGTGGCCTGGATGGGAGGAGAAGCCGCCAGGTCTTTTGGCGAGTTGATCACCTGGCTGGGAGCGCAGTGGCCGGGGTCTCCGAGGCTCGCTCCGCTCTTCGTGATCTTCTCCCTGCTGGCCGCGCAGCGGGTGCTGCTCGGCCCGCTCAAATTCGCTCACGCGCGGATCAACCGCGAGTCGCCCAGCCGCAAGGGCCTACAGCGGGCCGCGCGCTGGAGCAGCGTGCTCTCCTCGGCGGCGTTCCTGTTTGACCGAGCCACCCTCCTGATTCTCCTGCGCGCTGTTCACTCCCAGTACGTCGGCTGGTACGCGGCCGCCAGCGCCCTGGCGTTTCCGCGGGTCGGCGCGGGCTCCAAGCTCTTCCTGGTTGTGGGCCTCTCTCTCGTTCAATTCATGATCTGCCTCCTGGCGCTGATGGGCGTCATGTCGTGGTTCCCGCGGCTCTTGGGAATCGGGCGGCTCGACCGGGGTAGCGGCTTCGTGGGCCGATACGGCGCCGTGTTCAACACCAAGACCAATCCGGAAGATGACCCGCCGCAGGTCCTCGGGACCGGGGCGGCGTCCCTGCTCTTCGACCCCGCTCTGTACGTGGTGTTGATCTTCGTCTACCCCCGTAGCCCGTTCCTGATGACCATACTGCTCTGTTCCGTGTTTCTCCGGGCTGTAGGGTATTTCCTGGTCCAGTTCATCTCCATGTGGCTGGACTGGCACAACGACCTGTGGGCCGCCCGCCTGGCTCGGGACCTCACGGCTGATCCGCAAGCCGACAGGCGCCTGAAGGCCGCCGAGAGGCTCGGCGCCCTGGCCAGCTTCGACGGCCGGTGGATACGGCCGGTCCGGCAGAACCTGGAGACCGCCACCCAGGACTCGGATGCCCGCGTACGCGCGGCCGCACAGGGAGCGCTCGCCGCAGTCAAATAATGATGGACCCGTGAAGGGGATGTGAGCATGAACGAAGACGCCAAACTGCTTCGAGAGGCGCTGACGGTCGTCGCAGCCGCCGGCCTGCTCATCGTGGCGCTGGCCGGGGCCGTGGCAGGGACAGGCGCCGCACTCAACGAGTTCATCGCCTGGCTCGGCGCGCGGTGGCCTGGGCCGCCCAGCCTCGCTGCCGGCTGTGTGTTCTTCCTGCTGTTCCTGGCAGGCGGTCTGCTGCTCGTTCCCAGCCACCTCAATCACGCGCGCCTGGATCGCCGCACCGCCGAAGTGCATCCCACACGCCTGGGTCTTCTGCTGGCCCAGGCTTTGAACAAGCTGCTGCAATTCATACCTGTTCCGGTGAGGAGGTTCGAGGACCGGGCGGCGTTGACCCAGTTCCTGGCTTTCATCCTGCATGCCGCGCTGCTGGTGCTGATCGCCGGCGGGATCCACAGGAAGCCGCTGGCCTGGGCGGCGGCTGGCACGCTGCTGCTTTATGTCCCGAATGCCGGTCTGACGGGCAAGGTACTGGCAGTCTTGGCTCTGGTGGCCGCGGAGATCGGGCTCGACATAATGGCGCTGTCGGGTGGCCAGCGGCCCCTCGGGAAGGCGCTGGGCATGGGCCAGACCCCGGGCAGCGGAAGCGGCTTTGCGGGCGAGCGCACCATCACCTGGAGCGCCTGGTGTGCCGGGATCTGCGCGGTTCTGGTGGACCTGCCGACGTTTGTGGTGCTCGCCGTCATCTACCGCACGAGCGCTTTGATCCTCACCGTGCTGCTCTGCCAGGTGGCGGCCAAGACCGCGGTGCTGGCTGTGGCCGAGTTCGCCTCGGTGTTTCTGGACTGGCGCAACGATCGCTGGGTGCGGAGTCTGGCACGCCGGCTCGAGATGGGCGCCGCGGCGGATCGCCGCCTGGAAGCGGCCCAGAAGCTTCTGCACTTGGGCGAGCAGTTGCCCATCTGGGCACGCCCCGCCAAGGCAGCGCTTGCGGCCGCCCTCAAGGACCCCGACGAGCGGGTGCGGGAGACCGCCAGCCAGGCATTGAAGCACCTGCGCTGATGCGGCTCGTCGCGGGCCGCCGTGTGCTACAATGCTGGTTCCGGCCCTTGAGTCCCGGGCCCGTAGCTCAGTTGGTTAGAGCGCTACCTTGACACGGTAGAGGTCACAGATTCGAGTTCTGTCGGGCCCACCACTGTTTGCGATGGCTACCGTGTACATCTTGAAGAGCCGGACCAGCGGCAGACTCTATATCGGCTCAACCTCGGATCTAGCCCGCCGGCTGGAGGAGCACGCCCGCGGACACAGTCCTTACACGCGTGACCGCGGCCCCTGGGACCTTGTTTACCAGGAGGAGTATCTCGAGTTGCCCGAGGCGCGCCGCCGGGAGCGGCAGCTAAAGAGCTGGAAATCGCACCGTTCGATTCAGGACTTGATCGACGCCAAGCGGGTCGGCTAGAGCGCCCCGGCTGGCCGGGGAGGTCACAGATTCGAGTTCTGTCGGGCCCACCACTGTTTGCGATGGCTACCGTG
>CAYGVJ010000051.1:0-312 GCA_964353255.1 uncultured Solibacteraceae bacterium | reverse complement strand
GACTTGATCGACGCCAAGCGGGTCGGCTAGAGCGCCCCGGCTGGCCGGGGAGGTCTGGCGTTCGAGTCGCCTCGGGCCCACCATCCGCCGCCGGACGCTTCTACTTTTCGTACACGGCCGTGACCTTTTCCTGCTTCATTCCGACCGGCCAGGATTCTTCGCTCAACGTCCGGCCGTCGGCGGAAACGGTCATTAAGCCCTCGGAAATCGGTTTGCCTTTGTTCTTCTGGAGGTATTCGATCTGGCGCGGGCCGGGACGCTTCACCGACATGGTGAAACCCTCCGGCACGGTCGGGCCGGTCACAGGATAAT
>CAYGVJ010000050.1:0-35520 GCA_964353255.1 uncultured Solibacteraceae bacterium | reverse complement strand
TTGTCAACCAGTTCTATGACATCGCCCAGGCGTTTGGGGTCGGCTTTGAAGAGCTGAGGGAACTGTGGCTGGCCGATACTCGCGTCGGGTCCTCGCACACGGTGGTAACCCAGGAGCGTGGGTTCCGCGGCCGATGCCTCCCCAAAGACCTCTCAGCCTTGGTCAGCGCCATGCGGCCCCTGGGAGGCGCCCCGCTGCTCGAAGCCATTCTGTCCTACAACCGCGCCCTGTGCGACTCCGCGGACCAGGCCGCGCGCCAAGCGTCTTCTCCGATTGTGCCCCCACCCCTGTGAAGGTGGGCTCAAATAGGACCCGCAGCCCGTCGGTTGACTGCCGAGGCCGGCCGTCGCGGGGCCAGGCGTCTTCGTCGGCGCCCCGTTCAGCGGCGTTTCAGCATCAACGGATCAAGGCGTTGAACAGCAACTTGAAGGTGCCGTGGGTCTGGGCCCGGTGCTGGGCCCGGAAGCCGATCAGAACCACCCGGCCCTCGCCCAACTTGGCCGAGACCATAGCCGCCTTTTTGGCCAGGGTCTCCTCGCCGATGAGCCAGCCGCTTTGGAGCAGGTCACGGTCGGCGTAGCGGACGATGACCTCGTAGCGCTCGTTGTAGTCGCTGGGGGTGATCTCGAAGGCCGGGCTGCCGCCCAAGTAGAGCGCCAGTCCCTCCGCCGGCATGCCGTAGGCCAGCGGGTGGGCGTTGTCGATTTTCACTTTGAGCGTGGACCCAGGGCACCAGAACTCCTTCGAGCTCCGGTTGGCCACTACGTTGCGGACCCTCAATCCGAGTCTCTCGATGGCGAAGTTGCTGGCCCCGCCGAGCGTCACCAAGGTTCCCCCCTTCTCGACGAAGGCTTTCAGCGCGTTGACCCCTTCGGCGCCGATGCCGCTGCGGTACTCGGGGGGATACGTTTCTTCGGGCCGGCCTGCCGCTTCGCCCCTCTCGCTTCCAGGACGGCCCGGCGCCGCGGGTCTCTCGCCGGTGATCGCAGCCGTCGAGTCATCCGGCAGGATGATGACGTCGTACTTTTCGTTGAGGCCGCCCTTCTTGATCTCGGCATCCAACAAACTGGTGTAAGGGAAACCGAACTGCTCAAGGAGCAGGCGGGTCCATCCCTCATCTATGTTGCCCCCCCGGTAGCGCTGATACATGCCGGCGCGCAACCGCTTGACCTCATGGGCAACCAGCGGAACCTCGGGTTTCAGCGTGAGGAAGTCAACGCCTGTTTCTTTCGCGATCGGCGCGAGCGCCGCTTCCGATCCCGGCACGACCACGAAATCGCCGGGGCGCAGGCCCTGGCCCGCCTGGTCGATGCGCCGCAGCGAGACACCTTTGTCAAGCAGCAGGTTCAGGGCTCGGAAGCTGTCATTCAGCCTGCCATCGAACGCGTATCCGCCCGGGGCCACCTTCCCCACGCAGTACAAAGTCCCAGTGAGCTTCTGAAGGTCGCCTTTGACCGGCTCGTCCAGCGGGTCCACGCGCACGCCCATGAACTCGAACATGGTGTCCGTGGCCATGTCGTAAGGCCGCATGGGAGAGCCGTCTCGAGCGCGGGTCCACTCGTTGTCGGGATACAAAGTGCGGCCCAGCAGATACCTGATCAGGCCCATTTTGGGCTGCGCCAGCGGGACGACGTAAGAGCCCGCCGGGTAGATCATGCCGCCGGTGGTGGTGAAACCCTTCGGGGCTTGCTGGACCTCGATGCCCTGGAGCAGCAGCTTGTTGACCAGCTTCGCGGCGGTCAGTGGATCGTGCTGGGTGGCCGGGATCACGTAAGCGGCGGGCTTGCCCTGGGCGCCGCGTTCCGTCTGCCGCCTGGCTTTCTGGCAGGCGTTCCAGAGCACGGTCTCCCGGTTGCGGGCCGCCAGGTCCAGCAGCGCCCAGGCGGAAGTCTTCTGCCGCTCAACGACGTCCCGAAGCCGCCACCAGCCGCCCGGCCAGGGGTCGGGGAAGGTGGTCTGGGCCTCGTAGGACGGCAGCCCGCGGGTGCCGCCCCGGAGTTGGTCGGGATGAATGTAGATGGGCGTCGCCAGCTTCGCGCTGGCGGACTCGGTGAGCATCCCGGCAATGTTGTGGAAAGGAGTGATCCAGTGGAACCCGAAATGGCCCCAGCCGGAATACTGGGCCATGTTGATGACGCCTGAGAGGCCGGCCTCCTCTTCCTTGTAAGCGATGTGGGCCCCGTACCAGCTCATCTCCCGCCAAACCAGGGGATCGGCGTAGGGACGAACCGGCTCGGCATACGGCGGCACGTAGATGCGCGCGCCGTAGCTGCCCATGTGGTGGTGGTCGAGGTAGGCCTGCGGGATCCATTCCCGGAACATGATCTTAGCCATGTATTGCGACTCGACGAGGTTGGTCTGGAAGGCGTCCCGGTTGTTGTCGTGGCCGGCGTACTTGTGGTAGAGCCAGGGGAGATTCGTCCCTTCGTACTCGGTGCCCAGAGTCTTCCGATACCAGTCGGTCACCATGATCTGGCCGTCCGGGTTGAAGGACGGCACCATGAGGAAGACGACGTTATCCAGGATCCGCTGCGTCTCCTCATCCTTCCGGGCGAGGAGGTCATAAGCAAGCTCCGGCGCCATCTGCGTCCCGCCGATCTCGGTGGCGTGCAGACTCATGGACTGGCAGATGACTGCCCTGCCCTCGCCGACGAGCTTCTTGATCTCCTCGACGGCCAGCCCGCGCGGGTCGCTGAGCATCGTGTTCACCTGCCGCAGCCGCTCCAGCCGGGCCAGGTTGTTCGCCGAGGAGAGGATCACCAGCAGAAAGGGGTTGCCCATGGTGCTGGGCCCCATGTTGACCACCTTGAGCTTGCCGCCGCCCTCTTTCTCCAGAAGCTGAAAGTACTCGACGATTTTGTCCCAGCGGGCGATCTTGCGGTCGCTACCGAGCTGGAAGCCGAAAAACTTCTCGGGAGACGTGACCTGGCTCTGCGCCTGGGCGGCTGGGGTCAGCAAAGCCGAGCCAACCAGCGCCAGAAGCACGAGAACCGTCTGAACGAATCTGCCTATCCCTCTCATGGGGGCCCTCCGTGGTGAACGTTCCGAAACTCGAACCCGCAAACAGGCAGCCGATTTTAGCAGATCGGCGCGCTTCGAGTCTCGCATCTTTCCAGGACGGATTGCGGGCAAGATCCGCACACTCGCGCAGCGCCGGCCGGGTGCGCCACATCTGTACCGATCCCGGCGCTACACTGGTGGAACGTGAGCGGCCTGCCGAACGCCGCGGTCGAAGACCGCTACCCTTTGTCCCCGATGCAAGCGGGGATGCTCTTCCAAAATCTCTATGCCCCCCAGTCGGGAGTGGATATCCAGCAATTGGTGATCTCGCTTCCGGAAGAGCTGGAGGCGACGGGTTTCGAGAGGGCCTGGCAGGCCCTGGCGGGACGGCACGCGGTTCTGCGCACGAGCTTCTCGTGGACTGCTCTGGAGGAGCCACTTCAGGAGGTGCACACCGCGGTCGCGGTGCCGTATCAGCAAGAGGATCTGCGCGGGCTAGGGGAAAGCCAGCAACAGGCGCGCCTGGAGGCCTATCTTCGGGAGGACCGGCGGCGAGGGTTCGATCTGGGAGCAGCGCCGTTGATGCGGGTGGCAGTGTTCCGCCTGGCTGCGGCGGACTACCGGGTGGTCTGGACTTTCCATCACATCCTGCTGGACGGACGCTCGATCACCGCGCTGGTGCGCGAGGTCTTCGCGCTCTACGAGGCGCTGCGCCAAGGAGCGGAGCCGGAGCTCGAACGGCCCCGTCCCTACCGGGAGTTCATTGACTGGCTCACCCGGCGGGACGTGACCTCCTCGAAGCCGTATTGGCAGGCGCTGCTCAAAGGGTTCACCGCCCCTACTCGCTTCGCGGTCGAGAAGAGCGCTCCGGACAGGTCCTCCCGCGAACCGGACTTCGGCCGCCAGGAGACCCGGCTGCCCGAGCCACTGGCGTGTTCGCTGCGCTCCTTCGCCCAGCGCCACGATCTCACCCTGAATACGCTGATCCAGGGCGCTTGGGCCATCCTGTTGAGCCGGTACAGCCAGGAAGAGGATGTGGTGTTCGGAGCGACCAGGGCGTGCCGCCGGTCCACGGTAGAGGGCAGCGAGCAGGTGGTGGGGCTGTTCATGAACACTCTTCCGGTGCGGGCCCGGCTGTCTTCGGGCACGGAGTTGCTGCCGTTCCTGAAGGAGCTCAGGTCGCAGTCTCTGTCCGTGCGGCCGCACGAGCACACGCCGTTGGTCAGGATCAAAGAATGGAGCGACCTGGCTCCCGGGAGACCGTTGTTCGGGAGCATAGTCGTCTTTGAGAAACACGACCGGAACTCCGTGCTGCGCGCGCAAGGCGGGGCATGGTCGCGCCGCGAGTTCCGGATGCTCGTGCAGACCGGCTATCCGCTGACTCTGGCGGTGTCTGAGGATCGCGAGCCGCTGGTCCTGCTCGAGTACGACCGGTATCGCTTTGGCGACGGCGCCATCACCCGGGCGCTGGGCCATTTCAGGACCCTGCTGGAGGGGATGGCCTCCGAGCGCGTCACGCTGGCCGCAGAACTGCCCCTGCTCACGGCGCCCGAGCGGCGGCAGGTGGTCGAAGAGTGGAACCAGGCGCAGCGAGAGATTCCGCAGGCCTGCATCCACGAGCTCTTCGAGCAGCAGGCGGCGCGGCAGCCTCAGGTGGCGGCGGCGGTCTTCGAGGGCCGCCAGATCACCTACGGCGAGCTCAACCGGCGGGCCAATCAGGTGGCGCATCAGTTGCGAAGTATCGGGGTGGGGCCGGAGGCGCCGGTGGGCCTCGCCACGGAGCGCTCGCTGGAGATGATCGTAGGCATCCTGGGAATCCTCAAGGCCGGCGGCGCCTACGTGCCCCTGGATCCCGCCTACCCCAGAGAGCGGCTGCGCTTCATGCGGGAGGATGCGCAAGTCCGGGCGCTACTAGTCGAACAGAAGCTGGCGCAGAGTCTCGCCGCCGAGGGCGTCCCGGTGATCGCCTTGGAGTCCGCCGGGCAGGGTTTCCCGGACCAGAATCTGACCGGCGGGCCGGCGCCCGGTAACCTGGCCTACGTGATGTACACCTCGGGTTCCACGGGGAAACCCAAGGGGGTACAGGTCGAGCACCGCAATGTGGTGGCGCTTCTCTATTCCTTCCGGCCGTTAGCCCTCGAAGGCGAGCGGCGCATCGGCACCAATGTGGCCTCCTTCAGCTTCGACACCTCGGTGGAAGAGATCTTCGGAAACCTGTGCTTCGGGGGAACGCTGCATATCATCCGGCCGCAGCACAGCACGGACGCCCGGTACTTCGCGCAGTACTTGGTGGAGCACGGGATCAATTTCAGTTACATCGTGCCCGACATGCTCGAAAGGGTGGCCGGCGAACTGGCCGAGCTGCGCGACAGGCTGAAGCTGAAGTGCCTGGTAACCGGCCTCATTCCCAAGAAACAACGCGTGTTGCAGCCCTTCCGGGATCTCTCCGGCAGCATGCAGATATTGAATGCTTATGGTCCTACGGAGGTCACCTACGGGGCGACGGCGTTCGAGTTCCACTCCGCCAGCGAGCCGGACCGCGAGGTGCCCATCGGCAGGCCCTTTGCGAATTACCAGGTGTACGTAGTGGACGCCGAGCTTCAGCCCGTGCCCGTGGGGGTGGCGGGGGAGCTTCTGATCGGGGGCGTGGGCGTGGCGCGGGGCTACCTGAACCGGCCTGAGCTGACAGCCGAGAAGTTCATCCCGGATCCGTTCCGCAGCGAGCCCGACGCGCGCCTGTACAGGACCGGCGACCTGGCCCGCTATCTGCCGGACGGCAACCTCGAGTTCCTGGGCCGGACCGACAACCAAGTCAAGATCCGGGGCTTCCGTATCGAGCCGGGAGAGATCGAGGCGGCGCTGGCGCGGCATGCGGGCGTCGAGCGGGCCGTGGTGGCGGCACGGGAGAGCCCCGCCGGCGACCGGCGGCTGGTGGCGTACGTCATACCCAAGCAGGCCCAGGAGGTCTCCGCAGCCGGCCTGCGTGACTTTCTGCGGGACAAGCTGCCGGACTACATGGTGCCTGCGGCCTTCCTGTTTCTGGAGAGCTTCCCCCTGATGGTCAGTGGCAAGCCCGATTGGGAGGCGCTGCCGCCGCCGGACTGGACCAGCCCCGCGCGCGAGAGCGCCTTTCTGGCTCCCCGCAACGCCCTCGAAGCCCGCCTGGTGCGGATTTGGGAGAAGGTCCTGGGGGTGTGTCCCGTCGGGACCAGGGACAAGTTTTTCGATCTGGGAGGGGATTCCCTGCTTGCAGTTACCCTGTTTGCCGAGATGGAAAGAGCCTTCGGCAGGAGCCTGCCTCTGGCCACGCTTTTCGAGGCGCCCACGGTCGAGCAACTGGCGGACCTGCTGAGCGACGAGGGCCTGGTTCCCTCCTGGTCCGCCCTGGTGCCGATTCAGCCGCAAGGTTCCCGCCCTCCCCTCTTCTGCGTGCACGCCGCCGACGGTCAGGTTCTCTTGTACCGGGATTTGGCCCGCCACCTGGGCCCGGATCAGCCGCTGTATGGCTTGCAGACTGTGGGGATGGGTGGAACGGAGCCCCCGCTGCCTCGAATCGAGGAGATGGCTGCCCGGTATGTCGAAGAGCTGCGGATGGTTCAGCCCCAAGGACCCTATTCCCTGGCCGGCTATTGCATGGGCGCGTTTGTCGCGCTGGAAATGGCGCGGCAACTCCAGCTCAGCGGGCAGAGCGTGGCTCTACTGGCCTGTATCGATACCGATGCACGCTGGAGAGACGTCAGATCATTCCGCGATTCTCTCAGGTACCACGTCCAGCGCCTCTCACGCCTTGGGTTTGAGCAAAGTTTCAGTTACGTGTTATCGCGCATCGGATACAGAACGATGCGTCTGAGGAGCACTTTTCTGGAGATCGTTTGCTACCTCTACCGCGCGACCGGGAAACGTCTGCCCCACAGATTGCTCCGGGCCCACATCCAGGAACTTAACCATCGTGCCGGCGTCAGGTACGTGCCGCAAATCTACCGCGGGCGCCTCACCTGCTTCGAAGGCGCTGCGGACGCTCTCGCCGATCCGATGCCCTTCTGGCAGCGGATCGCCACCGACGGCGTGGACGTTCGCTTCGTACCCGGCCGGAGGACCGGCGTGTTGCAGGAACCCAACGTGCGGCACTTTGCCGAGAGTCTCCAGTCCTGCCTGGAAAAGGCCCGCACGGCGCCGCCTGGGGACCTGTAGACGCCCGCGCGGCGCGGCGCTGACTTCCCGGCTGCAATCTCATCAACCTGGAGGCGGACAGCCGGGCGGTAGTGCGGTTCTACAACCAGCCGGGGACAGCGGCGTTGCCGGTGCCGCCGGGATAGAGGCTGCCGGTGGTGGGTGAAAATCTAGCCAAGGAAGGAGGCAGGGACGGGGAGGTGTCAGTGCAATCGCTTGGAAACAGGGCAGTTTCAGCTCTTCCCGTAGCCGGAAGAGCCCAGACTTGCACGCTTGGAGGGTTGCCGGAGTCGCCAGGGATGGACAGGATGAAAAAACGGCCCCAACGGAGACGATTGGGAGTACACTGGAAGGCAGCCGGGAAGCGAAAACGGGAATTCCTGGTATACTGATCTCGACCGGGACCGCTAGTTCGGGTCCCGAACGGAAGACTAAGGGGGTTTTGCGGTGAATAGCAGAGTGTGTCGTCTATTCTTGCTCCTCGTGTGTGCGGGAACCCTGTTCGCGCAATCCACGACGCAGCAGATCTCAGGTTTCGTCAAGGACGCCACGGGTGCGGTGGTCACGTCCGCGAAGGTCTCGGTGCGGCATGTGACCACGGACCAGGCCCGCGCCACGCAGGCGAATGAAAGCGGTTTCTACGTAGTGACCAACCTCCCGATCGGCGAGTATGAACTCTCCGCCGAAGCTCCGGGATTCAAGAAGTTCGTCCAGAAGAACGTGATGGTGGTTGTGAACTCGAAGCCCGCGGTGGACATCGTGCTCGAGGTCGGCTCGGTGAGCGACTCGGTCACTGTCACCGCGGACCCGGCGCAGGTGGAGACCAGTTCGGGGGACGTCGGGCGTCTGATCACCGGACAGCAGGCGACGCAGATGCAGTTGAACGGGCGCAACTTCACCCAACTGCTGGCGCTGATCCCCGGCGTGGCGACCACCAATCGTTCGGCCATGGACCTGTTCGGCGGGTACGGCTCGCAAATGAGCTCGCAGTCGGCCAACGGCGGGCGCACCGACACGTTCTCCTGGAACATCGACGGGGTGGACAACAAGGACAACGGCGGCGGCGGCAACAACTTCGTCAACCTCAACCCCGATGCGATCGCCGAATTCAAGGTCCTGACCACCAACTACAGCGCCGAGTACGGCCAGAATTCCGGCGCCATCATCAACCTCGCCATCAAGAGCGGCTCCAAGGAGTTCCACGGCGCCGCCTACGAGTACGTCCGCAACGACGCGTTTGACGCCCGTGCCTTCAACGCCATCACCAAACAGAAACTGCGCTTCAACAACTGGGGCTGGAACCTCGGCGGCCCGATCTACATCCCCGGCAAGTTCAACGCCGACAAGAACAAGCTCTTCGCGTTCGGGGGCATGGAATTCAAGCGCTATAAGCAGGGCGCTATCAACACCTGGACCGTGCCCGTGCCGGCGATTCGCGGCGGCAATCTCTCCAGCCTGCCGTCCTCGCAGTGGCCCAAGGATCCGCTCACCGGCCAAGTCTTCCCCGGCGGCGTGATTCCCCAGGCCCGCATCAGCTCCAACACCAAGCGGCTGATCGACAACTATCCCGCGCCGAATTTCACCGGCTCCGGCGGCAACTACGTTTTCCCGACCACGGCGCCGAACAACTCCAACGAGTACATCATCAAGGGCGACTACATCATCAGCAACAGGCACCAGGTGACCGTCCACTACCTGCGCGACTACTACACCAACCTGAACAACCTGACGTCGCTGGTCACCTACACGCGCGAGATTCCCGGCACCAACACCAAGGCGCAGTGGACCTTCGTCGCCAACCCAACCACGGTCAACACGTTCCAGTTCTCCTTCAGCGGCAACGTGATCCTGCAACGCAATTTCCTGGCGAACCCGGTGTACATTACCGATTACACGCGCAAAGGCCAGGGCATCACCTACCCCATGATTTACGGCAGAAACGAGTGCATCCCGAGCCTCAACATCTCCGGCTATAACGGCCTGGGCGCGTCCAACGTCAACTGGAACAACTTCAACCGCTTGTTCAACTGGAAGGACGACTTCTCGAAGCTCATCGGAAACCACAACCTGAAGGCCGGCCTCCTGATCCTGCGCAGCCGCAAGAACCAGGACAACTGGCCCACGGTCAACGGCAGCTTCAGCTTCTCGACCGGCCACTCCAACTCGACCGGCAACGCTTTTGGCGACGCGCTGATCGGCAACTTCTCCCAGTACACGGAAGCCGACACCAACCGCGAGGGCTGGTACCGCTTCACGCAGATCGAGCCGTACATCCAGGACGACTGGAAGGTCACCAGCCGTCTCACGCTCAACCTGGGGTTCCGGTATCAGTACATGCAGCCGCAATACGCCGTGCTGCAGAACGCGGTGCTCTGGCTGCCGCAGTACTTCGATCCGAAGAAGGCGCCGGCGATCAACCCGTCCAACGGCGCGATCCTCCCCGGCAGCTACGACCCCTACAACGGCCTGGCCCTCAGCGGCACGGACTTCCCGCAGGATGCGAAGATCCGCATCGCCAAGGCCAGCGACCCGGCCATCAAGGCGCTGTTCCGCGGCCTGCCGAGATCGGGCGCCTACACGTATTGGGGCACCTGGGCTCCCCGCCTGGGCTTCGCCTATGACCTGACCGGCAAGCAGAAGTCCGTGCTGCGCGGCGGCTACGGCGTGTTCTATGAACGCATCGAGGGCAACTTCATTTTCAGCGCGATCAACAACCCGCCGTTCATCTCCCAGTCGGACATCTACGACGGCAACATCGAGAACCCTCGGGGCGGCACCACGCAGACGTTCCCGTCGGGGTTCACCAATTCGCACTTCCTCGACATGAAGGTGCCCAGGATCATGAACTGGAGCTTCGGAGTTCAGCACAAACTGAGCACGACCACGACGCTGGACGTCGCCTACGTCGGTTCAAGCTCCGCGAACCTGTCGCGCACGATTAACCTGAACCAGCTCCGGGAAGGCACCTTGCAGAAGAATCCCGGGGTCAACACCAACGCTCTCCGTCCGTATCCGGGCTGGGCGAACCTCCAGCTCTATGTGACCGGATCCAACGCCAATTACCACTCGCTGCAAACCCAGGTCAAGCGTCAGATCAGGGGCGGCGGCCTGCTCAGCACGTCCTACACCTGGTCCCGGACCATCACCGACGCGAGCAGTTACAGCGAAGTCCCGATGGACAGCTACAACTTCAAGCGTGATCGCGCGCTGGCTACCTTTCACCGGGCGCACGTCTTCGTCTTCAGCTACATCCACCCGCTTCCCTTCTGGAGAACGGGCACGGAATGGTACAAGAAGGCCTTCGGCAACTGGCAGCTCTCGGGCGTGACCACCCTGCAGACCGGCCTGCCGCAGAACATCGGCATCAGCCCCGACCAAGCCGGCATCGGCCAGGGCGGCCAGCGGCCGAACGTCGTGGGCGAATGGAACCAGGGCGGCGGGCAGCGCCTGCAATGGTTCAACACCGCGGCTTTCGCGCTGCCCGCGGCCGGCACTCTCGGCAACCTGGGGCGCAACGTTGTCATCGGCCCCGGTATGAACAACTGGGACGCCTCGTTGCAGAAGCACTTCGTCGTCAAAGAGCGCGTGCGGATCCAGTTCCGCGCCGAGCTTTACGACGCCCCAAACCACCTCTCCTGGTGGGGCGTGGGCACTACGCTCGGCAGCGCCAACTTCGGCCAGATCACCAGCGCCACCGACCCGCGCACCTTGCAGTTCGGTCTGCGGCTGGGCTTCTAAGCACAGCCGGTTTCGATTAACTGGCGAATCGCCGCTTAACCATCGTGCCGGCGTCAGGTACGTGCCGCAAATCTACCGCGGGCGCCTCACCTGCTTCGAAGGCGCTGCGGACGCTCTCGCCGATCCGATGCCCTTCTGGCAGCGGATCGCCACCGACGGCGTGGACGTTCGCTTCGTACCCGGCCGGAGGACCGGCGTGTTGCAGGAACCCAACGTGCGGCACTTTGCCGAGAGTCTCCAGTCCTGCCTGGAAAAGGCCCGCACGGCGCCGCCTGGGGACCTGTAGACGCCCGCGCGGCGCGTTCCAGTTTTCACGTCCGCTGCGCTAGACTGGTTGGATCATGCGCATTCTCTACTGCTTCGCGCTTCTGGTGCTCACCTTCGCGCCCCTTCGAGCGCAGGATGAGCCCAACCCCAGGACCCTGCTTCCACAGGCCGTCATCGACGCCATGGTGAACGAAGTCAGCGGCTCCCTGGCCTGGCAGCACATCCTGGAACTGGCCCCCTACGAGCGCGACCGCCTGGCCGATGAATACCGCACCGCCTACCGCGAGACCGCCTACATCGAGAAGATGGCCCGGCAATATGGCCTGGAGGACTTCCGCGTCGAGCGGTTCAAGCTCCCGGCCAAGACTTGGGACGGCGAGCTCGGCGAACTCTGGCTGCTCGGCCCGCAGGGCAAGCGGTTGCTCATCAGCTACCGCGACGTCGCCGCGTCGCTCGCGCCGGGCAGCCGGTCCGCCGACGTCACGGCGGAGCTGGTCTACGTCGGGCGCGGCGAGGACAAAAAGGACTACGCGGACAAGAGCGTTGCGGGCAAGATCGTTCTGGCCACCGGCGCCGTCGGCGCCGTCCACAATCTGGCGGTGCGCGAATTCGGCGCCGCGGGCGTGGTCTCGTTCGCCAACCCCACCGGCAAACCCATCGACCGCCCTGACCAATTCGCCTGGAACAACCTCGGGCGCGGCTTCGGTCCCGACGCGGCGAATCTGAAGACCACATTCGGCTTCAACGTCTCCCATCGCCTGGGCATGGAACTCGTCGAGATGATCGAGAAGCGCCAGACGCTCACCGTCCAAGCAAAGGTCCGCGCCACGGAGTACGACGCGGACATGCAGGTGCCCACGGCGGTCATCAAGGGCGCCGGCCAGTCGCAGCAGGGGCTCGCTATCGCGGGACACCTCTTCGAGGGCATCGCCAAGCAGGGCGCGCTGGACGACGCCTCCGGCTGCGCGACCGTTCTCGAGATTGCGCGCGCGTGGATGAAACTCATCCAGGACGGCGTGCTGCCGCGCCCGCGACGCACCGTGCGCTTCCTGTGGGTGCCCGAGATCCAGGGCACACGCGCTTATCTGGAGCGCTACCCGGAGGAGGCCAAGCGCATGGTGGCCGCCATCTCCCTGGATATGGTGGGCGAGGACGTTACCAAGAACCGCAACAGCCTCCGCCTGATGCGCACGCCGTACTCGGTGAACAGCTTCGTCAACGAGGTAACGCAGCAGTTTTTCGAGTTTGTCGGCGACACCAACCGCGAGAAGATACACAACCGCCGGATCGCCTATGCCTATCGCTACCCCATCCTCGACCCGCAGGGCTCGCGAAACCCGTTCTACTTCAATGTCGAGAGGCACTACGGCGCCTCTGACCACTCCGTCTTCCTCAACTACGGCATCCCCGCCGTGCTGGTCAACAACTGGCCCGACATCGCCTACCACACCAACGAGGACCGACCCTTCAACGCCGACCCGACGGAACTGAAGCGAGCGGCGTTCATCGGCCTGGCGAGCCTGACGGTCATGGCCAATGCCGACGCCGCCGGCGCGTTGCGCATCGCCGAACTCACCGCCGGCAACGCCGCCATGCGCGCTGGCGAGCAACTCCGGCTGGCCTTGCAGATGGTGGGCGAGAAAGGGTCGTTCAAGGAAGCCGCCAACCTGGTCCGGCAGGCGTATGCGCGCGAGGGCGAGGCGGTTCGCGCCGCGGCGGTCCTGGCGGAGGAGCCCTCCGTCGCCTCCAAGATCAGCGCTTTGGCAGACACCTTCGTTGAGACCGGCCAGACGACCGATCTCCGGCGCCTCACCGTGTACGCGCAAGCCGTCGGAGCCGACACGTCCGCCGCCGCGCAACTGACCCCTGACGAGCAGGCGGCGTCGCGCATCGTCCCGGTGCGCAAGAAGGCGGCTCCCGCGATGGGCGGTTTCGGCGGACCAGGCGCCGGCGCGGGAAGAGGCGCAGGGGCAGCCGCTTTGGACCCCGCCGAAGCCTCCCGGGCGCAGTACAACGCCATGGAGATGCGCGGCTTCGCCAACGGCAAGCGGTCCATCCTGGACATCCGCAACGCCCTCAGCGCCGAGTACGGACCCCAGGATCTGGCCCGGGTGATGGACTTCTTCAAGGCTCTGGAGAAGACCGGCGAGTTTGAACTGACGCAGAGCGGGAAGTAAGCCCGTCGCGGAATACCGCGCACAACTAGCGTGCAATTGGGAAAACGCAGCGGTGGCGCTCGAAGTCGGAGCGGAACCCAGGGCCGAAGGCTTCAGGCCACAGGGTAGTCGGGACTCCAGAAGGGCTCGGCCGCAGGGATGAACTCGATCGGAACTTCCGAAATGAACGACTTCAGCCATTCGGCGCAGTACTTCATGCCCGCCTGCTCCGACACGACGTGGCCGAGCACGATCAGCCCCTTCTTGTTCCCCGCCGCGATGGCGTCCTCCGCATACTCGACCAGTTCCCACTCGCGCGTTTCTCCCACTATGAGGACATCGACGTCGGGTCGGGCCAGCAGTGGGATTCCCGGCATCTGGCTCAAGTAGCCCCAGCTCGCGACGACCCGCCTGACCGGCAGCTTGGGATCGCCCACCACGCGCATCGTGCGAATCTTCAGCCGCGACTGGATCTCGCGCGCGAAGCGGGCGAGCGGCGTGCCCGGAAACACGAACAGGCGCGAGTTCTGGGGATCGGCATTCTTCTCCCAGCCCAGTTCCCGGGCCATGCCCGTGGCGATGCCATCGGGACGACGGCCGTGCCAGTGGTCGTGGAAGTGGAATACGACCAGGCCGTGCTGGCGGATGAAATCGGCCTTGAACTGATAGGTGGCGTCTTGCGTGAGCTCGTCGGTCTTGTCCTGGTGCGAGTAGAAGGTCGGCTCGTGGGTGATCACCAGATTCTTCCCGGAGGCGGCCGCGCGCCGGATCACGTCGAGCGTCGCCATCATGGTGGCTGCAATCCCCTTCACGGGCGTGTCCGGGCTGCCGGCAATGATGTTGTCCACGGTTTCGGTGCGCCAGGGAATGCCCACGTTCTTCTTGATGCGCTCGATCACCTGCCCCGCCGTGAGCGCCCCTCCGGCGGTCTGCGGAACCGCGACGTCGGCGGCTGCCAGAACAGCCCCGGCGAGCATGAAAGCACGGCGCGAAACGTCGTTGGTATCCATGGTCGATGATTCTATCACTGGCCTTTGAGGTAGCGATCGGTAAACCGAAGCCGGTCCAAGGCGCACCTCCCTGGTATCATGGTCGGGCTATGGAGCGCCGCGAGTTTCTTGCTGTGTTTGGATCGGCCCTCGAGAGCCCCGCCTTCGGCGACCAGCAGCCTTCGGAGTCCGCGGTCCCGTGGTACGGGAAGATGCGCCGCTGCGGGCAGCTCAACTTCAACGAGCGCGACCCGGAGAGCCTCGAAATAGACCCCTGGCTGGACTACTGGACCAGCCTCAAACTGGACGCCCTGCTGCTCAGCGCCGGCGGCATCGTCGCGTTCTACCCCACACGCATCCCCTACCATCACAAGAGCCCGTATCTGGGCAGTCGCGACCTGTTCGGCGACTTCGCCCGGGCCGCCCAGCGGCGCGGCATCCGCGTGGTGGCGCGCCTGGACTGCAACTGGGCCTATGAGGAAGCTCTGGAAGCTCGCCCGGAGTGGTTCGAGCGGGAGGAGAACGGCCAGCCGCGCCGGCACAACGAATCGCCCTGGCTGTTTCGAACCTGCATGTTCTCTACCTACTTCAGCGAGCAGGTGCCCGCCATCGTCCGCGAGATCAACGCGCTCTACGACGTGGACGGCTTCTTCACCAACGGATGGCCCAGCACCGGGCGGCCCCCGGTCTGCCACTGCCAGAGCTGCCGCCGGCTCGGCCCGCGCCAGGGGCCGCGGTACTTCGAGCAGCACCTCGAACGGGTGCTCGAAATCTGGAAGCTTTGGGACCAGACCGCGCGAGAGAAGAAACCCGACAGCCTCTACGTCGGCAACCTGGGCGGCGGCATACGGGCCGTGACCAACCTGAAGCAGATTGCGGAGGTGGCCGGCTGGTTTAACGCCGATCATCAGGGCCGCAGCGGGCAGACGCCCATCTGGGACTGCGCGCAGCAAGGGCGCGTGGCCCAGGCGGTCATGAAGGGCCGCACTATCACCAACGTCACCGGCTCCTACGCCAACACGCGACCCTTGTGGCGGCACACCTCGAAGGCGCCCGCCGAAGCCACGCTGTGGATGGCCCAGACCACCGCCAGCGGCATGGTTCCCTGGTACCACTGGCTGGGGGGCTCGCCTGAGGATCTGCGCTGGCGCGAGACGGGCCGGCGCTTCTACCAGTGGCTGGCTCTCCACGAGCGCCATTTCGTCAACCGGGGCTCGATCGCCAACCTCGCGGTGGTCTTCTCGCAGCGCGCCAACGCCTTCTACAATCCACCTGGGGGCGGCGACGCAACAGAGTTCCTTCAGGGGCTGTACTATGCGCTGCTCGAAGGGCGCTTCGTGTTCGATTTCGTCCATGAGGACGACTTGTCTCCGGCGGTGCTGAAGAAGTACTCGGCCCTGATTTTGCCCAACGTGGCCTTGCTGAGCGACGAGCAGTGCCGGCAGTTGCGCGAGTATGCCCGCGGGGGCGGGTCGCTGCTGGCCAGCTTCGAGACCGGCTGCTACAACCAGGCCGGCGAGCGCCGCGCCGAGCCGGCCCTGGCCGACCTGTTTGGGATCCGCGCCGCGGGCGCAGTCCAAGGCCCTCACGGGAACTCTTACTACGCGCGCATTGAGACGCCGCACGAGATCTGGCGGGACTTCCGCGAAACTCGGCTGCTGCCCGGCGCCGAGTACCGCCTGCCGGTGAAGATCGCGGGCCGGCCCCTGCTGAGCGTGGTCCCGCCGTACCCCGCCTACCCACCCGAGATGGTCTACCCGCGCACGCCGCAGACCGATGAGCCGGCCATAGCGCTCCTGGAGGAGGGCTCCAGCCGCCGGGTTTACTTCCCGGGTGACGTGGACCGAAGCTGCTGGCGCACCACCAACCCCGACCTGAGCTTGCTGCTGGCCAACGCCATCCGCTGGCTGCTGTGCGGCCGGTCCCCGGTGAGCGTGACCGGAGAAGGGATGGCCGAGATCTTCGCCTGGCGGACCGAGCCGGGCTTCGCCGTGCACATCCTCAACTACAACAACCCGAACATGCTGCGCGGCTGGGTGCGGCGCAACTACCCGCTCGGGCCCCAGCAGGTGCGCTTCCAGGCGCCCGGGGGCCTGCGCATCGCCGCCGTGCGCGCCCTGCGCGCCGGAGCCGACCTGGCGTTCACACAGAAGGGGGCGGTGGTCGAGTTCATGGTCCCCAAGGTGGATGACTACGAGGTAGCGGCGCTGGTCTAGGGCTCCCTGATTTCCAGCCCCGGCGGCGCCACCAGGATCTTCCGGCTTCGCTCTTCACGGATTGCTTCCAGGGTCTGACGAACCGCCTCATCGGCGAGCGGCGGGCTGCCTGGACGAGCCGCCAGCACGAAGCGGGAACCTCTGCGCTTCACTCTCGCCTGCTCGCGTACTGGTTGCCTCCTTGTGGCACGCATGTGCGCCCCCTCACGGCGCCAGGATGCCGCCGTTGACCTCGAGGGTCTGGCCGTGGACGTAGCGGGCGGCGTCCGAGCACAGGAAGACGATTACGTCGGCGATGTCCTCGTTGGCGCCCAGGCGCCCGGCAGGGGTTTGGGCGATGACCCCCTCCAGAATCTGGCGGGTCGAGAACTGCTGGTGGAAGTAGTTGTCCACGGTGCCGGGGCTGACCGCGTTGACCCGGATGCCGTGGGGAGCGAGTTCCTTGGCCCAGCCCTTGGTTATGGTCATGACCGCGGCCTTGGCCGCAGCGTAGACGGAGGCGCCCGGCCCGCCGCCGTTGCGGGCGGCAATCGAGCTGACGTTGACGATGACCCCGCTCCGCTGCCGCATCATATGGGGAAGGACGGCCTGAGCGATAGCCCACGCGCTCTTGAAGTTCAGGTTCATCACGCGGTCGAAGAGGTCTTCCGGACACTCGACCAGGCGGGCGCGCTGAACCAGTGAGCCGGCGTTGTTGACCAGGACGTCCACCTCCGGGGCGACGCCGGCCAGATCCCGCACCAGCGAGCGGATTCCCTCGGCGGTTCCCAGGTCGGCCGCGAGCGCATCGGCTTCGGCGCCCGCGGTCCGCACCGCGGCCATGGTGGCCTCGGCCCCTTCCAGGTAGCTGTGGTAATGCAGGACCACGCGGCGCACTCCCGCGCGCGCCAAGGCGATGGCCGTGGCGGCGCCGATGCTGCGGGACGCGCCCGTTACCAGCGCCGTCTTGCCGGTGAATTCCGTTGACAACTTATGCCTCCCGGCAGAACAGGCTTAAGAGGGTGCTGAAAAAGGCCTTGGACAAGCTGAAGCATGTCCTACGTGGGCCTTTTTCAGCACCCTCTTAAGCCTCTCCTGCCTAGCGGGCGTCCAGGCCCGCCGAATAGACCAGTGAATAGGCAATCCAAGCTACCAGGGCCGAGGCCGGAATGGTGAGCACCCAGGCCCAGACGATGTTGGTGGCCACGCTCCAGCGCACAGCCTTCGTCCGCTGGATCGAGCCGACCCCGGCAATGGCCCCGGTGATGACGTGGGTGGTCGAGACCCCCACGCCCACCGCCGTAGCGATCAGGATCGAGGTGGCCGCCGCCGACTCGGCGCAGAATCCGCCGCGGGGCCGCAGCCGAGTGATCCGCGTGCCCATGGTGTGCACGATGCGCCAGCCGCCGCTCAACGTTCCCAGAGCGATAGCGGCGTGAGCCGCCAGGATCACCCACACCGGAACGTGGAAGGTCTTCAGGTAGCCGGTGGTCACCAGCACGCCGGTGATGATACCCATGGTCTTCTGCGCGTCGTTGGTGCCATGCGAGTAGCTGTAAGCGGCCGCCGAGAGCAACTGCAACTTGCGGAAGTACACATCCATCTGCTTGGGGCTGGAGCGGCGGAAGAGCCAGTACACGGCCATCATGAACATGTAAGCCGCTGCCAGGCCGATCAGCGGCGCCAGCACCATGAAGACCAGAGTCTTGATCCAGCCGCTCCAGACCAGCACGTCGAAGCTGTGCTGCAAGCCCTTCTCGAAGGCCGTGCGCGCCACCGCCGCGCCGGCATAGCCGCCGAACAGGGCGTGCGAGGAGCTGGTCGGCAGACCGAACCACCAGGTGATCAAGTCCCAGACGATGGCTCCGATCAGCCCGCACAGCATGACGTAAACGGTCACGGCGCTCAGGTCTACCATTCCGGCGCCAACCGTTTTGGCCACGCCGGTCCCGAAGCTGAACGCCGAGACGAAGTTGAAGAACGCCGCCCAGGCCACCGCCTGGAGAGGAGTCAGCACGCGGGTGGCTACCACCGTGGCTACCGAGTTGGCGGAGTCGTGGAAGCCGTTGATGAAGTCGAAAACCAGGGCCACCACGACAATGACGATGACCAGGATCAAGGCCGGCGACATGCAGGAGTCAGTGTTCTTGAGCGGTCTAGCTGTTCTTTACCACCACGTTCTGCAATTCGTCCGCCACGTCTTCGCAGCGGTCGGTGGTGTCTTCCAGGAACTCCAGGATCTCCTTCTGCTTGATGAGGGCGATGGGGTCCCGCTCCTGCTGGAACAGATCGGCCAGCGCCCGGCGCAGCAACTGGTCGGCGCAGTTCTCCAGCCGGTTGACCTCGATGCAGTGCTCCAGGACGGGCTGGTCCTTGCGCAGGGCCTGGATGGCCTTCTCCAGGGACTTGGCCGCGTCGTGCACGACTTCACACAGCTCCACCACCACCGGCGGAATAGGCTCCAAGTGGTAGGCCACCATCCGGTGCGCCGCCTCCTCGATGCCGTCCAACACGTCATCCAGCCGCGAAGACAGCTCGTGGATGTCCTCTGGGTCCAGCGGCGTGATGAAGGTCTGGTTCAAGCGGGTGAAAATGTCGTGGATGATTTCGTCGCCTTCATTCTCCAGTTGCTGGATGCGCGCCGAGGCCCGGGTCAGATGGGAGTTGCCCTGCCGGACGGCCTCCAGCAGCAGCCGGGAGGCTTCCGAGATGATGCCCGCCTGCTTGGTGAACAAATCGAAGAATTTCTCCTGGCGCGGCAAGAGCTTCATTGCGTTTCCTTGCGGAGTAGGATCTTCATTATCTCATCTTAGCCCGGGTGATTCAACCGGCGCCTGCTCGTCGAGTTCGAGGAACCGGCGGTCGAGCAAGCGCCGCGTCTCCAGGTTGCCCAGGGCGCTCATCAGGCTGGACACCACCTGCGGGTACTGCTGCCGGAGTTCAGCCAGCAGCGCGCGCAGCGCGTGGCGAACCGCGCCACCGCGGGCCGCGCAGGCGCAGGGCGTCACCGGCGCGCCCAGGGACTCGACGTAGCGCTGGGTGAGATCCTCGGTGACGTACAGCAAGGGACGGATCAGGCGGAACTCCCCGTCCCGCGAGCGGGTCACCGCCGGCAACGCGCTGAGGCGTCCGGTGAACAGCGCGTTGCGCAGCAGGGCCTCGCAGAAGTCGTCGGCGGTGTGCCCGAAAGCGATAACATTGGCGCCCAGGCCGCGCGCCGTCTCGTAGACCGCCCGGCGCCGGTAGCGGCTGCACAGGTCGCAGCCGTGATCGGGCCGCTCTTCGAGCAAGCGCGCCGAAGCGGCATCCCGGTAACAGGTCCAGGCAACTGCCCGGCGCGAGAGGTATTCGGCCAGCGGCTCCAGTGACCGGAGGAACTTACCTTGCTCGATGGTGAAGGCGCACACCGAGAAGTCCACCGGAGCCCGTTTCTGAAGCAAGAGGAGAACCTCGAGCAGCGTGAGCGAGTCTTTGCCGCCGGAGAGGGCCACGGCCACGCGGTCGCCCTCGCGAATCATCCGGAAACGGCCGATGGCTTCGCCGGTCTTGCGCAGCAGAGCCTTCTCAAGGTTCACAGTTTATTATAGAAAGCGTAGATCCTGGATGGTGGAACGTGGGCATCGCCCCGGCCCGGAGCCTGGCTTTCGAGGTCCTCCGCCTGGTGGAGACCGGCGGCTATGCCGCCGACCTGCTGGCCAGCCGCGCGGCGGGTCTGGACCAGCGCGACGCCGGGCTGGCCTCGGAAATCGTCCTGGGAACGCTGCGGCGCCAGAACCAGCTTGACTTCTTGCTCGAGCATTTCTCGGGGCGGCCCGCCGGCCGGCTGGATCCCGAAGTGCGCATCGCGTTGCGCATGGGCCTCTACCAGCTCCGCTACCTGGACCGCATCCCGGCGCACGCCACGGTGAGCGAGAGCGTCGAGCTGGTCAAGCGCGCCGGCAAGCACTCCGCCGGCGGCTTGGTCAACGCGGTCCTGCGGAAGGTGCATCGCCAGCCGGTCAGCTTCCCCGACCTGGCGACGGAGCTGGGGCACCCGGCCTGGCTGCTGGAGCGCTGGGAGCGGCAGTTCGGCCCGGAGCAGGCCCGGCGCATTGCCCTGGCCAACCTGGAGGCCCCTGAGACCTACGTGCGGATCCCAGTGGGGTATGAGTCCGGTCTTGCCGACATGACAAGACGGGAGTCTTATCCCACCGTGGGGTATGACTCCGGTCTTGCCGAAGCGACAAGACGGGAGTCTTATCCTACCGCAGGCTTGGAACCCACCGAGGTCCCCGGCTGCTTCCGCGTACTCGAAGGCAACCCGGCGGGCTGGCGCATCCAGGACATCAGCTCGCAGGCGATTGTACCCTTGCTGGAGCTGGCGCCCGGGCAGTGGTTTCTGGACGTGTGCGCGGCGCCGGGCAACAAGACCGCTCAGGCCCTCGAATCCAAGGTTCGGGCAGTGGCTTGCGACATGCACCCGAGACGCCTGGCCGCCCTCAAGACCTTGGGGTGCGACCTGGTAGTGGCCGACGGCACGCGCACCCTGCCCTTCGCTCGTCGCTTCGACCGCATCCTGGTCGATGCGCCCTGCTCGGGGACCGGCACCCTGGCGCGCAACCCCGAGATCAAGTGGCGCCTCCGCCCCTCCGACTTGGTTGACCTGCACGCCCGCCAGGTGGCGCTCCTTGGCAATGCCTTGGAACGCCTGGCGCCCGGCGGACGTCTGGTCTATTCGACTTGCTCGCTCGAGGCGGAAGAGAACGAGGAAGTGGTCCGCGAAGTCCTTGATAATACTGCGATTCCGGCCGCGGTCGCGCCTTGGTGGCGCCGGCTGCCCGGACGCGACCGTGGGGACGGGTTCTTCGCCGCCGTGATAACATCGGAGGAGCCGCTCAATGATTCAAATCGTTCCTTCGATTCTCTCGGCTGACTTCACCCGCCTGGCCGAGGAGATCGCCGGCGTTGTCGAGGGCGGGGCCACGATGTTGCACATCGACGTGATGGACGGGCACTTCGTGCCCAACCTGACCGTCGGCCCGCCGGTGGTGAAGTCCATCCGCAAGGCCACCAAGCTGACCCTGGACGTGCACCTGATGATCAGCGACGCCGACCGTTACGCCCCGGTCTTCATCGAGGCCGGCGCCGACCAGGTCTCGGTGCACCAGGAGGCCTGCCCGAATCTGGATCGCACGCTGCGCGCCATCCAGGCCGAAGGCGCGCCGGCCGGGGTCGTCCTGAACCCCGCCACTCCCGTTACAATGTTGGAAGATGTCCTGGAGGTGGTGGACTTCGTGCTGATCATGAGCGTCAACCCCGGTTTCGGAGGGCAGCGCCTGATCCCCTACACCCTGGACAAGGTGCGACGGTTGAAGCAGCGGCGGGCGGAGCTGGGTCTGAAGTTTGCCATCGAGATCGACGGCGGCGTCACCGTCGAGAACCTGCCCGAGGTGGTCGAGGCGGGCTGCGACTGGATCGTGGCCGGAGCCACCATCTTCGAGAGCAGCCACCCGGCAGCCACCGTTGCCGAGATGCGGAGAATCGCCGAAAGCGCCAGGTGTTAGCGAGATGAGCAGGGACTTGATCCTCTTGGCAGTGCTGGCCGGGCTGCTGGCCGCCCCGGCCTGCCGTCGCCACAAATACGAGAATCCCATCACCAAGGACACCCAGCAGCCAGACAAGGTGCTTTTCGACAAGGCCATCAAGGACATCGAGCGGGGCCGGTACGAGATCGCGCGAATCACCTTGAACACCTTCATGAACGCTTACGCGGACAGCGAGTACATGGCCAAGGCCAAGCTGGCCATTGCCGACTCCTGGTACCGGGAGGGCGGCTCCCACGGCCTGGCGCAGGCGGAAGCCGAGTACAAGGACTTCATCCTCTTCTACCCGGCCCTGGAGGAAGCCGCCGAGGCCCAGCAAAAGGTCTGCACCATCCACTACAAGCAGATGGAGAAGGCCGATCGGGACACGATCCACGCCTTGCGCGCCGAAGAGGAATGCCGCCAGCTTCTGGTGCAGTTCCCCAACAGCAAGTTCGCGCCCGAGGTGCAGCAACTTCTGCGAAACATCCAGGACGTGCTGGCCCAGCACGAGTACGGCGTCGGCGACCTGTACCACAAGAAGGGAAGTTGGGCCGCGGCCTCCAACCGTCTGCAAGGCCTGACGGACCACTTCCCGTTGTTCAGCCAGGCAGACCAGGCCCTCTGGAAGCTCGGGGACGCCTACTCGAGAATGGGCCCGCGGTTCCGCGACCGGACCGGACAGGCCTATTCCCGCATTGTCCGGGAGTACCCGCTGAGCCCCCTGGTGGAAGAGGCGAAGCAGAAGCTCAAGGCGATGGAGATGCCCATTCCCGAGGTGGACCAGGTGGCGCTGGCGCGCATGCAATACGAGCTGGAGAACCGGGAGAAGCCGGGCCTGATGCACAACTTCTGGGGCATTTTCCGGAAGAGCCCGGACACGACCATGGCCGCCACCTCCGGAAACCCGCCCATGGAGAGCCTGCGGCCGAGCATTCCGGCCAGCGTCCCTGCGGCGCCGGCGAGCACGGGACTGACCACAGATGTGACCGTTTCGCCCATCACCGGCCCCTCGGCTCTGGATACCCAGCCCGACGCCCGCCAGAAACTGCCCAGCGTGGCCAAACCCAGCCAAACCGAGCAGACCTCCCAGAGTCCGCCGAGCCCGCCCGCCTCCAAGAACGACAAGAAAAAGAAGAAGAAGTGAGCCGGATTCTGCTTGCCGATGACAGCCCTCACGCCCAGCGCATGGGTGAGCGGATCCTGACCGAAGAAGGGTTTGAGGTCGTCACCGTCACCGACGGCGAGACAGCGCTGCTCCGGCTGGCGGACGCCGACCCGGACGTGATCCTGGCCGATGTCGGGCTGCCCGTGATGTCGGGCTACGAGGTGTGCCGGCACGTCAAGGCGCAGCCGCGCCATTCCCACACGCGGGTGGTGCTGCTGTTCAGCCCGCTGGAGCCCGTGGACGAAGCGGCGGCCCGGGAGGCGGGCGCCGACGGGTGCCTGGAGAAGCCCCTGGAAGCCTCGGCGCTGCTCCAGTGCGTCCGCGCGCTGGCCGAAGTGGCACAGTCCGATCGGGCGCGCCTGAAGCCTGAGGAACAGGGCGAAGCAATTGATTCTGAACGGGTACACGCGGCGGTGACCCTGGCCTTGGACGCTGCCCTGCCGACCATCATCGACGAGGTCACCAAGCGGGTTCTGGTCGCCTTGGGACATCGGTCGCGCTGAAGGGATTGCCAAGGTCGCAGGGGGCTCAGGCGTGGCGGAGTTCGCGCTCCACCTTCCGGGTGGCGCGTTCACTGACCAGTTCGGCCACTTTGCTGAGCAGTTCTGGCAGGTCCTCCGGCTCGATCAGGACCATTTTCCCTGCTTTGCCGGTGGAAGTGCGCCCTCGTGAGTTTCGGTAGCTGGTGAACAGCGCCGTAGCCGGCTTGTATTCCATCATGCGGGCGTGGGCCAGGACCTTCAGCCCGGCCTCCGGGGACTCCATCTCCAGATCGCTGAGCACCAGCTCGTACTCGGATGCCTCCAGCTTACCGACCGCTTCGGCAGCCGAGGCCGCAGCATCCACACGATACCCTCCGGCTTCCAGGACGGTTTGCAGGGTCAAGCGAGAGGTGAGGTCGGAATCGACAAGCAAGACGCGGGCCAAACTTAGCCCGTGACGAGCTACCTGGCGAGCTTTCGTCATCTGGGGCCGAACTACCTTTCTATCTCCCCCAGTCTAACCCAGGCCGTGGAAAAAAGCACGCAGATTTTGGGGGGTGTATTCCTACGCCGGTAGTAGGGCTTTCTCCTAGGGCAGTAGTAGGTTCAGGCCCTAGAGCCGCCTCGCCGGGCCAGCATCGCCCGGCAGGCGCTGGCCAGTTGCTCGCGAGCCTCAGGGCCCAGTGGAGGCGGCTGTGGGCCAGCTTCGCAGCCGTGGCACAGCTCGACAGTGCGCCTGAGGCTGTTGAGGAACTCTATACAGGGCGGGCAATCCGCCAGGTGGGCCTCGATCTCCTGGCAGGTGGCGGCGGGCAATTCCGCCTCGAGATACTCAGACAGGAGCGCGAAAACCTCTCGGCAATCGCCGTGGTGCTCGTGAGCCATAGCCTACTCCTCAGTTCCTACGGCCGCGCAGGTACGCATCCAGTTTCTGCCGCACGGCGAGCCGGGCGCGGTGCAGCCTGGTCTTGACGACCTCCTCGGTGGTTTCCAGGACCCCGGCGGCCTCGGCGGTGCTCAACTCCTCGATGTCCCGCAGCAGGATCACGGCGCGGTACATCTCCGGCAGCTCGCCGATGGCCCGCTGGATCACCTCCCGCAGCTCGGCGCGCAGCACTTGGTCGTCGGGCAGGGCCGACCAGTCGGCTATTTCGAGCCGGCGCGGGCCGTCCTCCTGACGGATCTGGGGCAGGTAGTCCTCGAGCGACAGCTCCTGAACTGGGGCAAAGACGCTCTTGCGCCGCTTCATGAGGCAGGCGTTGCGCGCGATGCGAAAGACCCAGGACCGGACCCGCTCGGGGTCGCGGAGCTGGTCGAACCTCTGAAAGACCTTGAGCAGCGTCTCTTGCGCGACCTCCTCGGCGTCTTCGCGCTGTCCGCACATTTGCAGGCTGTACTGGAAAATCCTGGCGCGAAAGGCCTCGACAAAGCGGTCGAAGGCCCCGGGGTCGCCCGCCATGAGGTTCCGGGCCAGCTCTGCTTCCTCGCGAGGCTCCACATGGCTGATTGTATCCGGAATCGGGCGGCATTGCGGGCCTTGATTCTTCAAGATGCGAAATGGCGACTGGGGGTGACGCGCTATCGCCTCCCTGGCGCTGTCCCGCATGACCGTGCCGATTGTGTACTACATTGTGAAGCGGCTAGGCTAGGAACGATACTGTTCAGAGAAGCCTGGACCACTCCCTCACGGTCGTGGCTCGGAACTGAGCCGCGACCGGGTGCCCTTTGGGCGGGGAGCGGTCAGGATGCGGCAAACTGCTAAGGCGCCCATGACTATCGACCGTCGCCGGGTTGTTGGTTGGACCGCAGTCGGGATATCCACCCTGTTTTCGACGCTGTGGGCGTTCTGGGGCGCCATCGAGGCTTTCCACGAAGGGTGGTACGCGCGGAGCTGGGGGGCGAACGTGCTGGGAGCGCTGGCGTACCTGCAGCCGATGCTCTCCGTCCTGCTGCCGGCCGTGGCGTCGGTGTGGTGGCGCCGCTTGGGTCCTGTGCTGCACCTGGCTTCGGCGGCATTCGTGACCTGGCGCTTTGAGCTGTACAACCGCCCCCCGGACGTATTCGCCATCTTCGTGGTCCCGCTTGGAGTCCTTGCCGGTCTTTACCTGTACGGTCGTGTGGAGCCGCGGAAATGGGCGCTGCGGATCCTGGTCGGCCTGCCGCTGGTGACCGTCGTGGTGAGCGGGGCCTACCCGGGCTGGCTGGCCGTGAACCGTTACGACGACGGGAACTATGGCCTCCGAATCATAGAGGGCAATGGCGTCCGTCTGGCCTGGGCGCCGCAGGGACCGGGCTGGCCCGAGGAGGTCGCAACCTGGGATGAAGCCCGGAATGCTTGCGACCAGCTTTCGCGGGATGGCCTCCGGCGGGAGGCGGCGCCGCTGCACATCTGGCGGCTGCCGACGGTGGAAGAGTCAGTACGCAGCGCAGTCCGCCGCGGCCGAAATGCCGGGGGGACGTGGGACAGCCGGTCCCAGCGCACGACCTACCGCGTGCAGCCGAATAAGGACACGCCGCTATGGAGCCGGTACTCGTCAGCGATCTATCGCTGGACGGCGACTGAAGCCAACGCCTCCCGCGCATATCGCTTCATCTGGAACGGCTGGGCCAATTCGTTCCCCAAGAGGATCCGCATCTACTACCGCTGTGTGGCCGATCCCGCCACGGTTGCGAATCAGTGAACTCGAGCGACACAGACTCGAAAGTCTGTGCCACCCACACTCCGGCCTTGCAGCCCTAGGCTGAAACCGGCACAATGGATCAAGGTTTCGGCTCATGGACCCGGTCGTGCTCCACCGCCTGCATTTCGCTTTCACTGCCACCTTCCATTACATTTTTCCCCAGCTCACCATGGGGCTGGCGCTGCTGATCTTCATCCTGAAGACCGCTGCCCGCCGCACCGGCGACGAGCATTACAACCGCGCCGCGCGCTTCTGGATCAGGATCTTCGCTATCGGCTTCGCCCTGGGCGTGGTGACGGGGATCCCCATGGAGTTCCAGTTCGGCACGAACTGGGCAAGTTTCTCGGGGTTCGCCGGGGGCGTCATCGGGCAGACCCTGGCCATGGAAGGGGTATTCTCGTTTTTCCTGGAATCCGCCTTTTTGGGCCTGCTGCTGTTCGGCGAGCGGCGCCTGGGGCCAAAAGGCCACTGGGTGGTTGCCCTGCTGCTGCTGATCGGAACGTGGCTTTCGGGCTTTTTCATCCTGGCCACCAACGCCTGGATGCAGCATCCGGTGGGCTATTGGCTCGGCGCCAGCGGAGAGGCCCTGCTGGACAGTCTTTGGGCGCTGCTCGGGAACCCGTGGCTGCCATGGATGTACCTGCACAACATGCTGGGAGCCGTGGTCACGGGCAGCTTCGTGATGGCGGGCCTGGGCGCGTACTACCTTCTGAAGGCGCGCCACGAGGAGTACGCCCGCACGTTCGTTCGACTGGGAGTGACGGTGGGTTGCCTGGCCGCGATCCTGCTGCTGGTTCCCACGGGCCACGGCCAGAACCTGATGATCGTGCGGCACCAGCCGACCACGCTGGCCGCGATGGAGGGGCTGTTCGAGACCACGCGGGGCGCGCCGTTGGCGCTCATCGGGCGGCCAAACGTCGCGGCCCGCCGCCTCGACAATGCCATCCGCATCCCCGGCCTGTTGAGCTTGCTCAGCTACGGCGACCCCGCCGCCGAGGTTAAGGGCTTGAATGCTATTGCTGAAGACCGGTGGCCGGACCAGATCCCGCTGCTGTTCGCGAGCTACCGCGCCATGATCGGGCTGGGCCTGGTCTTCATCGGCGCGATGCTCGTGGCGGCGTGGCAGTTGCGCCGGGGTCGTCTGTACCAATGCCGCTTCACGTTGCGGCTGCTGATGCTGCTCGCGCCATTGCCCTTCATCGCCAACACCGCCGGCTGGATGACCGCCGAGCTGGGCCGCCAGCCCTGGCTGGTCTACGACCTGATGCGGACCAGCGACGGGGCGTCGGTGAACGTCTCCTCCGGGAGTACGTTGTTCAGTCTGATCGGGTTTGCGGGGCTGTACCTTCTGCTGGGCATTCTGTTCCTGCTGCTGGTGCGACGGGAGATCGCGCGCGGCCCGGAGGCTGCCGAGAAGGCCGCCGAAAGTTAGGGGGGCGAGATGGAGGCACTCTGGTTCTGTCTGGTGGGGTTGATGCTGACCGTCTACGTGATTCTGGACGGCTTCGATCTGGGCGCCGGGATCGTGCAGTTCATCGTAGGGCGCACTGAAGCCGAGCGGGGCCTGGTGCAGCGGACGGTCGGCCCGGTCTGGGACGGCAACGAAGTGTGGCTGCTGGCCGCCGGCGGCACGCTGTTTTGCGCCTTCCCGGCCGTGTACGCCGCGAGCTTCAGCGGGTTGTACCTGCCGCTGATGATGGTGCTGTGGCTGCTGATTCTACGGGGCATCTCGATCGAGTTCCGCAATCACGGCCGCACGCGGGCCGGGAAGCTGCTGGGGGACTCTGTTTTCGCGGTCGCCAGCGCGCTGCTGGCCATTTTCCTGGGAGCGGCCCTGGGCAACGTGTTGCGGGGCGTGCCGCTCAATGCCTCGGGCAGCTTCTTCCTGCCGTTGTGGACGAACTTCCAGCCCTGGGGCGAAGTGGGCGTGCTGGATTGGTACACCGTTTTGGTCGGCCTGCTGGCGTTTTTTGCGCTGGCGCAGCACGGCGCGCTGTGGGTGGCGCTGAAGACTGAAGCCCCGCTGGAAGAGCGCGCGCAGAGCATCGCTGCGGTCCTCTGGCCCTGTGTCGCCGGCCTGACCCTGGTAGTGGCCGGCTTGACGCTGCGCTTGCAGCCGCAGCTTTCCCGGAATCTGGCGTCCCACCGCTGGAGTTGGGTCGTGCCAGCCTTTGCGCTGCTGGGCCTCGGGGCGGTGCGAGGCTTCCTGGCGCAGCGGGACAACCTGCGGGCCTTCCTGTCCTCCAGCGTGTACATCGCCGCCATGCTGGCCAGCGCGGGCTTCGCTATCCACCCGTACCTGCTGCCGTCGAACCTGACGCCCCACACGGGGCTGACCTTCTGGAACGCGGCCACCGCACATCACGGCCTGAGGGTGGCCCTGGCCTGGTGGGTTCCGGGCATGCTGCTGGTGCTGGGGTATTTCACTTTCGTGTATCGGCATTTCCGGGGCAAGGTGCGCGCGGACGGATACTGAGAGGCGAGCCATGAACTTCGGCGTGCTGCGCGAGGAAGGCGTGGGAGACAAGCGGGTGGCGCTGACGCCGCCGGTGGTGCGACAACTGGTCGCGCGTGGCAACACGGTGTGGGTGGAGACCGGGGCGGGCGACGGCGCGATGTTTCGCGACGACGAGTACATCCGCGCCGGCGCCGGCATAGGCTACTCGGCCGCTGAGGTCATCCGGCGCGCGGAGCTGTCGGTGAAGATCTCGGCGCCCAGTCTGAAGCTGCTCGATTTGAACCCCGGCGGAACGGCGCTGATAGCCTTCTACCACTTGGCCGTGGCCGGTCCGGCGGTTTTCCAGCGGCTGAGGGATCATTCTATAACCGCCATCGGCTGCGAGATCATCCGCACGGCCAACGGCCGCCTGCCGGTGCTGGCGGCAGCCAGCGAAATCGCCGGGCAGACGACGGTTTTCCTGGCTGCCAACCTGCTGCGGTCCAGTTGCGGGGGGCGAGGGATCCTGCTGGGGGGAAGCCCCGGGGTTCCGCCGGCTCACATCGTGGTGCTCGGCGCCGGCGCGGTCGGTTGCTCGGCGGTGCGCACGGCGGTGGCCGCCGGGGCGCGCGTCACGGTGCTGGACGTAGACAGCGATAAGCTGCGCCGGGTGATGGTGCACGTGCCCAACGTGGCCACCGGCCTGGCCGACCCGGAGTCGGTAAGCTCGGCGGTGGCTTCCGCCGATGTCTTGATCGGGGCGGTGCTGGTGGCGGGGGCCAAGACGCCGCACGTCGTCACCAAGCAGATGGTGGAATCCATGCGACCCGGCTCGGTGGTTATCGACGTGGCCATTGACCAGGGCGGCTGCGTGGAAACCAGCCGCCCGACCACGATCGCCGATCCGACCTTCAACTACCGCGGGGTGGTGCACTACTGCGTGCCCAACCTGACCGCCGACATGGGCCGCAGCACCAGCATCGCCATCGCGCAGGCCCTGATGCCCTACCTGATTCGCGTCGGGGAACTGGGCCTGGAGGGGGCGCTGCTGGCTTGCCCCGAGCTGGCGAACGGCGTGTATACGTATCGGGGCGCCTGCGTCCAGCCCCAGCTTGCCGCGGCCTGGAACGTGCCCTGCCGCGAGCTGCGGGAGCTGCTGGGCGAGCCCCGGCCGGCCGGAGCCGGCGCTACCGGGTGAGAGGTGGCCGCCATGCGCTGGCTGGAACACTATCGCTCGAAGATCAAGAGCGCCGATGCGGCGCTCCAGGTGGTCAAGTCCGCCGACCGGATTCACGTCCACCAGGGCTGCTCAGAACCCGAGGAGCTGATTCGGGCCTTGCTCAAGCGGGCGCCGGAGCTGCGCGACGTTGAGATCATCCACATCGCCACCATGGGCATCGCCGACTACACCCGGCCGGAATACGAAGGGCATTTCCGGCACGTAGCGTTCTTCATCGGCAGCAACGTGCGCGCCGCGGTGCAGGAGGCGCGCGCCGATTACGTGCCCATCTTCCTGAGCGAGATCGAAGGACTGTTCAAAAGCGGCGCCATGCCCATCGACGTGGCCTTGATTCAGTGCACCCCGCCGGACGACTACGGCTTCATGAGCCTGGGCGCGGGAGTCGATATCGCCCTGACCGCGGCCCAGTGCGCCAAACACCTCATCATCGAGGTCAACGACCAGGCGCCTCGCACCTTGGGTGACTGCTTCCTGCACGTCAGCAAAGCCGACGCCATCGTCGAGGTCTCCCATCCCCTGCCCGAGTACAAACAGCCGGAACTCACCGACGCCCACCGAGCCGTGGCCCGCCACGTCGCCAGCCTGATTCCCGACGCCGCCACCCTGCAAATGGGCATCGGCGAGATCCCGGACGCTGTGCTGGGCGCGCTGCGCGACCACAAAGACCTGGGCGTGCACTCCGAGATGGTTCCCGACGGGATCGTGGACTTGATCCAGTCCGGAGTGGTCAACAACGAGAAGAAGACTATTCACCCTCACAAGGTGATCACCGCATTCGCGCTGGGCACCAAGAAGCTGTTTGATTTTCTACATAACAATCCGATCTTCGAGTTTCACCCCACCAGTTACTGCAACGACCCGTTCATCATCGCGCAGAACGAGCGGATGGTGGCCATCAACTCGGCCCTGGAGATCGACCTGAGCGGGCAGGTGTGCGCCGATTCGCTGGGCTACCTGCCCTACAGCGGCATCGGCGGCCAGGTGGATTTCATCCGGGGCGCGGCCCGCTCGAAGGGAGGGCTGCCCATCATTGCGCTGCCCTCCACGGCCAAGGGCGGAACGCTCTCGCGGATCGTTCCGGCGCTTAAGACCGGCGCCGGTGTGGTGACCTCGCGCGGCGACGTGCACTACGTGGTGACCGAATACGGCGTCGCCTACCTGCACGGCAAGACCCTGCGCCAGCGGGCCGAGGCGCTCATCCAGATTGCGCACCCGGACTTCCGCGATGAGCTGATGGAGGGCGCGCGCCGCTCGGGGGTTTTCGAGAGCCACCACGCCGCCCCGGTGGAGATCTGCTGAGGGCCCATCAAAGCTCAATCAGCCCCAGGCTGATTTGAAGAGCCTGGTCCACACGGCTCATGGTCTGCCTGCCGATTCGCCCCAGCCGCCTGACCAACATGCCTGCTCGTCCACCGCAAACCACTCTTTGGCGACCGCCAGATCGCGCTCGGCCCGCGCGAGGGCCCCCTGCTTCAGCCGTCCCCTGAGGTTCACCTTGGCTTTGCCTTTCACATAGTGCAGGACTGCCTCCGAGATCAAGCGGCTGCGGTTGCCTCTCTCCGCCACCCGATCCAGTAGCCCGAGCGTCTCCTCGGGCAAGGTGATGTTGATGCGCGTCTTCATCGGTTGTCTCAACCCATTATACACATTTTTTATGTGTACCTCCGTCCAAACCGGCCGACAGACGGAGCGTTCCTCGATAAGCAGGCCAGCCTCGAGGGGAGAGCGTGCCCCACCCGTCTGGCCCCGGGTTTTCCACCATGCTGTGCGACGAGGCCTGGCCCCGCCCGGATGCTCTCCGGTGATCCGGCCTCGGGTACGAAACCCCGCTGCTGTCACCCACGACTGTGGCTTTTGACTGATGACGAGCGCATTCACAAGAGACTCGGGGCCAGCCCCACGAGCGTTATACACAGCGTCATAAATGCTTCCGCGTGGCCCAGACCGCCTGCTGACGCGCGCGGCTCGGAATGCGGTTCCGAGCCGCGACCGTAAGGGAGCGGTCGCGCAGTCACTTCGTTCACCGCGTATAACTTAACCGGCCAGTCAGGATTCCGAGCGCGAGGGGGACTTCACCACAGCTCTCTGATCACTCCGGGGTTCCGCCCAACAGGGCCGTTTCCCCAGGGTCGCAGTCTAACGCGCGTCATAACCCGCGGCCGGGGCCAGGCGGCTTGAATTGGAGAACGACCTGCGCCGGCCGCCGGGTTCATGACGATGTTAGACCGCGTTGCCGTTGTCGACCAGGCTAAAGCGCAAGGTAGCTTGCAAAGATTTGGAGCAAGAAACCCAGAAACAGAAACAAGAATCCTAGTATGCCTATGACGCCACTCGCTGTATTCCGCTCGATAAACTCCAACAGAGTGATCAGCGCCTGCGACACGCGGACCAAGGCCGAATGAACGAGCTCTCCCGCCAACCAGACGATGTTATAGCCGAGGAGAACGGTAACTAAAAACAGAAGGATTCCTGGGAGCAGGGGCAGATGCAGGATCCAGGAGGCTGCCCATCGAGCACAATCCAGAAGCCCACCGTGTGAGGCTACTGCAGCGGCCGTTAGCAGGACCGCTCCCGCAAGTACGTGCAGAGCCTCGTTGATCAGCCGGAACCGCCAACCGCGTCGATTCCAACCAGGCCTCAACCAAACAACAAAGGTCTCGCCCCCGTCAGATGCAGTCTCCGCAGGAGTTCGCGGGGCTTCCGAAGATGTCGCCCCGCCGAGCGCATATGGCGTGGGTAGGAGTGCCCCATGGACAGATCTCAGGAAGGAGTTGCGCAGGTTTCGGAGATTCTCGATCTTGATGGCCTCCACAGCGAGAAGGAAAGCCCCCATCACGTCGAGCGAGAGCCCTAGCATCGTCCAGTGCGGTGCTTGCATCTGAGATCTCTCAACAACTTGGTCGGTCTAACGGGATCGGCATAAGCCGCAGCGCGATCACCCGACGTGCAACGGCGGCCACACTTGGACTTGAGGAGCCGCCAGCCGATGCGCGACCGGCCGCGCTGCCAGCTTCATGCCGTAGTTGGACGCCACGGCGCTACGGCAACTCCCGGACATCGCCGTGTCGCACCCCTTCCTCGGTGAGGCTGTACCACTCGGATCTAAGGAATTCATAGAGATCGCCTCCTCGCTCAACCAGAAACGTCGGCACCCCGGTGCGCTCTCGCCGATGTGTATAGAGGGCTAGAACGGCCTCGTTGTTGAAGCGATAGATGGTGTGGGTCGGCGCCCTCCCGAGGAGGTAGATGCGGACTTTACCCGGATGCTTGGTACGCTTGGCTGTGAAGAACATGATCGCCTCTTCAATCTTGGCCCGCACGTCGTCTGCGCTAAGTCTGAAGCGCGTGGAAAGCTCCCGGACCGTATCTGCGTCCTCGGGGTCCGGCAGGACAACCCCGAGACGCGCCCGATCGCGGGCGAGAAGCGCGTCGATGCGGTGACTGTGCGTGTTCCGCCAGGTGGCTCCATACGCGAAGAGAATGTCGAGGTGTGTGCTCTTCCCAAAGAGGTCCTCCCACGGAATCTGATCCTGAAAGCTCGACGAGAAGCCAGCTATCCGGGCTGCTTGGAGCTCGGTGGCCGACCTCGCGTGGCGAAAGAGTTCGCGAAAAAGGGCGTCCTTTTGCCAGTAATCGAAGATCAGAACGAGCGCTATAGACGCTATTAGGATGGTCCCCAAGTGATTCAGCAGTGTCCCGTACCAGCGATCTGGGAGTTGGAGGGAAATGATGATCAGGAGGCCTCCGGCCAGCAGGCCCAGCAGGGCGACGACGGCTGTGCGAAGCCAGCTGATCTGTAACCACAGTTCTTTCATGCTAACCGCCGTGTGCGCCTAACGATCTGGCCATCACCCGCCGCCGCCTTCCTTGCGGCGGCCGGGTGCATGCCTTTGTTAGGCCAGTGACTCCATCTCTGCCGCCGGATGCCTTAGCAAGCCGGTTGGCCCAGAGATCAATCTCGCAACGGAAGAGGGTGGTTCTTAATGTCGTTGATGGCCTCAAGAAGCTTGATAGTTGCGTTTCCATCAAGCTGATCCCCAGTGTAGCGAACTTCAAACAAACCTTGTAGGTTCGATGGAAGCCTGATCCCGTCCTTGACCAGCAGTATGAATCGACGCCCATACAGAGCCATCGCCGCGCCAATCTCGATCAGCACGTTGGGGTTCAGGACGACATGCTCATTTGCACCGCTGTCGACCAACTTAAGCTCATCCTCAATGTGGATTATCGCTGCTCCACAGCTCCGCATGTCATTCATGACTTTGTCGGGCACGGGCTGGGACACTGTTTGTTTCTCGGCGGAAAGGACCGCATCCATTTCCCCAAAAGAAAGCAGCTTCTTTATCGGATCGATGAAGGAGACGTTCTTGCCATGAGTGACGAACACCCTCTTGAGACGCCTGCTGTCTGCGATGCTAGTAGCGGGAGGGGGTTTCCCGACTGCAGCTTCCAATTCTGGAGAGGTGAGCTGTGGCGGTTCGGTCTCTGGGCTCCGTCCCTCCGTTGTCTCGTGTTCAGAACTGGAGGCAGTCTCCGCGGGCGCTGCTTCAGCACTGAGCCATCGACCAGTTGTCGCAACTCGAATCAGACCGACATGTTCCATGTTCGCGTTAAAGATGCTAACGCACTTTTCCGCATGATCTCTTGGCACCTGAAACTCTCGCACGACGGTATTCTGAAAGAATGTAGCTTCGGGTAGCTTCTTTCCGCGGTAGTAATCATGAATTGCGCGAAAAGTCTCGGGCTTCAGTGCCGCCGACAGGAGGGCAAGGCGGGATTCGTCGGCACTCTTTGGCTCTACAATATTTCTTCCGAGTTCCTCAAGAGCGATTCGATCCTGATTGAAGCTGCCTCGCGTGAGTCCGTACTTGATTGAGGAAGAAAGGATCGTGCGAAATTCCGAGCTTCCGGGACTCATCCCGAGAGCAATGGCGGTTTCCGTAGGCGGAAGAGGCTGGCCCCCGTTCGCCTCCTCTAGTGCCCTCGCAACCCTCACTGCCTCTTCGAGGGAATGTTTCGGAAAATCGCTCTTAACCTTGCCACGTTTTGTTTGGTCCTTTGTTGGGAGCTGAAGCTTCTTCGCCATTTGCGTAACCTCGAATCCAACGAACTTCGCTGCCTAACTCCTGTTTCGCTTGACCAGCGCAAGCCCGCTCCCCGGCAGCCTAAGACGAACTCGCCATCGGTCCGGCTTTGGCCGCAACTCCTTGGCTTGTAACGGCTTCCGCTGCATTTCGCAGCCTTCTTTCCGGCATCTTAAGCTGGTCTGTGGCGCCCGCTGGCCAGGGAACACTCCCAAAGGAGACCGGCGAAGCACGGTCGGGTTGTTCATTGCCCTTGACCCCCAGAAATCCGCTCGCTGGCGGCAGGAACACCTCCATTAGCAGCCCGTGGATAAAGGCGCGTTTTCGCGATGTGACCACCGACATCGATTTC
>CAYGVJ010000049.1:0-35633 GCA_964353255.1 uncultured Solibacteraceae bacterium | reverse complement strand
AGAAAGCTGAAAGGGCTGGTTCTGTTTGTCACCCATTGGGTGTGGGCCTCCGGAGGGTCTTCATCGCGTTGAACCCCGCATGAATAAAGGCGCCGGAAGCCCTCACGAAGTTACGAGTAAGTGGTCAAAAATGGAAATGCGGGGTTCAATCCCTCTGCTGCTTGAGCCGCAGCAAACCCGCTTTCACCGCGCCTTCGAGCGTCTCCTCGACCGCCTGGGCGGTCACCGTGCCGTAGTACCACTCTCCCGCCGCCTGCACCTCCGCGCGCACCGCGCGGTAGATGTCCAGGTAACTCCGCCGGCCGTTGACGAAGTTCAGCGTCTCATATCCCTTGAGACTCTCCAGGCTCGCGCCTTTCGTCGCGAAGAGCTGTTGCACGTACTCGGCCACGCCCGCCGCCCGTTCCGGCACTTTGTCCGCCAGGCGCTTCTCCGCCTCGGAGAGCGCGTAAGTGGGCAGGTTGCTCTGGCCGGTCAGCAGCCGGTAGTGCTCGGCCAGGGTGGCGCGCAGGGAAACGCCCGCCGCCTGGAGCGAGCGCTTCCATTCCTCGAGCTGCGCGCTTACCCGCGGCTCGGGTTTGAACACGTCCAAGGAATCGAGTGTCGCCACGATCCGGCTGGCGGCCTGATCGACGAGGTTGAGGCCGTCCTGAAACGCCGTGCTCCGCTCGGCGGGCGCGGCCAGCGCCAGGATCTCGGCGGCCCGCGCCAGGGCGCTGCTCAGCGTGCGCCGGGCGCCGGTGTGGACCTGCGAAGCCAGCACCGGGAGTCCGGCCGGTTCCAGGCTGCCGAGGTAGACCGCGGTAGCCGCCACCACGAAAGCGTTGCGCTGAAGCTGCGTGGGGTCAACCTGCCAGAGATCGTCGTCGCTGGAGTGGATGAACGGGTCGGGCCAGTTGGTCAGCGTGACGGCCGGTATGCCGATGACGCTGTCGTTGAACACCATGTGGTCCGTATTGTTGAAGAAGGGGACGATCTCGACTCCGTAACGATCCCGCGAGCCGAAGTGCGCCAGGATGGGTTTGCTGTAAGGCACCCGGCTGCCCGCCTGCCCGGCGGCCAGGTACGCCGAGTTCCCGCGCTCCGCCAGCATGGCGATGCTCTCGACGACGTCATTCAGAAAGCTGGGCCGGGAATCGGGCGTGCGGGTGATGTGCTGGATGCGGGCTCCGGGCGGCTGCCGGGCGCCCACCATGTCCTGATTGAGATTGACCAGGATTCTCGCGCGCTCTTCGGGGTGAGCGGCGAAATACGCGTACTCGCCCGAGATCTCGTTGGCCCACCAGAAGCGGATGTCGCGCGCCGGGCGCGGCAGCTTGCCTTCGCGGATGAGCTTGCTCAGGGCCCGGCCAATCTCCAGGAGGTTGGCGCAGCCGCTGTTGTCGTCGTTGGCCGAGAACTTCTCTTCCTGGGTGTGGGCGGTCAGCACGATGGCTTGGTCGTGAATCGAGGTCCCCCGGATCCGGGCTTCGACAAACCACTGGCTGGGGTTCTCCTCAAACTCCGCCTGCACCGTGGCGCGCACAGTGATCTTCTCGGGCGGCTTAAAGCCCGCGCGGAAGCCGCCGGCGATCGCCTCCGGAGCCGGCCCGGCAGCTAGACGCCGCCTCAGCTCCAGGCCGGCGCGATAGGAGACGGAGAAAGCGAAGGTCTCCTGGCCTTTGAGCGCGTCCGGGCTCAGGCGGATCCAGGCGACCTGGTCAGGGTAGTCCAGCCCGCGGGCGGCGTTGTAATAGACCACGCCCAGCGCCCCGCGCTGGCCGACGGCCTGCGGGGCCACGAGGGCAGGTGAGCCGGAGGCCAGCACGATTTTTCCTTTGACATCTTTGTCCTTGTAGTCGGCCTCCTGCGTGCCCTGGCCTACGTCCACCAGCTCGCCCTCCCAGGCGCCGCTGTGGCTGTAGTCGGCGATCGAGACCGCCATTTCCTCGTAGCTGGCCAGCCGGCGGTTGTCGGGGCTGGTGATCCAGAGTTCCGCGCTCAGCGGCGTCCAGCCGGTGCCCCGCCAGGGCAGGTCCTGGATCAGGGTCACGTCTTCCAGGCCCACCTGGCGGGCCTTCTCGAAGATCCAGCGCACCTTGTCGCGGTATCCGCGCGAGCCCGGGTTGGGGCTGTGGTGCAGCGTGAGGCGGCGAATGTGGTCGTAGGCGATGTCGCCGGAAATCTCGCCGTTCAGGGCGCGGAACAACTCCGGCGGAATCAGTGGGCTGTCCTGGGGCGCAGCCAGGCCGGCCGCGCACGCCGCCAACGCCAGACACCGAATGATGGAACGCATTTTCTCTCTCCTGCCCGGCGCGAAGGCCGAGGCGACGGGTCATGATAGCAGAAGCCGGGGGCTCAGGATGGTCGATCGGCCTTCCGCGTCTGCCCGTGAGTGCGTATCTCGCGGATGGCGTAAATGCGGCGGCCCTGGCTCTCGAAGTAGGTGCGCATGAGCACCTCGCCCAGCAGCCCGGTCGAGAACATCATGATGCCGGCCAATAGCAGCAGGCTCCCGGCCAGCATCAGCGGGCCGTGCTCGACCAGGATCTCGTGGCCGGTGAACTTCCGGAACGCCAGGTAGCCCATCATCAGCCCGCCCAGGGTGGTGCCCAGCAGACCCAGCTTGCCAAAGAAGTGCATGGGGCGGGTCAGGTAGCTGAGCAGGAACTTGATGGTCAGGAGGTCGAACAGGACGCGGAAGGTGCGGCCCAGCCCGTAGTGCGAGCCGCCGGTCTGGCGCACGGTGTTCTGGATGGGCACCTCGACAATGCGCGCCCCGTAGAAGCTGGCCAGCGCCGGAATGAAGCGGTGCAGCTCGCCGTAGAGTTGGATGTCGCGGAGAATCTCGGCGCGGTAGGCCTTGAAGGTGGTGCCGAAATCGTGCAGCTCGACGCCGGACGCCTTGGCTATCAGCCAGTTGGCCACGCGCGAGGGCAGCCGCCGCGTGAGGGCGTTGTCCACGCGGTTCTTGCGCCAGCCACTGGCGATGTCGTAACCCTCCTCGATCTTTGCCAGCAGGGCGGGAATGTCCTCGGGGGCGTGCTGCAAATCGCCGTCCATGGAGACAATTACGTCGCCCCGTGCTTCGTGAAAGCCCGCCGAGAGCGCCGCCGTCTGGCCGAAATTCCGCCGCAGCCGGATGACTTTCAGGCGCGGGTCCGTGTCCACCAGCCGGGCCAGCAGCTCGAAGCTGCGGTCGGTCGATGCGTCATCCACGAAGAGGATCTCGTAGGGCTTCTCCAGCGCTCCCAGCGTGGTCGTAAGCCGGTCGTATAGCGGCAGAATACTCGGCTCTTCGTTGTGGATGGGGATAACCACCGACAGCATGCGCCCTTCAGTGTAGCATCGGCTCAGCGGCGTGGCAGGATGACCAGGCGGACCCAGAGCTGTAGCAGTTGCCACAGGGTCGTGGCCAGAGAACGGGCGCGGAAGAATTGCGACCGGCCGTGCCGCCGCGGGTAGTGGTGCACGCCCACCTCGACGACGCGATACGGGCTCAGTTCGAGCTTGCGCACCAGCTCGACGCACACGGCGCCGCTGGTCGCGGCCAGGCGGATCTCCTCCAGGAGGCTCCGCCGGATCAAGCGAAAGTCGCAGTCGATATCCCGGATGCGGATGCGGAACAGCAGACGCGCCAGGCGGTTGTACACGTTGCCGATCCAGATGCGGTGCCGGGGGTCGTGCCGCTCCAGCTTGTAGCCGTTGACCAGGCCCACCTCCGGCGCCATCCGCTCCAGCAGTGCGGGCAGCTCTCCGATGTCATACTGGCCGTCCCCGTCGGTGTAGAAGACCAGCTCCTTGGTGGCGGCGGCGAAGCCGCTGCGCAGGGCCCCGCCATAGCCCCGGTTGACCGGGTGAGTCACCACGCGCAGCCGCGGCCCGTATCTCTTCCGGAGCTCGGCAAGCACGCCGGCGGTCGAGTCGCGGCTGCCGTCGTTGACCACGATGACCTCGAAATCATCGGCGTGCGCAGACAGCACGGCGAAGGCCTTCTCGAGCAGCGCCGGCAGGGACGGCGCGTCGTTGTAGGCCGGGAAGAAGACGCTCAAGCTGGGGCGGGCCTGAGGCATGAGGCGCTATTGTATCGAACTTGAGGAGGGTTTCCCGGGCCGGTGAGGGTCAGGCCAGCGTCTCCTGCGGCAGTTGGGGAGCGATGGGCAGACTGATGGTGAAGGTGCTGCCCCTGCCCACCTGGCTCTCCACGGTGATCGTACCGTTGTGCTTACGCACGATGCCGTAGGCGATCGACAGGCCCAGGCCGGTGCCGTGCGCGCTGGCCTTGGTGGTGAAGAACGGGTCGAAGATGCGGTCGATCTGCTCGGGCGGGATGCCGTGACCGGTGTCGGAGATGCGGACCTCGACGCAGCCTTCCGCCGGATTCCCGCGGGTAACGATGGTGAGGGTGCCGCGCTCCGCCATGGCCTGCACGGCGTTCATGAGCATGTTGAGCAACACCTGCTGCATCTGGGATCTGTCGGCCAGCACTGCCGGCAGTTGCGGGTCCCAATCGCGGATCAGGTGGATATTGAAAAACTGGGCCTGCTTGGTCACCAGCGCGAGCGTCTCCTCCAAAGTCTTGTTGAGATCCACCGGCTCGAGGGCGGCCTGGGACTGCCGGGAGAACTGGAGCAGTCCCCGGACGATGTCCCGGCAGCGCTCGCTCTGCCGGAGCACCTCCTGGAGGCTCTCGCGGTCGGGATCGTCCGGCTTCATGTCCTCCAGGGTCAGGGCGGTGAGCGACAGGATGCCGCCCAGCGGGTTGTTGATCTCGTGAGCCACCCCGGCCGCCAGCATGCCCAGCGAGGCCAGGCGCTCGGACTGGGCCACGCGATCATGCATGGCCATCAGTTCCTCGGTGCGCTGTTTGACCTTCTCTTCCAGCGTGCGTCCCCACTCCTCCAGGTCGCCGCGCATCTGCCGCAGGCTCTTCAGCATGGTGTTGAAGGACTCAGCCAGCAGCGTGATCTCGCCCGCGACGCCGGCCGGCACCTCCTTGTCGAACTGCCCCGCGGCGATGCGCTCGGTGGCGGCTACCATCTCTCCAATGGGCCGGGTGATGTGCCAGATCATGTAGTAGGTGATGACGATGATCAGGATGAACCCGGCGGTGGCGATGCCGAAAAACGACAGGATCACCCGGTCGCGGATCGAAGTGTACGCTTTCTCCAGCAACCCGGCGTAGAGAATGCCGATGATCTGGCCTTGGTAGTTGCGGATGGGCTCGTACGCGCTGATGTGCCAGTCCCGGACCACGAAAGCGCTGCCGCGCCACACCGCGCCGCGCCCCAGGACGGCGTCGTTAACCTCTGCGGAGACCTGGGTGCCCAGCGCGCGCTCGCCGGTGGCGGTCTTCAGGGTGGTGGCGATGCGCACGGCGTTCTGAAAGACGGTGACTGAGCCCACGTCCTGGCCGGCAAAGCGGTCGCCCTTGAAGACCAGCTCCCAGACGCGATCTACCAGTGCCAGGTTGCGATTCAGCAGAACGCCGCCATAGAGGGCGCCGAGCGTCTCCCCGCGCGCTCCCCGCACTGGGGCGGCGGCAAGCAGGACCATGCCGGCGGTCTCTTCCTCTCTGGCGCTCGGTTTGGCCCGCAGCGTGGGCACCAGGCGGAGGTAGGCGCGGGCGCGCAGCGGCGGATCTTCGTCCGCGAGCTGCGCGGCGGTCAGGATCTCGGTCGCCGCAGTCACTCGTCCCGCCAGCGCGGCTCGAACCACGTTGATCGAGGCGGCGCTCTGGCCGGCGTGATCCGGCCGCGTGGCTCGCAGGACCACCTGCCCCTGCGGGCCGGTGAGGCTCAGGAAGTCGAACCCGGTGTCGGCGCGGACGCCCTGCAAGCGGGCCAGCAGCGCCGGACGGTTGGCGGCGGCGAGGCCATCCTGGATCGTGCGCCCGGCGGCGGTGAGCTGCACGGCCTGCTTGAGCGTCGCAAGCTGCTGCTCGTAGAGTGTGCGCGCCATGGCCAGCGCGTCATCCACCGAACGCCGGGCCTGCCGCATGATGGTGGTGCTGACGATCCAAGAACCTACAATCGAGGTAATCAGCCCGCCCAGGCCCAGGATGATCAGGTAGCTGGTGATCAGCCGGGCCTTGAGCGACGTTCGGACGAGCGACAGCTTAAGTCCCATCACGCTTGCGGATCAAGTGCACCGAGCAGGACACACACGGGTCGTAAGCTCGGGCGATCATCTCCAGCGTCTTGGCCAGCCCGGCAGGTTCGCGCCCGGCGCTCTGCCGGACGGCATGGCGGAAATGGTCTTCGATGCTGGCGGCGTTCAGGGCCGTCGGCGTGATCACGTCGGCGGCGACGATGCGCCCTTCCTGGTCGTAGGTGTAACTGTGGATCAGCAACCCTCGCGGGGCCTCGGTCACGCCCGTGCCCGTGCCCGCGCGCGGCTCCACCGGCACGCGCGGCTCTTCCCGGAGTCCGTCCTTGAGCAGCCTCTCGGCCAGGCCCAGCGCGTGCTCGAGATCGGCGATCAACTCGACCGCCTGGGCCTTGTTGTTGTCCATGGGGTTGTCGCTGGGGAGTCGCAGCCCGACCCTTTGGATGGCCTCCTGGGCGCGCGCGCCCAGCCCTTCCTGGTGCGCCGTCAGGCGGGCCAGGGCCCCCACCATGAACGGGCGGCCCTTGTACGAGCTGTGCTTGGCGTGCGAATGCGGCGCCGCGACTTCGTTGGTCAGCGAACGGTAGGCGTCCGCCGGGATGCTCTCCCGGGCGCCGTTCTCCACCACCACGATCTCCTCGCCGCGATAGTAACCGTGGCCGTTGCCGGGGTCGAGGGCGGCGAAGACCGTCGGAGCGTGGCAAAAATCCGCGGGAGGCAGCGCCGCCATGAGGTCAAGCGTTGCTTCGCCATCCGCCAGACCTTCCCGCAGAGCCTGTCGCAGGCCGATCAGGCAGTCCAAACTGGGCAGCTTCCCGAACCCGCCGGGAACGGCGTTGACCGGATGAACGGCCCGCCCGCCGATCGCTTCCTGGATTGAGTTCCCCAGCTTCTTCAGCCGCAGCCCGAGCTGGACCGCCCCGGGCTGGTCCGCGGCCAGCGCCACGGCGCTGGGGTAGTCCAGGTAGTCCGGCACAGCCAGAAAGAACAGGTGTAGGGCGTGGCTTTCGATGCTCTCGCCCAGGTACATCAGGTCCCGCAGCAGCACGGTCTGCGGGCTGACCTGGACGCCGAAGGCCTTCTCGGTGGCCTTCAGCGAGGTCAGCGCATGGGCCACCGAGCAGATGGCGCAGATGCGCGACAGAATCGGCGAGACGTCCTCAAAGCGGCGGCCGCGCACCAGGCCCTCGAGCAGGCGGGCGCCTTCGAAGATGTCGAACTGCACCCGGCTGATGGTGTCGCCCTCCAGCTCGACGGTGATCCCGCCGTGCCCCTCGATGCGGGCCAAGTGCTCTACTCGGATGGTTGTGCTCATGCGGTCGCTCCTGCCTGAGTGTCTACCGGCGCGAAAGTCCGCAACTTGCGAGCGATCTCGGCGCGCGGGATGCCCCGCTCCCCGAACATCGCCACAGCCGAGCGGATGCTGGCGTCGCTGGCCGGCCCGCGGCAGCCCACGCAGGCGATCCGCAGCTCCGGACAGCGGGCGTTGCAGCCCGCCGCGGTCAGCGGGCCGCAGCAGACCTCGCCCTTCTCCACCAGCAGGCAGTTGTTCTCCCGCATGCGGCACTCCGCGCACACCGGGTAGTCGGGGAAGACCGGGGGGTCGCCGTTGAGAAGATGGGCCACCGTTTTCAGGATCTCCTCTTTCTCGATGGGACACCCGCTAACGTTGAGGTCCACTTTGACCACGTCATGCAGGGCGCGCGCCGGAGTGCTGTCGTAGCTGGCGCCCGCGGCGCCATAAATGTCCTGGAGCAGGGCGGCCCGGTCGGCGTCGCCGTCCATGGCCGCAACGCCTCCCCACACCGCGCAGGTCCCGATGGCCACCAGGACCTCGGAGCGCTCCCGGATCCGCCGGAGCTTCTCTTCATCGCGCCGGCTCAGCACCGCTCCCTCCACCAGCGCCACGTCCAGCCGGCATCCGGTGTCATTGGCCGAGGTGGCCATCAGGAAGTCCCGGATGTCCAGAGCCCCGACCACGTCCAGGAGCTGATCTTCGCAATTCAGAATCACGAGCTGGTCGCCGGCGCAGCCGGTCAAACCGAAGATGCCCACCCTTGGTTTGCTCATCAGATCATCTCCGGAAGGTTCATGGCGTCCCAGTAAGTGAAGATAGGGCCGTGAATGCAGGTGTACTTGTAACCCACGCTGCAATGCCCGCACTTGCCCACGCCGCACTTCATCCGCCGCTCCAGCGACATCAGGATGCGGTCCTTGGAGAACCCCAGCTTGAGCAGGCGTTCGAGCATGAACTTGTAGACCACCGGCGGCCCGCACACCGCGGCGTAGGTGCGGGGCGGGTCCAGCCGGGCGTAGTCGAACATCTTGGGCAGCAGCGCGATGTGGTTCTTCCAGGTCCCGTCCGGGTCCGCGTCCACCGTCAGCAGGCAGGTCATGTCCGGGCGATCGACCAGCGAGAGCAGCTCCTCCCGGAACAGCATCTCGGCGGGAGTCTTGGCGCCGTACATCAGAACGAGGTTGCCGAACCGTTCCCGGTTGTCCAGCGCGTACCAGACCAGCGAGCGCAGCGGCGCCATGCCCAGGCCGCCGGCGGCGATCAGCAGGTCGTTGCCGGCGATCTCCTCAATGGGAAAGCCGTTGCCGTAGGGACCGCGCACGCCCACCAGGTCGTTGGTCTTCAGGCGGTACAGCGCGTTGGTGAGCCGGCCGGTGCGGCGCACGCACAGCTCCAGAATGCCCGGCCGGGAAGGCGAGGAGGAAATCGAGATGGGCGCCTCGCCGGTGCCCGGCACGCTCAGCATGACGAACTGGCCGGGCCGGTAGGCGAAGCTCATGGCCTGGCGGTCGTCCAGGAACCGCAGCGTGAACAGGTAGTTGTCCGCGGCCATCTTGTAGATGCGGACGATGCGCGCCATGTGCGGCTGATAGGGATTCAGGCCGGGCGCGGGCGGCTGAGAGGCCGGGGCTTTACTTACTTCCAGCATCTGGCACTCCTCGCAACTGGTTGATGACCTCGGTGATATCGATGTGCACCGGGCAGGCGGCGATGCAGCGGCCGCAGCCAACGCAGCTCGGGCGGCCGTACTCGGCCACGAAGCCGCGCTGCTTGTGGTAGTAGCGGAACTTGATGCGGCTGGCCCGCGAGTTCCGGAAATTGTGCCCCCCGGCCACCAGCGCGTGCGTGGCGAACAGGCAGGAGTCCCAGCTCCGAATACGGCTTCCGGCCGTCGAGCCCAGCGCCACGTCATCGTTGACGTCGAAGCAGTAGCAGGTCGGGCAGACCATGCTGCAACTGCCGCAGGACAGGCACCGTTCCCCCAGCTCTTCCCACATGCCGCTGTGGTATTCCATCTCGACGATCTCGGGCAGGTCGCGGATCTCCACTTCCAGGCTGAAGGCCTGGCGCTTGGCCGAGGAGTGCTGCTTGTAGCGCTCGATGTCGGTGTGATCCACGGCCTCGAACAGCGGCTCGGTGGCCAGCACCATGTCGTCGCCCCGCGCCGTCCCCACCAGCGTCAGGTAGTAATCCCCGAGGTCGTGGAAGAACAGGTCGAAGCCGTGTTCGACGGCGTCGGCGCGCATCGAGCGGCAAAAGCACCGCTCGTCCGGCCGGCAGTCGATCCCGATGATGGCGATACTGCGCCGCCGGGCCTGGTAGTACGGGTCGGGGTACTTTCCGGCGAAGACGCGGTCCAGAATGTTCAGCGCGTAAATGTCGCAGGCGTGCACTCCGAACAGCACCAGCCGCTGCTCCAGCCCCTGGACTTCGGCCACGTAGCCCGCCTCGGGCCGGTAGCGCAACAGCACTTCCTGCTGCGGCAGGAAGTATTTCTTCGGCGGCAGGATGGTGCGGTTGTAGTCCAGGCGGGCCTCCGACCACCGGCTCAGGCGCTTGAAGACGAACTGGCCGTCCTGCTCGACCGGGGCGTGCACCTCGCCAAACTGCTGCACCACCGAGGCGAAGAAATCCAGCTTCTCTTTGGGTAGTTTCAGTATCTTCACGCGTGGGCCTCCCGCGGGGCTGCCGGTCCGATTCTCCGGCGGACCTTCTCCAACAACTGGGGCAGATCGACCGGCTTGGAGAGAAACTCGTCCTCCGCCATCCAGCCGCTGTCCGGCGCGATGCGGAAATCGGGCACTCTCCCGTACAGCGCGCTGAGGACGAAGATGGGCACGGCCACTAGTTCCGGCGTGTGGCGGATCTCCTGGATGGTGAAGAAGCCCTCGGTCCGTTCATCCATCATGATGTCCATGATGATCAGGTCGGGGCGTTCCAGCCGGGCCAGACGCAGTCCTGCGCGGCCGTCCTGCGCCCGGAGGACCCCGTAGCCGTGCTGCTCCAGGTAGACCGCCAGGGCCTCGCTGAAGTCGGCATCGTCGTCCACAATCAGTATTCTCTTGGCTGCTGCGCTCATGGGGAACTCTCACTGGCCTCCGGTTGGGAGGCGGGCTCGCGCCAGGCCGGCAGGCGCACCCGGAAGGTCGAGCCCACCTCCGGCTGGCTCTCCACCGCAATACTGCCGCCTAGCTCGGCAACGATCCGTTTCGAGATTGACAAGCCCAGGCCCGTGCCGGGGGTCCGCTTGGCGGCCTCGCCCTTCACGCGGAAGAACTCGTCGAAGAGGAACCGCTGACACTCCGGGGGAATGCCGACGCCGGTATCGGCCACGGCCACCTCCACCTCCTCACCTATCGGTTCGGCGGAGATGATCACCTTGCCCTCCGGCTTGTTGTACTTGATGGCGTTGATCACCAGGTTGTCGAACAACACGCTCAGGCAACCCGGGTCGCCGCGGACCAGGCAGGCGCTTTCCGGCATCTCGGCCGCCAGCGAGACGTGCTCGGCGGCCGCCATCTCCTCGTAGCTGGCCAAGATCCCGGAGATGATCGGCCGCAGGTCCACCTTGACCCGCTGCCGCGCCAAGCCCTGGCCTTCCAGACGGGCCAGCGTCAGCCAGTCCTGGATGAGGGTCTGGATCTCTTCGGCGCGCTTCAGGCAGCGCTCCAGCCACTCCCGCCGCTTGGCGGTCACCGCCTCGCTATCCTCCAAATCCTTCAGCACGCTCAAGTACTGGTGGATGGCAGCCACCGGAGCCTGAAGCTGGTGCGATACGAAGGTGACAAAGCGCCGCTTCAGCAGCTCGCGCTCCATCTCGGAGCGCCGGGAGGCCAGCGCCAGGTGGCGACGTTCCAGGCCCCGGTTGACGATCAGACGCAGCTCCTCCGGGGAGAAGGGCTTAGGCAGGAAATCGTAGGCCCCGGCCTTCATGGCCTCTACCGCTGTGTCCACGGTGGCGTAACCGGTGATCACCACCGCCACGATCTGCGGATCGAGTTGGTGCACCCGGGCGACCACCTCCATGCCGCTCAGCCCGGGCATCTTCAGATCCACCAGCACCAGGCCCGCCTTCAGCCGCGCCACCCCTTCCAGGCCCTGCGCGCCGTCCTCGAAGGTCTCCACCTGAAAGCCGGACTTCGCGAGAATCTTCCGGCACGACAAACGGATGGCGGCGTCGTCGTCGATCACGGCGATGATCTCCTGCTCAACAGGTTCGCTCATGCTGACCTGGTCTGCGGCTTGCGGCGGCCCGGCCGATTTTTTCACACCTTCTCAGGACGCGGCTGCCTTCTCCAGGACTTCCAGGAACCGGGGAATGTCTAGCGGCTTGCTCAGGTAAGTATCGGGCCGGATCATGTCCACTTCGCTCGCCATGGGGAAGCGCTCATCGGGGCTTTCCTCGATCGACGACACCATCAGTATCGGCGTCTCCCGGAAATCCCGATAAGCCTCCTGCCACTTGATGGCCTGCGTGACCCCGTAGCCTTCCGCGGAGCTCTCCATCATGATGTCCAGAATGATTACATTAGGCCGCTGCTCAACCAGCTTCCGCAGGCCCTCCTCTCCGGAGTCGGCCTCGATAACCGTGTAGCCACGGGTCTCCAGCACCGGCCGCAGGGAGGCCCTGAAATCCTGGTCGTCGTCTATGACCAGCACCTTGACGCTCGCAGCCATTCCCAGTTCCCTGACCCCGGGGTGTGACTCCTCACGCCCCCAACGCCGTCCAACCTCCACGCTACCTGAGCGCTGTTGCCGGCGTCAAGGACGATCCCGGTGGGGCAGCCGCTTACACCACGCGCTCTCAGGCTCGAATGCCCTGCGAGATCGCGGCGCAGACTTTTTGTAACTCTGCAACCAGCGACTGCGCCCGGGCAAGGTCCATTCGGAAGACGGGACCGGAGATGCTCAGGGCTGCCAGCACACGGCCATCCGGCCCGCGGACGGGCGCACCTATGCAGCGCCCCTCCATCTCGTTCTCCTGGTTGTCGATGGCGTAACCTTGCTGCCGCACCTGCGCGATTTCAGCCACCAGAGCCGATCTGGTGACCAGCGTGTTAGGGGTCAGACGCGGCAGCCCCTTCAAGCGGATCAGCCGCGGGATCTCTTTGTCTGGCATCCCGGCCAGCAAGACTTTTCCCAAGGCGGTCGCATGCAGATGCCGGCGATTGCCGACCTTGGAGGTCATGCGAACCGCTTGCGGACTCTCCACCGTGCTGATGACCACCACTTCTCCCGCATCGAGAATCCCCAGGTTCACCGTCTCCTTGCAGGAGGCCGCCAGCCGCTCCATGAAGGGAGGAGCGGCCTGGTTGAGGACCTGTTCCACGGGGACAGGGCGCTGCAAATCGAAGAGCTTCCTTGCCACACGATAGCTGCCGTCCGCTCCCCGATCCAGATACCCGCGCGCCTCCAGGGTGGTCAAGATGCGGTAAACGGTGGCCTTGGGCAGCTCCAGCGCCCGGGCGAGGTCGGCGAGCCTGAGCCCGGACTGCGCTGACTTGATCGTCTCCAGGATATCCAACATCTTGTGCAGCACCCGTACTCCGGAGGACTGGCGCGTTAAGGTTTCCATCGTTTCACATTGTAATACGACATGACCCAGGATCCGCAACTTTTTTCTTGACACGGCGGCGGACCTCCAGTAGACTGAGCAGCGGCATACGGGTCATGAGTTTTCACGATGTGAACCAAGGGAACCACGCCGGCGCTGCCGCCCAACAGATCACCGTGGAGGGATGCGTTCTCCGCGGGACGCACCTTCAGCGGGGGCGCACGCGCTATCTGGCTCCGGAGAGGGCGCCGGTGCGACACCTGCACTACGGCCGCATCATCCTGGAAGAAGGCGATCCCGCCATCCGTTTCTGGGGCGGTGAACATGAGATCGGCCTGGTCTGCCTGCGGGGCCGTGGCGCGGTAAGCGTCTCGTCGGCGGGCTTTGAGCTGGCTCCCTACGATGCCCTCTATGTTCCGCGCGACTCCTGGATCGAAGTGAGCACGGCGCCCGGCGGGTGTGATTTCGCCGAGGTCTCCGCCCCGGTCTCCGGCCTCTATCCTCTGCAGTTCGTGTCCTTCGCCGAGGCCCGGCGCGACCCCAGCCTGCATTTCAAGACCGGCGGGGTGGCATCGGAGCGCGAGGTGAACATTCTCTTCGGGAAGAATGTAGCAGCCGGAAGAATCCTGGCGGGGGTCACCTTCAGCGCGCCGGGCAACTGGACGTCATGGCCGCCTCACGAGCATGCCGCCATGCTGGAGGAAGCCTACGTCTACATCGACATGCCGGCGCCCGCCTGGGGGGTGCAGCTCGTCTACACCGACCCGCAGGCGCCGGAGCTGGCGGTGGTCGTGCGCGAGGGGGACTGTGTGGTGATGCCCCGGGGGTATCACCCTAACGTGGCCGCGCCGGGAGGTTCGATCAGCTTCCTGTGGATGATGGCCGCCCATCGGGAAGTTGCAGGTCGCCAGTTCGGTGTGGTAAATGTGCAACCTGAATACGCCGCGGCCGGCTCCGGCCTGGAGGCCGCGCGGGAAATGAACCCGGGTTCGGATTTGAGCAGGGAGTGATCAATCGGGAGGAGTTTATGTTTAGGTTAAGCCATGCGGTAGCGGCCATCATTTTGCTGTGCGCCGGCGGCGCGGCGCTCGCGCAGTTCAACAGCTCCATCCAAGGAATTGTCACTGACAGCACGGCCGGCGTGGTGCCGGACGCCACCGTCCGGGTGACCAACGTCGCCACCGGCGTGAGCCGGGAAGCAAGAACGTCGGCCGAGGGCTTGTTCCGCGTATTGAACCTTGGGCCGGGCACTTATACGGTCGTCACGGAGAAGCCCGGATTCCGGTCCGCGCAGCGCGCCAACATCGTGCTGGGCATCAGCGAGGTCGTCCGGGTCGATATGGTGCTCGAGGTTGGCGCGGTCTCCGAACAAATCACCGTGGCGGATCGTCCACCGGTCGTGGAGACCGAGCAGGGGCGCGTCTCCGGCAAGATCGACCGCATCCAGCTCAACGAAATGCCGCTCAACGGCCGGAACCTCTGGTCGCTGGTCGCGTTACAGCCCGGCATCACCGGGCGCGGGCTGGCGTTTATCGGTGGCAGCTCTTCCGGCAATGACTCCTTCGACGGCGAGCTGGGGCCGCAGGTCTCCGCCAGCGGCCAACGCGCCGAAGCCAACAGCTACACTGTGGACGATACTAGCGTGAACTCGGCCGCGCGGGGCGGCGTGGTGAACCTGACGCCCAGCGCTGACTCGGTGGAGGAAGTCCGCGTGGTCGCCAACAACTTCTCGGCGGTGGACGGGCGCAACAGCGGAGCCCAGATCCAAGTCATCACCAAGTCGGGAACCAACGCGTTCCACGGTGGCGCCTCGTACTATTTCCAGAACAACACGCTGGCCTCGCGGAACCTCTTCGAGACCTCCGTGCCGGTGTACCGGCGCAACCAGTTCGGCTACACCATAGGTGGGCCGATCGTCCGCAACCGCACGTTTTTCTTCCACTCCTACGAGGGCCTGCGCAGCTCGGGCGCTCGCGCCGGGATCGTCACCGTCGAAACGGCCGCGTTCCGCGAGTTCGTGCTGCGTACCCGCCCCAACTCGATCGCGGCCAAGCTGCTGCGGGAGTTCCCGCCGGCGGTGGATCCGACGTACAACTTCCGCGACCTCGGGGGCCCCAAGCTCGGCGTGAACATTTGGGACCCGGCGGACGGCATTCTCGATATCGGGAGCGCCCAGTTCGTCCCGGCCACCTTCCGAAACGGCAACCAGTTCAGCGTGCGGATCGACCACGAATTGCGGCCGGGCAAGGACCGGCTCTACGGCAACGTCTACCGGACGACCGCGGCCATCCTGGGCGGCGGCATCCGCCCGGTGTTCAACCAACCGCGCGACGACACCACGCACTTCGCCGGCGTCAATCACACCCACATCTTTAGCGCCGCCAGAATCAACGAGGTGCGCGTCGGCCTGATGCGGCTGGTCGGCCAGCCCCGGCTGCCGCCGCGGCTGGACGTGCCGGGGATTAGCGTCTCCCAGATCACCGGATTCTCCACCAGCGCCTATCCACAGGGCTGGTTCCAGACCAGTTATCACCTGAAAGACGTCTTCTCCTGGGTCCGCTCCACGCACTCGCTGAAGATGGGCGGCGAAGTCCGGCGCGTCTGGTCGAACTCGCGGAACACCTCCAATTTCATCCCCGGTTACAGCTTTGCCAGTATCCTGGATTTTGCGGACGACGAGGCGTTGCAGATGACACGCAAGGTGGACCCGCGCACGGGGGACCCGGCCACCAATCCGGTCGGCCTCAGGGGTTTGGAGTGGGCGCTATTCCTGAACGACGACTGGAAGGCAACGGCCAACCTGACCTTCAATCTGGGCCTGCGGTACGAAAATTACGGGTCGGACACCGAGGTGAACGGGCTCCTGCGCAACCTGGTCTTCGGCGCGGGTGCGAGCTATAACGAGCGGCTGGCGGCGGCGCGGGCGGAGGTGGTGCCGCGTTTCTATCCGCCGGACAACCGCAATCTCGCGCCGCGCTTCGGATTCGCCTGGAATCCCGGGGGCAGGGGGCGCACCTCGATCCGGGGCGGCTACGGGCTCGCTTACGACCGCATTTTCATGACGCCGCTGCTGAATTTCAGGGACAGCCCTCCGCTGCGCGCCGATGCGACGCTCGGCACCTTGTTCGGCACGCAGTTCACTTACAGTCTGGGCGATGTCTCCAAGCCCTGGCTGGGCTATCCGGTCGATCCGGCGCTGCGTCTCGGGCTGGACAGCCGCAACGGCATCGCCGGCGCGCGGGTAGCGCTCTCGACGACCGTGGACGAGAACCTGAAGACCGCCTACACGCACAACTGGTTCTTCGGGGTCCAGCGCGAACTGCTCCAGGGCTTGGTGGCGGAAGTGAGCTACCTCGGTTCTGCCGGTCACCGGCTTTACAACAGCGCCAACGTCAACCGCTTCCGCGGCGACCTGCTCGACGGCCGCTTCAACGGCTTCAACCCGAGCTTTTCCAGCATCATGATGATCCAGTCCAGCGCCAACTCGATCCACCACGGCGGCACCGTGCAGTTGCGGCGTGCGTTCAGTCACCGCTTCACGCTCCAGGGCGCTTACACGTTCGGCAAGACGATCGACGACTCCGACAGCCTGGTTAGCACCACCAACTACCTGGACATCGCCAACCGCCTGCTGAACCGCGCCGTGGCCGGATTCGACGTCCCCCAGAAGCTGACTGTCATTGGCCTGTGGGACCTGCCGTTTCTCCAGGGACAAACCCGCGTCCTGCGCGGGTTGCTGGCCGGCTGGCAGATCTCCGGGTTCGCGATTCTGCAAAAAGGCACTCCCCTGACCGTCTCGCACGGCGCGGCCTGGCCGCGCGGCGATTTCAATGCCGATAACAACACCGGTGACCGCCCCAACGCTCCGGCCGGCGGCCTGAAGACTTCCGACTGGGCGAGATCGGATTACCTGACGGGCATCTTCAGGGTTTCCGATTTCCCGCTGCCCGAGGCGGGCGCCAACGGCAACCTGGGCCGGAACACCTACCGTGGACCCGGCTTTGCCCAGGTGGACTTTTCCTTGTCGAAAAAATTCCGGCTGACCGAGCGCGCGAGCGCGCAACTCCGGCTGGATGCCTTCAACGCGTTCAACCGAGTGAACCTGAACGATCCGTCGATGGACCTGAACAGCGCCAATTTCGGGCGCTCGACTGGGATGGCCACGCCACGGGCGTTCCAGGTCGGGCTTCGGGTGCAATTCTGACGACCGCTCGCTCACCGTCGCGGCTCACCGTCGAACACGGAACCAGCAGCGTCTGAGCCGAAGCGGGAGCGAGCGGATAGCGAGGGTTTTTATGCAGCGCAGACATTTTGTATTGTCCCTTGCGGCGCTTCCGGGCCTGCGGGCGGCGCCCCGGCAGGCGGCCCGCATCACCCGCATCGTCGTGACCCCAATCGAGGGCCGGTTCCACAAGTTCGTCGCTATGAACTCCTACGATACGGCGCCGAAGGGCCACACGTATCTCAACACCCTGGTGCGCATCGTGACCGACCAGGGCGTGGAAGGCGTCGGCGTAACAAGCGGGGCCGCGAACGCTGAATTCCTGACGGCGGTGCGGTCCCTGCTGGGCGCCGATCCGATGGCCGTATACAGCATGGAAAACGGCCGCATCGTGGGCCGCGCCCCCGCCTACGCGCCCTTGCTGGAAAAATACATGCATCTGGACGGGCCGCTGTTCGACCTGATCGGGAAGCTGTCGGGCCGGCCCTGCTGGAAGCTGATCGGCGAGGCGGTCCGCGAACGCGTCGAGGTATACGATGGCACGCTGTACTTCAGCGACGTCTGGTTCCAGGACCGCGGCGTGCGGGCCGTGGTCGAGGAGGTCGAGGAGGCGGTACGCAAGGGCTACCTCGGGATCAAGCTCAAGGCCGGCCGGGGCTCGAAGTGGATGGAAAAGGAAGCGGGCCTGCGGCGCGACATCGAAGTCATCAAGGCGGTGCGCAAGGCGGTGGGCCCGAAAACAAAGATCCTGGTCGATCCCAACAACGGCTACCGCAACGACTTCGAGGGCGGCTGGCGGCTGCTCTCGGAGACCCGGCCCGCGAACCTTTACTGGATGGAGGAGATCTTTCCCGAGGACGTCGAGCAATACACGCGGTTGCGGGAGCGGATGGCGCAAGCCGGCATGAAAACGCTCATCGCGGATGGAGAGAGCGTGGGCGACCCGCGCCAGTTCGAGCCGTACCTGAAGCCGAAGCGCTTGGTGGACGTGCTCCAGATGGATATCCGCCGGGGCGGCTTTCTCGCCAACCTGGAAGTGGCGCGCATAGCCAAGCCGGCGGGCGCGATGGCGGTGCCGCACAACTGGGCTTCGCAAGTCGGCTTCTTGATGGGGCTGCACCTGGCCAAGGCCATCGAGAACGTATCTGCCGCCGAGGACGACCGCTCCACCTGCGACGCCATCATCGCGGAGGGATACTCGTTCAGCAAGGGTTTTTGCACCGTTTCCGACGCGCCGGGCCTGGGCATTCGGATCAATCAAGAGACTTACACCCGGAAGTACCGCGCCAAGGAGGTGGTAGTCGCATGACCGGCGAACCGCCGGCTACGATCTGCCATACCATGCCAGTGGCCCAGTCGCCGGCGTAAAGGTCCCCGCCGGACGCCACCAGGTTTCCGCGGTCGGAGGAGACCGTCATTGGAGAGGTGATGCCGCTCGGATCGAAGAAGTGGCGCTCAACACTGCCTGGCTGGCCGGGTCAGCCCGTTCAACTCGCGAAGCGTCCAGAGATCGGCCCCAAACACGGACTCGCCACCGTGAGGACGAGGCAACACCGCGACTCCTCCGGGCCGGATCATGTCCACTTCGCTCGCCATGGGGAAGCGCTCATCGGGGCTTTCCTCGATCGACGACACCATCAGTATCGGCGTCTCCCGGAAATCCCGATAAGCCTCCTGCCACTTGATGGCCTGCGTGACCCCGTAGCCTTCCGCGGAGCTCTCCATCATGATGTCCAGAATGATTACATTAGGCCGCTGCTCAACCAGCTTCCGCAGGCCCTCCTCTCCGGAGTCGGCCTCGATAACCGTGTAGCCACGGGTCTCCAGCACCGGCCGCAGGGAGGCCCTGAAATCCTGGTCGTCGTCTATGACCAGCACCTTGACGCTCGCAGCCATTCCCAGTTCCCTGACCCCGGGGTGTGACTCCTCACGCCCCCAACGCCGTCCAACCTCCACGCTACCTGAGCGCTGTTGCCGGCGTCAAGGCGGGGGGGGCGAGAAGTCAGGAGTCAGAATGGCCGACGGCTCCTGCTATACTTTCCTGTTCGGAGGTCACGTGAGATCACTGTTCGTATTTATCCTGATCGTGGGGGTCGCGCTGGCCGGCGAGATCAAGCTGGGCCAGCCGCTGACGCTGAAACAACCGATCCCCATTGGCACACTGGTGGCGAAACCGGACGCCTACGTGGGCAAGACCGTGCAGGTCAAGGGCAGCGTGCGCGACGTGTGCCGCGCGATGGGCTGTTGGATGGAGCTCTTCGATGAGGCCAGCGGCAAGGGTATCCGCATCAAGGTCAACGAGGGCGAGATCGTCTTCCCCAAGGAAGCCATCGGCAAGACCGCCGTTGCGGAAGGCAAGCTGGCCAAGCTGGTGCTGAGCAAGGAGCAGGCCATCGCCCAGGCCAAGCACGAAGCGGAGATGAACGACCGCAAGTTCGACCCGGCCTCGATCACCTCCGGCGTGACCATCTACCAGATCCAGGGCACCGGCGCTGTGGTCCTGGAGTGAGCCGCATGCCGCTCAGCCGCCGTGAACTGCTCGCGGGCGCTGCCGCGCCCGCGCTGGCGCAGCAGAAGAGGGCACCCGCGCGGCCGCCCAACATCCTGCTCATCCTCTGCGACGACCTGGCGGCCTGGATGCTGGGCTGCTACGGCAACCAGGAGATTCGCACTCCCAACATCGACTTGCTGGCGCGCAGCGGCACGCGCTTCGTCAACCATTTCGTCTGTACGCCCATCTGCTCGGCCAGCCGCGCCACGCTGTTCACCGGGCGCCTCCCGCGCCAGCACGGCATCCATGATTTCCTCACGGCCAAGCCGATCGAGCGGCCGCCGCAAGGCCAGGCAGCTCCGCCGGCCTCGTTCAAAGACGAAATCATGCTTTCCGACATCCTGGCCCGCCAGGGCTACCAGTGCGGCTACGTCGGCAAGTGGCACATGGCAGAAGACGCCCAGCCCCAGCACAACTTCTCCTTCTGGTACAGCCTGCTTGGGGGCGGCTATCAGAACCCCCGGATGAGCTGGAACGGCCGGCAGGTTGAGGAGAAAGGCTACCTGGCGGAGTTGCTGACCGCCAAGGCGCTCCAGTTCCTCGACCAGCAGACCCCGGATCGCCCGTTCTTCCTCACCGTCAGCCACTTCAACCCCCACGTACCTTATGACGGGCACCCGGCCCGCTACTACGAGATGTACGCCCAGACCAGCTTCGAGACTCTGGGCTGGGAGCCGCCCGCGCCCCACGCCTTGCGCGAGAAGGAAATGCTCCAGGACATCGTGGGCAACATCCGCAAGTGCGCCGCCGCCACCACCGCCCTGGACGATCAGATTCCGCCCTTGCTGGCCAAGCTCGACGAGCGGGGCTTGCGCAACTCGACGCTGATCGTCTTCGCCGGCGACAACGGCTTCCTGCTGGGCCGGCACGGGTTGTGGAGCAAGGGCCTGGCCTCGGACCCCATCAACATGTACGAAGAGGTCATGCAAGTCCCCATGATCTGGAACTGGCGCGGCAAGGTGCCGGTCGAGGGGGCCCGTCCGGAGCTGGTGAGTTTCTACGACTTCCTGCCCACCATTTGCGAGGCGGCCGGCGTCGCGGCGCCGGAAAGCCGCGGGCTGTGCGGCCGCAGCTACCTGGCGCTGGCCACCAACCGGCCGCTGCCCAAGAAACCGCCCTGGCGCAACCTGGTGTTCGGCGAGTTCCGCAACACCTGGATGGCCCGCGATACCCGCTACAAGCTGGTGCTGCGCAACGAGGGGAAAGGCCCCAACGAGCTGTACGATCTCCGCGCCGACCCGCGCGAGAAGGTCAACCGGTACGACGACCCCGGGTTCCTCAACGTCCGGGAGGCGCTGACGCAGGAATTGGCGGACTGGCGGAAGAACTACGTCTAGGGGCTTCTGGCGTGTGATCGAACCGATCCGGTGAGAGAATAGAGACATGACGCTGAGAGCCCCATTCCATCGCATCACGATCGAGCCGGACAAAATGGGTGGGCAGCCCTGTATCCGCGGGTTGCGACTTACCGTGAGGCGGGTGCTCGAAATCATGGCCACCTACGCGGACCGGAGCGAGCTGTTCAGAGACTATCCCTCGCTCGAGGAAGAGGATTTGAGGCAGGCGCTCGCGTTCGCAGCGGCGAACTTGGATGATCACATCGAAATCCTGGATCTGGCTTCGTAGTGAACCCCGTGTACAAGTTGTTGCTGGATCAGGGGCTGCCGCTTGGTGCAGCGCAGATTCTGCGGTTTCATGGCGTCGATGCAGTGCATGCAGAAGAGGTACAACTGGCGTCCGCCGCGGATCCCGTGATCTTGCGCTGGGCCAAGCTGGAGGGCCGCACATGCGTGACCTTGGATCACGACTTTCACCAGTTGTTGGCCGAATCTAGTGCGCTTGCTCCTTCGGTCATTCTGCTCCGATTCCGGTTCCTTCGGGCGCAATCGGCTGCGGATCTCATTCTGAGGATCTTGGAGAGTGTGGGCGGCGAACTGGCCTCCGGGGTCGCCGCCACGGCAACGCCACGGGGCGTCCGAGTGCGGAGGCTTCCGCTAAAGACGGCCCCGTAGGCTTGGCACGCTCCCCGGTGGGCGTCCAACGCAGGGCTCGGTGATCACATCTGTGCGGCCCGCTCAGGCCGAAAACCCCATGGCCGCGAAGCTCACCACGCTGGCTGCGTCGATGTTCCACTGCTCGTAGCGCAACAGCTTCCCGCGGGCCTCCGGAACCGCTCGGAGGAAAGCGTAGAACGCCGAGGCGCCGCACCACTTGAGCGGATCGCGGTCGTCCTGGATAGCTTCCCAGAAGCCTGGCGCGTCGGCCGCCTCCAGGCGCTCGATGCGCCGGCGATCCGCCTCCTCGACCAACCGCATCTCGTCCGCGCCGGCGCGGGCCGGAAAAGGATCCCCGTAACGTTGGCCCATGTGAGCCAGGTCCACGCCTAACACCCAGAACAGGCGCCGTCCCTCCCGCGCCGCCATCTCCGCCAGCGCTTCCAGAAACCGCCTCACCGCTTCGTCGTCTTCCGGCCGCCCGCCCTCCTGGATGCTGCGCGCGAACGGCCCGCACAGAATCGGCACCAGGCGAATCGGGGCGCCGTAGAGGTGCTGGAGGAAGACGACCTGGAACTCGATGGAGTGCTCGATGGCATGGCAGTAGTCCTCCAGCTTGACCGCCGGCCCGGCCCGGCCAGCCAGCGACTCTACCAGTGCCCGCTCGGTGCAGGTCTCCCCCAGCGGCGTGACGAAGTCCTTGACCGTCAACCCGAACCGTTCCGGCTCTCCAAGGTGGGAGGTGCCCAGGACCACGAAGACGCGGTCTTGATATTCAGCGCCCAGCGAGCCGTAGGCGGTCCCGTAACAGCGCCATCCGCCTTCGGGGCTGACATGCGGCGCGACCAGGCCCACCAGGCCCTCCAGGGTGGGCGCGGCCGCCCCGTCAATCCACTTCGACAAGGTGCCCCGCAGGGCGGCTGGGTCGCTGGGGTAGGCGGAGCCGGCATGCGTCGCTTCCCGCCGGGGCGACTCCGCAAAGACCCGATGCCGGCGCTCGCGCAACGCTTGAAACTGCTCGTCTTCCAGGAAGGCGGCCTCGCGCAGGCTGCGGATGAAGTGCTCCTGGAGGTCTCCGATCCGCAGATCGCCGGTCAGGCGCACCAAGTGCGCCCGCAGATCCAGGTCCGTGTGCTCGCCGTCGAACCATTGGAGGCACTCCACCAGCACGGGCGGAATGATCAGGGTGGCGTCGGAATACTGGAACGGGTCGCGGATCAACAGCCCCGGGCGGTCCTTGACTGGCGAGGGCATGAACTCGAGGTTCATCCGGAGGGGCGGCAGCCGTTCAGCCATGCTCCCTCCATTATGACAACATAGGAGGGAGCGCCAAAATGCGAATCAGACAAGAGTGGGCGAGAATGTTCTGCTCCGCCGGCTGCCTCATCCTCCTGGCTGCCGCTCCCGCTGCCGCCCTCGCTGCGCCCGCGCCCAAAGCTTCCCGGCCGGCAGCGCCGCGCCTGACTGCCGCCGGCGCGGCGGCGCTGGACGCCGCCCTCCGCGAGGCCGTCCAGAAGGATCAGATCCCGGGCGCCGTGCTCCTGGTGGGGCACAAAGGCCGCATCGTGCACCGCAAGGCTTACGGGTTCCGGGCGCTGGCGCCGCGGCGCGAAGCCATGACCGTCAACACCGTTTTCGACGCCGCGTCGTTGACCAAGGTGGTGGCCACCACCTCCTGCCTCATGAAGCTGTTCGAGGAAGGCAAGCTGCGCCTCAACGACCGGGTCACCGAGTACCTGCCGGAGTTTCAGGGCGGCTCCAGCGGCATTACCGTGCGCAACCTGTTGACGCACTTCTCCGGAATGCGCCCGGACCTGGACCTACAGCCGCCCTGGAGCGGATATGAGACCGGCGTGCGGCTGGCGCTGGCGGACCAGCCGGTGGCGGCAGCGGGGGAGCGGTTCATCTACAGCGACATCAATTTCATCCTGCTGGGGGAGATTGTACGCCGGGTGAGCGGCCAGGGCCTGCCGGAGTACGCGCGGCGGAACGTTTTCGGGCCGCTGGGCATGCGGGATACCATGTTCCGGCCCCCCGCCTGGTTGCGCTCCCGCGTCGCGCCGACGGAGAGGGTGGACGATCGCCTGCTGCGCGGGGTGGTTCATGACGAGACCACCCGCTCGATGGGCGGCGTGGCCGGTCATGCCGGCCTGTTCACCACGGCTGACGATCTGGCGCGCTTTGCCGAAATGATGCTGGGCCTGGGCCGGCGCGGGCGGGTCCGGATCTTCAGTCCCCTGACGGTGGCCAAGTTCACCACGCCGCAGTCCCCGCCCGACCAGCCCATTCTGCGGGGACTGGGCTGGGACATGGATTCGCCGTATTCCGGCAACCGCGGGGAACTCTTCCCCTTGGGCTCTTACGGCCACACCGGCTTCACGGGCACCTCGCTGTGGATTGACCCGCGAACGGACACCTATGTCATCCTGCTTGCCAACAGCGTGCATCCGCGCCGCCGCCCCGCCATCACCCCGCTGCGCGGCCGCGTAGCGACCGCGGTGGCCGCGGCTCTGGGCATCGAGGCGCCCGGCATCAACCTCACCGGCTACAACGAGACCCTCATCGGAGCGGGCGTCCACCGCGTGGCGGCGCGCAACGCTCAGGTGCTCGCCGGGCTGGATGTGCTCGAGCAGCAGGGCTTTGCGCCCCTGCACGGCTTGCGCGTAGGCCTCATCACCAACCACACCGGCCTGAACCGGGACGGCAAGCGCAACCTGGAACTGATGCTGGCCGCCGGCGTCCAGGTCAAGGCCCTCTTCTCGCCGGAGCACGGCCTCTCCGGCCACGAGGACCGCCCGGACATCGCCGACGCCGCCGACCCGGTCACCGGGATCCCCGTCTGGAGCCTTTACTCGGGAAAGGACTTGCGCCCCACCGACCAGATGCTAGCCGGCATCGACGTCCTGGTCTTCGACATCCAGGACATCGGGGCGCGCTTTTACACCTACGCCACGACCATGGCCTACGCCATGGAAGAAGCTGGCCGGCGCCGGATACCGTTTTGGGTACTGGACCGCCCCAATCCCATTACCGGAACGAAAGTTGAGGGGCCGATGTTGGATGCCGAGCTGCGCTCCTTTATCGGCTACCAGCCCCTGCCCCTGCGGCACGGCATGACGATCGGCGAGCTGGCCCTTTTGTTCAACGCCGAGAACCGGCTCGGAGTCGAGCTGCGCGTGGTTCCCATGAAGAACTGGCAGCGCGGCGACTGGTTCGACTCCACCGGCTTGTACTGGACGGATCCCTCGCCGAACATGCGCAGTCTGGCCGCCGCCTTGCTCTACCCGGGGGTGGCCCTGCTGGAGTACTCCTCGAACTACTCGGTGGGACGGGGCACCGACGCGCCCTTCGAGCAGATCGGAGCCCCCTGGATCGACGGCCGCCGCCTGGCCTCCTATCTGGCCTCCCGTCACATCCCGGGTGTGCGCTCTTACCCCACCCGGTTCCGGCCTACGGCCTCGAACTTTGCGGGCCAATGGATCGAGGGAGTCCGGTTCCTGATCACCGACCGGGAGGCCTTCTCCAGCAGCCGGCTGGGGCTGGAACTCGCCGCGGCGCTCGAAAAACTGTTCCCGGCCAAGATCACCCTGGAGGCCAACCGCCGCCTGATCGGGAACCGGCAGGCCATCCAGGCCCTGGCCCAGGGCGAGGACCCTGCGGCCCTACACCAAGCCGCCCAGGAAGCCCTGGCCGATTTCGTGGCCCGGCGCGAGGAGTTTCTTCTGTACCGCTAGCTCGAAGGCGCCGGGGGGCTATGCCGGGGCAACGGCTCAGGCGGGCGACGCTTTGGCTAGGGGATTCCCTTTCTTGCTTCCCACCTCGCGATACCGCTTTCTGGCCTCCGACAGCCAGGAAGGAGGCCTGCCGCGACGCCGGCCGCGTCCGCGTGCCAGCCGCTCCAAACTGATGATAGCTTCTTCAATCTGCTCACGCTCCAGCCGCAATTCGGCCAGGATTTTAGTCACGTCCATAATCGACTCCGGGTTCGGAAGGATACCTCCGGCGGGGTCACCAGTTCTGAAAACCGAACATCGCGCCCCACTTGAGAGGATCACAAATTCCTTTGTACCGCACTTTTCCGAGGTTTTCAAGAGGTTTGTTCTGATTTCGGAACAAAATCCGCCTTTGGCGGGCTTCACCCCCTGCGCCGGCCCCGCCCCCGGCCCGGACCCCTCAGCGGCTCCCCGAATCGCGCTTTTTCCAGCGGTAATAGAAGGGCAATCCCGCCAGAATCAACGCCAGCCCCATCAGCGATTCGCGCGGCGACTGGCGCAGCGTGGACAGGATTATGGCGCCCGCCCCCAGCACGAATAGTACCGGAAGTACCGGGTAACCCAGGGTACGGTACGGGCGGGCAAGGTCGCCCCGCTTGAGTCGCAGGACGAAGACCGCCGCAGTCGTCAGCCCGTAGAACAGCCAGTTGGCGAAGATGACGTAGGTGTACAGCTCCCTGTAGCGCCCGCTCAGCACCAGCAGAGCGGACCAGGCGCCCAGGCACAGAAGAGAGACGCCGGGCGTGCGGTACCCGGGGTGAACCCGGCCCACCGGTGTAAAGAAGAGGCCATCGCGGGCCATGGCGTAAGGGACCCGCGCGCCCGACAGAATCGATCCGTTCAAGGCCGCGAAAATGGACACCATGGCGGCCACGCTCACCGCATGCCCGCCCCAGTCTCCCAGGGCGCGGCGCATCATCGCGGTCGCCACCCGGTCGCTGGAGGCCACCTGGGCCGCCGGCAGCACGTAGAAGTAGGCCGCATTGGTCGCCAGGTAGACCGCCACCACCGCCAGCGTGCCCGCGATCAGCGCCCGCGGGAGGTTGCGTTGCGGCTGGCGGATCTCGGAGGAAACCATGCTCACGTTGTTCCAGCCGTCGTAGGCCCACAACGCCGCCACCAGAGCCACAAAGAAGCCCCCCAGGCCGCCGGGTGCGCTCACCGAGGTCTGGTAGTTGGAGGCGGCGCCCCGACCGGTGCCGAAACCCAGAACGATGATGGCCGCGATCAAGGCCACCTTCGCGATGGTTACGGCCACCTGAACGCCCCCGCCGAAGCGAACCCCGAAGTAATTGATCCCGGCCAGCAGCAGGATGACCGCCATGGCCAGGAACTGCCCGTAGCGCACCTCCAGCGGGCCGCCGCCCGGCCCTATAGGGAGGAGAATTCTAAACGCCACGGCCTCCAGCTCGGGCCGGAAATTCGCCAGATAGAGAAAGAACGCCGTGGCCAGGGTCGCTACCGATCCGCTCTTGCCGACCCACATCTGCGTCCAGCCGTACAGGAACCCCCAGAAGGGGCCATAGGCGGCGCGCAGGTAGACGTACTCTCCGCCGGCCTCCGGCAGCGCCGCCGACAGCTCGGCGTAAGTCAGCGCGCCGGCCAGCGACAGGGCGCCGCCGACCACCCAGACCAGCAGCACCATCGCCGGGGAGCCTACCGCCTGGACCATGTCCTTGGGCACCAGGAAGATGCCGCTGCCGATGACGGTTCCAACCACGATCGCGGTGGCGCTCCACAGGCCCAAATCCCGTCGCAGGGCAGGTGCACTCTCAGCAATGTCCATGGCCACTTCTCCTCTCCAGCAGCGAGCCCGCGCTCCCGACCAGAAACGTGACGCTGGTTCCGATCAGCACGTACCAAGTCCAGGCAATGGGTGTGAAGTAGTGCCGGTGGATGGCCGACACGTAGATCATCACGGCAAACCCGGCCAGCATCCCGCCCATAGCGGCCTTTTCCCCCACCCGCTTGGTCAGCACGCCCAGCAAGAACACCCCCAGCAGGCCGCCGTAGGCGATCGAGGCGATCGACAGGCCCGTCTCCAGCACCGGGCCCCAGCGCCGCGCCAGCCAGCCGACCACGAACAGCACCAAGCCCCACAGCACCGTGGCGCCGCGCGCCTGCCTGAGCCCGCGGGCCTCCGAGGCCGGCCCCGTTCCGCCTCGGGCCGCCAGGGGTCTCAAGAAGTCCATGACCGTGGTCGAGGCTAGCGAATTCAAAGCCGCGCTCAGGTTGGACATGGCCGCGGCCAATACCGCGGCCACGACCAGCCCGGCCAGCCCGGGGGGCAGGTGCTGCCAGACGAAGCTCGGATACAGCCGGTCCAGAGGTTCCGGGGGCCGCAGATGCGTCTGGGAGTAATAGACAGACAGGATCAGGCCGACCAGCAGGAACAGACTGAACTGGAAACAGATCACCACCCAACTGGCTAAAAGGGCGGCGCGGCTTTGCCCGTGGGTGCGCGCCGCCAGCAGCCTCTGGACCATCAGTTGTTCGGTGCCGTGGCTGGCGGTGGTCAGGAAACAGCCGCCGATGAGCCCCGCCCAGAAGGTGTAGGGGCGGGAGAAGAACTGCGGGCTGAACTCCAGGCCGAAGTCGAAGACCCTGAACTTCCCCGCGGGACCGGCCACGGCCAGCACCGTCGACCAGCCTCCTGGAATGTGCTGCAAGATCACCAGGAAGCTAACTATCGCCCCCAGCACGTACAGGCACATCTGCACCACGTCGGTCCAGATGACCGCCGTCATGCCCCCTTCGAAGGTGTAGAACAGGGTCAGGCAGAGGATGACCGCGATGGAAGCCACCTCTCCGGTGCCCAGCACGATCGAGATGACGATCGAGATGGCGAACACCCGCACCCCCTCGGCCAGGGTCCGAACCACCAGGAAAGTGGCGGCCGTGAGCTTTCGGACGCGGGGGCCGAACCGGACCTGCATAAGCTCGTAGGCCGTGTACATCTCCCCGCGGAAGTACTGGGGCAGGAACAGTACGGAGATGACCAGTCGCGCCAGCAGGTAGCCCAGTACCACTTGCAGGAAGCCCAGGTTCCCGGTGAAAGCCAGGGTGGGGGTGCCGATGATGGTGAGCGTGCTGGTCTCCGCCGAGACGATCGACAGGCTAATGGCCCACCAGGGAGCTTTCCGGCCGCCCAGGAAGTAGTCCCGCAAGGTCTTCTGCCCGCGCCGGAAACGGGCGCCGAACCAAGTGATCCCCACCAGGTAGGCAGCCACCACGGCCAGATCCAGCGAGCGCATGAGAAAGGCGGATTCTAGCATACCGGCGCCGGGGCTCGGAAACCGGGCGGCTCATCCGGGTGTCTAAGCTCTGATGGTGGCCTCCGGCGAAAGACTGGCGGCAGGCTGGGATTAGGTGGCGGAACCTCTTGCACCGCGCACCTCCCTTCGGATATACTCCCCAATTGCGAGTTCGTCGAGCATCTGGCGCCGGCGAGCGAGCGCGGGGGGCCGGAACCCCGGCTCGAGCCGGCAGGCACAGAGAGCTACTGGACATCAGGAGGCGTGAGTGCTGGTACGAACATCCAAAGCCATAGCGGCTATTGCAATTTTACTGGCCTTGGGCCTGGGCGTCGCCTGGGGCCAGGCGCAGCAGCAACCGACAACCCAGAAAAAGGTCAAGGACCAGGGGGAGTACGACCTGTACATGGCCATCACCAAGGAGGCCAACGCTGAGGCGAAGCTGAAGCTGCTGGACCAGTGGAAGGAGAAGTACCCGGCCACGGATTTTCAACTGGAGCGCCTGGCATTTTACCTCGACGCTTACCAGCGGTTGAACCGGCCGGCGGAGATCGTCAGCACCGCCAAGAGCATTCTGGAGATCGAGCCCAGGAATCTTCGCGTTCTCTCGGCGGTGGCCTACTTCACCTTGAATCTGCCTAAGCCTGCGCCGGACGACCTCAGCGCGGGCGAGCGTGCCGCCAAGGGAGTGCTGGGCGTGTTGGACGCCGAGTTTGTCGCCGAGAAGAAGCCGGCCAACGTCAGCGAAGCCGACTGGAACAAGGCTAAGACCGCCACCGAGGCCATGGCCTACAGGACCCTGGGCTGGGTCGCAATGCAGCGCAAGGACAACGAGGCGGCCGAAAAGAGCTTCGCCCGGAGCTTGGAGCTGAATCCGGAGCAGGGTGAGATCTCCTACTGGCTGGGCGGCGTGATCCTGGCCCAGAAAAAGCCGGAGCGCCAGGCCGACGCGCTGTTCCACTTCGCTCGGGCTACCGCATACGCCGGTCAGGGCGCGCTCAGCCCGCAGGGACGCCAGCAGGTGGAAGCTTATCTGGCCAAGGCGTATCGGACCTATCACGGCGAGGACGAGGCCGGCTTGAAGGCGCTTCATGAGCTGGCCCGAGCCAATCTGTTGCCGCCGGCCGGTTTCAAGATCAAGAGCCGGGACGAGATCGAGGCCGAGAAGCGCGAGGCTCTGGCCAAAGCCGACCCGGCCCTGGCGCTGTGGGTGAGCATCAAGGAGAACCTCACCGGGGAGGGCGGCGAGAAGTACTTCCAGGACAACATGAAGGACGCGCTGGTCCCGCCGGAGAACATGCCGCCTTTCAAGGGGACGCTCATCCGCTCCGACCCGGCCAAGAACCCCAAGAAACTGGTGCTCCGGATCACGGATCCGGAGAAGCCCGAGGTGACCCTCATCCTGGAGGAGCCGCTGACCGGGGTGGCCGAACCCGGCACGGCGCTCCAGTTCCGTGGGGCGCCGACCAGCTTCACCAAGGAGCCCTTCATGGTGAGCTTCGACGTTGAGAAGGACAAGGTCACCGGCTGGCCGGCCCCGACGCCCACCAAGAAGGCGCCGCCGGCCAAGAAGGGCGTGGTGAAGAAGAAGTAGTAGCCGCCGGCTTCGCGCCTTACGCTCCCGGCGAGTCGGCGCTGGCCAGCGCCAGGCTGAACACCACGCGTTCCCAGAAGCTCGTGGGGACGCCGGAGTTCTCCAGCGCCCGGTAGTAGCTCACGAAGCTGTGCGCCGAAGCCAGGACGTGACGGCCCGGCGCGCTCCGGCTGAGCCCGCCCAAGCTGACGCAAGCCAGCAGCAGGATTCCCCACGGTCTGCGCCAGCGGGGTTTGCGCCTGGGTTTCACACCTGGTTAGACGGCGGAAACCCGCTTTTGTTAACACCGCCGCGCCGGCCGGCGCCTACATCTTGTAGCGGCCCAGATCCTCGTCGTTGAGGTTTTCCAGCCAGCGGCGCAGGTCTTCGTTGCTCACCTTGTCGGAAACCGAGGCCGCCACTTTCGAGGACCTCAGCACCGTGTCCTCCACGTAGATCGGGCAATCCAGGCGCAGCGCCACGGCCAGGGCGTCGCTGGGCCGCGCATCGATGCTGATGATTTCGCCGTCCCGCTCCAGCCAGATGACGGCGAAGAAGGTGTCGTCCTTGAGGTCGCTGACGACCACCTTCTGAACCCCGGTGTTGAGCCCCCGCAGCAGGCTCTTGATCAGGTCGTGAGTCATGGGTCGCGGGGTGACGACTTTCTCGATCTCGAGGGCGATAGCGTTGGCTTCGTAGATTCCGACCCAGATCGGCAGGATGGTATTGCTGTTGACGTCCTTCAAGATGACGATCGGCATGTTGCTGACCGGATCCATCATCAGGCCCCGGATCTTCATCTCGACTTCCATAATCTTCCCCTCGACACCATTAGACCAAATCCGGCAGGCTTTCTCCGACCAGGGAGTTGGGCCCCGCGCGGGTGACGCGCGCCTGCACGTAGCGGCCGAGCAGCGAGCGGCCGTCTCCGGCAGCGGAGGCGAAGTTGAGCACCCGGTTCTGCGAGGTGCGCCCGACCCATTGTCCGGTCGCCGGATGGTAGTCTTCCACCAGCACTTCCTGGACCGTGCCCACCAGTTCGCCGTTGCGGCGAAGCTGGATGGCGCGCTGCCGCTCCAGGAGCGCCGCCAGGCGCCGGCTCTTTTCCTCTTCCGGGATTTGCGCGTCCAGCGCCGCCGCCGCGGTCAGGGGACGCCGGGAGTACTTGAAGCTGAAAGCCGAATCGAACCGGACCTCTTCGAGCAGGGAGAGCGTTTGCTGGAAGTCCGCCTCGGTCTCGCCGGGGAAGCCGACGATAACGTCGGTGCTGATGGCGATCTGGCGGCGGGCGCTCCTGATCCACTCGATGCGCTGGAGGTACTCCTCGCGGTTGTACAGCCGCTGCATGCCTGCGAGCACCCGGCTGGAGCCCGACTGCACGGGCAGATGAACATGCTCGGCCAGGACGGGGTGGGTGTCTATGGCGGCGACAATCTCGCGGCCGAAATCCCGCGGGTGGGAAGTCACGAAGCGAACCCGCCGCAAACCTGGCACTTGGGCCACGCGGGCGAGCAGCGTCGCGAAATCCCAGCCGGCAGGGGACGGGTCGCGGTAGCAGTTGACGTTCTGGCCGAGAAGCTGCACCTCGGTGTAGCCTTGCTGGGCCAACTGGCGGATCTCCGCCATGACGCTCGCGCTGGAGCGGCTGCGCTCGCCGCCCCGCGCCGAGGGCACCACGCAATAGGCGCAGGCCTTGTCGCAACCTTCCACGATGGTGACGTACGCGCGGTAGGGGCTGTCACGGCACACCAACGGCGTCTCGAAGGCGCTCTCGACCGCCAGATCCAGTCCGCTCAGGCGCCGCTCGCCCGCTTCCGCGCGCGCCAGCAATTCCGGCAGCTTCGGGTAGCTGGCCGAGCCGCAGACCAGCCTCACCTGCGGGGCGCGCTCGAAGATGCGCAGGCCCTCCCGCTGCGCCACGCAGCCCAGCACTCCCAACAGCTTTCCCTCGCCGCGCGGGCGGCGAAACTCGCTCAGGCGGCTGAAGACCTTCCGCTCCGCCTTCTCCCGGATGCTACAGGTGTTGTAGAGCACCAGGTCCGCTTGCCAGGGATCTTCCACGCGCTCCAGTCCCTGCGCCATCAGCAGACCGGCCACCTTCTCCGAGTCGTGCTCGTTCATCTGGCAGCCGAAGGTTTTGAGGTAGAAGGTGCGCATCCCGCAACTACACCCATTGTACTTGCTGGATCGGCGGGAGAGCGCGGAGGGTCAGCCGTGGCCCAGGTACATCAGCCAGCCCAGGCCGAACAGAAACGCCAGGAAGCCGGCGAAGCAGTACAGCCCGTAGGTCAGGCGCTCGCGGTCGGTGCGCTTGGTGACGATGCCCAGCACGATCGAGCTGAACAAGGCGAACACCAGCGCCGCCTCAAAATGGCTGAGCATCACCTTGGGCATCAGCTCTTCCTCCCCACCGCGAGCTCGTAGGCGTCCCCCATCGCCAGAACGTTCAGCAGCCCCGCGGTGACCAGGAATTTGGTGCCGTAGTCGTGCGCCAGACCCGGCATGTCGGGCTGGTCGTAGCCCAGCCAGACCGTCAGCAGATACAGTGCGCCGCTGGCCAGGTTGCCGAAGAAGCCGCCGCAATGGATCACCGTGGTGAACAGGTCGGCGACCTGTGGAGTGAACAGGGCCCCGCGAGCCAGCAGGCCCAGCAGGTACATGCCGGTGACGGCAAACATTAACAACCCGCCGCGACCGTACCGCTTCAGCAGGAAGTGCCCGCCTCCGGGGATCAGCCAGCCCAGGCCCACCGCCGGGCCCCACAACTTGAAGGGCGGGCGGGGCTCTTTGGCCGTCTCGCTCTTGCCGGACATACGCAATTCGAGTGTAGCACGTGGCACAGCGCGGCAGAGCCGCAACCAAACCGGCGAGCTGAAGCTCGCCGCGGCACACTGAAGAGGGTGCTGAAAAAGGCCTTGGACAAGCTGAAGCATGTCCTACGTGGGCGCGCAAATGCCTGATTTGGCGTTGTGGGACATGCTTTAGCTTGTCGTCCTCGGGCCTTGAAGTAGGACTTCTTCAGCACCCTCTGAAGTGTGCGCCACGTGTGGCGTGGGCTTCAGCCCGCAGAAGTCGTCGCGGCTTGCGAAGAATCTCGCGGTTAGTAGCACAGGCATTCCTGCCGGTGTGCCTCAGATCAGCTCTAGCCGCTCCCGGTCGAAGCGGATGCGCCTCCCCGTCCGCAGGGCTTCGGAAGCCATGATCCCGGCCACCGCGTGGGAGAAGCCGGCCTGAATGTCCGCGCGCGGCGTGCTCCGCCGCCGCACGCAGTCCAGGAAGTCCTCCAGGTGCGAGGTGACCTTCTCGGGCTGGATCCGCGTGCTCTCCTGGATCCGGTCGGGCAACCGGCTGCCGGCGCCGGAGATGGTCAGGGCGTCCAGGTCCAGGGTGCCGCGCGTGCCGTGCCACAAGTTGCGGTCTCCGGCGGCGTTGGTCAGGCTCATGGCGAAGCTGAACAAGAAACCCTTCGGATAGTCCAGCAGGGCGTGGAAGACGTCGGAGGTTTCGCGCCCGTCCTTCCACAAGAACACTCCGCCGTTGGCGACTGCGCCGGCGGGGTAGGGGTCCTGCATGAACCAGTGGACTACGTCGCTGAAGTGCGACATCCACAGCCCGGGGATGCCGTTGGTGTAGTCGGAGAAGAGCTGCCACTCGCGCAGGCGGCGGGCATCGAATGGCCGGCGGGGCAGGTGCATGAGAAACTGCTCCCAGGCCACCTCCGCGGGCTGGACGGCGGAGTAATCCCGGCGCCAGCGCGGCTCCTGGAAATTCACCGAGACGTCGATGCGGGTGACCTGGCCCAGAGCGCCCGCCTGGACCAGCTTGCTGGCGGCCACATAGCCTCCGTCGCTGCGGCGCTGGGTGCCGATCTCGACCACCCGGTCGCTGCTTCTCACCGCCAGGTAGGCCGCTTTGGCCTCGGCGAAGACGGTGCCCATGGGCTTCTCGCAGTAAACGTCCTTACCGGCGCGCACGGCGTGCTCCAGGATCCGGCTGTGGCTGAAGTCGGGCGTCGAGATGATTACCGCGTCCACGTCGCGCCGCGCGAGCAGTTCGCGGTAGTCAGCCGTCTGGTAGGGCGCCGTCCCCCAGGTCTTGGCCGCTATTTGGGCGGCGCGCTCACCGTTGGGCCGGTAAACATCGCAGATGCCCGTCAGGGCCACTTGGTCGGTGAGCTTCGCGAGCTCCCGCAGGTGGTACTGGCCGCGGCTGCCCGCCCCGATGATGCCGATCGAGATGCGGTCGCTGGCCGCCACGGCCTGGGGCAGGGAAGCCGATATCGCTGCGCCCGCAAAGGCGCGCCGGGAGAGTCGAGATGGGCTCATGAGGATATTGGACTCGCAATGCGAGTTGCGGCGCAAGCGGTAACACAGGCAGGAATGCCTGTGCCACGGACTTTCCAGTCTGTGTTAGGCGTGCTTTCTGCGCCAGTGGGCGAGTCCGAGCACGGCCAGGCCCGGGAGGACTACCGTGACGTCCACGGCGCCGACGGCTGGGAACAACTGCTGTTGCCAGAGATCGAGTGGCAACAGAAGCGGGGCCAGCCGCTGGTCCGGTACAAGAGCTTCCTCTACCAGGCGGCCAGTTGGAAGAAGGCGCGCCGGTTGGTGAAGCATGGCCCGTTACTACTGGTTGATGCTGGCCGAGAGCCATCTGACGCGGCGCCTGTTTGGAAGCATGGTGCGGCGGGGCCCAGAGGGCGCCCCGGCTCTGCCGGTGCCAGCCGGATAGGGTGCGGCGGCGAAGGGCAACCAAACCGGGCGAAGGAGGGAGCTGACGGAGAGGTGTCTGAGAAGCCGCTTGAAATGAGGTACTTCCAGGTCTTACGTACCCGGAGGAGCCAGTGTTGGCCCCTTCCTGGGCCGCTGGAGTCGCTCCGGATGGAAAAAATGATCAACTTGTCCGGGTGTCCAAAAAAGATCCTGGCTTGAGTCAACTTTCTGGCAGGTTTCGCCGATAGCAGCGCTGAGGGGGTTCACGATGGGCGCGGAGAGTGCGCCCGCGCTTGCGCCGCGGGAACAAGAACTCGCGGGCCTCAAGAGGCAGGTTCTTGCCCGCCTGAACCACGGGATTCAGACGCCGCGGACCGGCATACCCGGCAGGCCCGGCCTGCTGCTGGAGACGGCGCTCGAGGGCCAGGAGACCGCCTTGCAGTTGCAGGCGCTGGTGGCGAATTCCAGGTCGTAGAGGGATGCTCAAAAAGGTCTCGGAAAGTCCGGAGGCTTCCTCAGAAATGCGCCACACGGGTAGCGGGACAGGGGAGGGTTGCATCAACGCAAACAGCACGGAGTACGAGGCCCTATGGCGGGCGCTGGAGGACGCCGGAGG
>CAYGVJ010000048.1:0-36465 GCA_964353255.1 uncultured Solibacteraceae bacterium | reverse complement strand
CGACAACGCCGGCTGCTGCCCCATGAACTGCACCCACGTCTACAACTACGAGCAGACCCTGGCCCACCTCTACCCCGACCTCGAACGCTCCATGCGCGACACCGACTTCCTGGTGAACCTGCGCCCCGACGGCAGCATGAGCTTCCGCACCCCCGTCCCCCTCCGTCCCGGCGGCAACCGCAACCAGCCCGCCGCCGACGGCCAGATGGGTTGCGTCCTCAAGGTCTACCGCGAGTGGCGCCTCTCGGGCGACGACGCCTGGCTGCGCCGGCTCTGGCCGCACCTCAAGCGCGCCCTCGAATACGCCTGGACCCAATGGGACGCCGACCGCGACGGTGTTATGGAAGGCGAGCAGCACAACACTTACGACATCGAGTTCTACGGCCCCAACAGCATGGTGGGCACGCTGTATTTGGGCGCCCTGGCCGCCGCCGCGCGCATGGCCCGCCACCTGGGCGACGACTCCGCCGCCACCTACGAGGAGCTTCTCAAGAAAGGCAGCGCGCGTCTGGATGAGCTGCTCTTCAACGCCGAATACTACGTCCAGAAAGTGGACGAGCGCCAGGAAAAGGCCGGGCGCTACCAGTACGGCGAAGGCTGCCTCTCCGATCAGTTGCTCGGCCAGTGGTTCGCCGAAGTCGTCGATCTGGGCAAGCTGCTGCCCCGCGACCACATTCGCGCGGCCCTCCGCTCCATCTTCCGCTACAACTACCGCCAGGAGTTCGGCGATTTCCCCAACACCCAGCGCCTCTACGCTCTCAACGACGAGAAGGGCCTGCTGGTGTGCAGTTGGCCCCGCGACAAACGTCCCGCCTTACCTCTGGTCTACTCCGACGAGGTCTGGACCGGCATTGAGTACCAGGTCGCCGCCCACCTCTTCTACGAGGACATGATCAAGGAGGGGCTGGCCATCGTCTCGGCGGTGCGGGAACGCTATGACGGCGCCCGGCGCAATCCCTGGAACGAAATCGAGTGCGGCCATCACTACGCTCGCGCCATGTCGAGCTGGTCACTGCTGACCGCGCTTTCCGGCTTCGCCTACTCCGCCCCCGACCGCGAGCTCCGCTTCCACCCGCGCGTCCAGCGCACGAACTTCCGCTGCCTGTTCTCTTGCGGGACCGCCTGGGGCGGGTACTCTCAGACCCTGGCCAAGGAAAAGCTGGACGTCGAACTCGCCGTCGAGGGCGGCGCGCTGGAGCTGCTCACGCTCCGCCTGCCCTACCTCGGCGCGAAGCCCAAGCTCGCGGCTCCCTTCAAGGGCACCGTCACGCTCGCCGACGCCGAGGTCGTCGTCCGCCCCGCGGCGCCACTGCGCCTGGCACCGGGCGATGCGCTGCGCCTGACGGTCACGGAGGGCTGACAAGCCGCGTGGTACACTGTCCTCAGCAATAAGGGTTCCTCCTATGCCTTCCACCCGCAGACAGTTCCTTTTCGCTGCCCCCGCGCTCGCCGCGCCCGGCGCGCGGCGCGATCGTTACGCGCTCTTCTCTCCGGGCCGCATCGCGGGCCTGCGGCTGACCAACCGCCTCGTTCGCTCCGCCACCGCCGAAAACGCCTGGCGCGACGCCGAAATGACGGACGAGGGACTCAACCTCTACCGCAACCTCGCCGCCGGCGGAGTGGGCCTCATCATCACCGGCTACATGGCCGTGACGCCGGAAGGGCGCAGCAGCGACCTGCAAACCCGCATCTGCGATGACCGCTTCATCGCCGGCCTGCGCAAGCTCGCCAGCGTCATCCACCAGACGAACAAGGCCTGCCGGGTGGTCGCGCAGATCGGTCACACGGGTATGCAGGCGCAGGTCAGTGAACCGGTGGGGCCGACAGCGACCGCCTGGCCGCAATCGAAAGCCAAGCCACGCGCCCTGAGCACCGCGGAAGTGGAGGCCATCGTGACCAGCTTCGCCCAGGCCATACGGCGCGCCAAAGAAGCGGGCTTCGACGGCGTCCAGCTCCACGGCGCCCACGGCTATCTGCTCAGCTCGTTCCTGTCGCCCTACACCAACACCCGCAACGACAAGTATGGGGGCACGGTCGAGAACCGCGTCGCCGTGATTCGCGAAATCGTCCGGCAGGCACGCAAGCTGGCGGGACCGGCCTTCCCCATCCTGATAAAGATGAACGGCGACGACGCGGTGAAGGGCGGCATCGACATCCAGACCTTCCCGCAACTGGCGAGCGCGATCGAGAAGGCGGGCGTTCAGGCCATCGAGATCAGCGGCAACAACCCGGTTCGAGAGAACATCGCCCGGCCGGAGGATGAGTCCTACTTTCTGAAGTACGCGCAGGCGCTCCAGGTGAAGATTCCCGTCATCGTCACCGGGGGCAACCGCTCCGTCGAGCGGCTGGAGCAGGCCCTGAAGTCGCGCACGCCTCAGTTCTTCGGACTCGCGCGCCCCCTGGTCCGGGAGCCCGATCTGCCGCGGCGCTGGCTGGAAGGCCGCGGCGCGCCGGAAGCCGCCTGCATCTCCTGCAACCGCTGCATCCGCGCATTCGGCAAAGGCCTCCCCACCCGCTGCCGCGTCAACGAAGCTGCTTGAGCCGGGCTAGAGCGCCGTGGCGGCCGCGCATTCATGGTATCCTTTCGTTGGGGAACCTCGATGCTGAAGCGCGACTCCGTGATTCACAGCGATCCGGAGATTCTGGGCGGCACCCCCGTGTTCGTGGGCACACGCGTGCCACTCAAGAACCTGACCGACTACCTCGCCGCCGGCGAGAGCTTGGATGATTTCCTGGATGACTTCCCCTCTGTGACTCGCGAGCAGGCCGTGGCTGCGCTGGAGGTGGCCCGAGACATTCTGATCGCCGATGCGTGTCCTGCTCGATGAGTCGCTGCCCCGCCGGCTCGCGCGGCTCATCCCGAACCACGAAGTCCGAACCGTCGCGCAGATGGGCTGGGCCGGCACGCGAAATGGACCTCTCCTCCGACTCGCCGCCCAAGAGTTCGATGTCTTCTTGACCGCGGACCAGAACCTCGAATTCCAGCAGAACCTGGCCGACCTTCGGCTCGCGGTGGTTGTACTCATCGCCGCGACGAACCGGATTGAATCGCTACGAGCGCTCGTGCCAAGCCTGCTCAGAGCCCTCCCGGCAGCGAAACCTGGCCAAGTTCTCCTCGTTGGTGTTTAACGCCTCTTCACTCCCACGCCACTTCCAACCACAGCTTGATGATCAGATCCTGTCCCGCCTTCGCCTGCGCGCGGATGTGGAGGTTATCCGTGGCGCGATCGTAGAACCACGCACCCGGCTTCAGCGCGCGGAAACTCGCCGCCTCCCGGTATTCTGTCCCGTCCACCTGCGCCACCCGCCGGCACGCTCCCGAATGGTGCACCACCCACTCGTACTCCCGCGCCTTGAGCGATTCGATCTCCAGCCGCACTATTTCCAGGGCCGGCGCCGCGTGGAACTGCGAGAAGTCGTCCAGGCCCTCCTCGTGCACGAAAAACTCCGCGGCCAGCTTCGGAAAATAGTGCAGCGCCGCCGGCTCCCCCGCCGCCACAGGCGCCATCGGCAGAATCGTTCCGTTACGGACAAATATCGGCAGCTCGTCTGGAGCCGCCTGCACCTCGAGGGTCTGCCTCCCCTTGTACACCTGGTTGCTCCGCAGGTCCGTCCAGATGCCCTGCGGCAGATACACCGTCTGCTTGACCTCCGGAGAGCACACCGGTGCGATCAATAGCTCGTCGCCCAGCATGAACTCCTCGGTCCTCTTCCAAGCCTCCTGGTCCGAGGGAAATTGCATCGCCAGCGGGCGCGCCAGCGGAAAGCCTCGGTCCCGCGCCTCCGTTGCATAGGTGGCCAGGAACAGCACGAGTCTTCTCCTCAGCTCCATCGCTTTCCGGTACGCCGGGCCATTGCCCGAACGATCCCCGGACGCCCACACCAGCGGAACCACGCTCCCGAACTGCACGCCCCGCTCCGCCAGCGCTCCCTGCGCCGCCAGATACGGCGCCAAATCGAAAGCCGAAACCAGCATCCCCGAGAAGCTGGCGTGCATCAACGCGTGAATGCTGGCCCGCAGTCCCTCCCAGGAAGCCACCCCACCCCCAGGCAGCCGCGCCACGTCCTTGGGCACCTGGCCGGCTTCCAGAACGCCGAAATCACCCGCCCTCAGCTCCGCCCCCGGCGCACCCAGCGCCACATGCTCTTCCAGAATCTCCTTCGGCGCCGGACCGTAGTAGAAGAAACACTCGACGTGATCGCCGCCTTCGATCTTCACCCGCCGCCGCCCCTTCTGCGACTGCGCCAGGTCGTAGACATAGGCTCCCGGCGCCCGGTGAAACTCGCCGTAGCCCGCGCTCGAAATCAGCAGCGGCGTCGTCGCCCGCACCCGCTGCCCGCGCAGGTCCAGGCTCACCGCCGTCCGCGGCCCGAGGCCGTAATACTTCTCCTTCTCACCCGCCCGATACTCGAGGGCCACGCCGGCCCGCTCCCTCCGCAGCCCCAGCATCTCGGAAAGAACCTGCCCCTCGCCGTTCTTCACCCGCAGCCGCAGGCCCGACTTCTCCATCTCCACAACCAGGTAGCGCGTCGAGAACTCCAGGCGGCTCCCCAGATCCTTGACGTCTGCCTGCACCGCCTCCCCCGTGATGGGCGGCCGCCTCTCCGGCGCCCGTCCCCACGTCCGCTCGAAACGGAACGCGGAGGCGCTCATCCACTCCAGCTCCGCCCCGCCGTCCCGCAGCCGGAAAGCGAACACGTTCCCCCGCCGGCTCCAGGACGCCGCCTGATCCGCCGCCAGGCAGCCGGCCACCGCGCAGCAAGCTAGAATCACTCTGCACCGCATCCTATATCGTCACCAATTCCTTCTGTATTTCGCCCGTCACTCGGGCGCTGTCTTCATCCACAAAAACATTTACCTCGGACCGTATCCCAAATGTCGGCAAATAAATCCCCGGCTCGATCGAAAAACAGGTCCACGGGATGATCCGCCGCTCGTCCCGCGTCTCCAGGTTGTCCATGTTCGCACCCGCCCCGTGCACCTCCACCCCGATCGAGTGCCCGGTGCGGTGCGTGAAGTACTCGCCGAAACCCTCCGCCTGGATCACGCCGCGGGCCGCATCATCCACCTCGAAGCCGCGCATGGGCCGCTTCTCCGTCGCCGCCTGCTCGACGAACCGCACCGCGCGGTCCCGCGCCTCCCGCACCACCGCGAACACGCGCGCCACCTCCGCCGCCGGCGCCGCCGCGCACACCCCCGTCCAGGTCACGTCGTAGTAGACGCCCTCCGGCCCCTCCAGCTTGGCCCACAAGTCGATCAGCACCACGTCCCCGCGCCTGATCTCCCGGGCGGCCCCAAGGCGCGGCTCGTAGTGCGGGTTCGAGGCGTTCTCGTTCACCGCCACAATCGGCCCGTGATCCGTCACCAGCCCCGCCTCCCGGAACCGCTCCAGGATGTGTTGCTGGACCTCGAACTCGCTCACCGGCGCGCCCGCCCGCACCCGCTCGCCGATCAGCCGGAACGCCCCCCGCCGGATCTCGTCCACTCGCCGCCCGGCCTCCAGGTGACATTCCAGGTTCTCCCGGCTCCAACGCGCCTCGAATTGCTGGGTCAGGTCCGCCGAGCTGGCTACTTCCACCCCCAGGCTCCGTATCAGCTCCACCGTGCCCGCGTCCACCATGCTCACGTACGGGATGGCGCAGTTCGGCGAATACTGCATGGCTACTCGCCGGCAGCCCGCCAGCAACTGCCGCAGGCCCTCCACCTGCTCGCTCCAGCTCGCATACTTCCGCTTCTGGCCCGGCAGCGGGTCCAGCATCCCGCTCTCGATCCGGTGCACCAGCCCCCGCGGCTCGCCCGCGGCCGGCACGAGGTAGTACCATCGCCGCGTCGGCGTACGCTCCGGCTCCAGCTTCAGCACCCGGTAGGCCAGCGGGTCGCGCCGGTGGTGGTCGAAGAACAGCCACCCGTCCAGGCCCTCCTGCCTCAGCGCCTCCTGTATCAATGCGAGTTGCACACCGCCTCCTCGGCGAAAAATGGCCGCCACTTGGCCTCCGCCGGCGGTGACCCGAGTAGGCTCACCACGATCAGGCTCGCCAGCGACACCCCCAGCGCCGGGTACACCGCCTCCAGCCACTCGATCTGGGCCAGGTTCCAGCCCACCGTCACCACGGTCCCCAAGGCGATCGAAGCGATGGCGCCGGCCGTCGTCGCCCGCTTCCAGAAGAACACCGCCATCACCGCCGGCGTCACCGCTGCCCCGTACACCGTGTAGGCGTAGAGCGCCGCCCGCAGGATGGACTCGAACTGGGCCGCTTGCAGCAGCGCATACACCCCCAGCAGCACCACCACCAGCCGCGAGACCACCAGCACCCGTCGCTCGGAGGCCCGCGGGTCGATGAACCGCTGGTAAATGTCGTGAATTATGTTGCTCGCCGGCGAAAACAGATAGTTATTCGCCGTCGAGATGATCTTGGCGAATATCCCGCCCAGTAGCAGCGCCCCCAGCCAGGGCGGCAGCCCCAGCCGCGCCGTCACCGGAATGATCTCCCGCGGATTGTCCGGCCGGAACTGCGCGCTGCCGATCACCGCGATGGTCACGATCAGCGTCTCCAGCAACAGCGTTCCCGCGATCCACCCGCTGACCGCGTACCGCGCGTCCTTCTCCGAGCGCGCCGAGAAGAACTTCTGGTACATCCCCTGGTTGCCGACCATCAGCAGCATCGTTGGCAGCGTGAATCCCAGCGCCTGGCTCAGCGTCAGGTCGCCCAGCACCTGGAAGTGGCTCGCCGGCAGGCTCCTCCGCACCGCCTCCCAGCCTCCCGCGTTGTGCAACAGCACCGGCACGGCCGTCACCACGATGACTGTCACCAGCATCCCGATCACCAGGTCCAGGTAGGCCACCGACGCCATCCCCGCTCCCGCCGTGAACACAATCACGAACGCCGCAATCAAATACATCCCGGTAGCCCGCTCCATCTCCGGGAAGATCAGGTGCAGGACGTCGCCGCCGCCTTTGATCTGGTAGCTGGTGATAACCGTGTAGGCGATCACAATGGCCACCGTGCTCAGCACCCGCGCCGCGGTGTTGTAACGCGCCTCCAACAGGTCCGGCACCGTGTACTGCGCGAACCGCCGCGCCCGCCCGGCGATCTGCCAGATCACTATCAACCCCAGCCAGCCGCCCGCCGGCTGCCACAGCGCCGCAAAACCGTTCCGGCAGGCGTTCTCGCCGCCCGCAAACAGGCTTCCCGCCCCGATCCAGCTCGACAGCAGCGTGAAGACCAGCACCCCCCACGGCAGTTTCCGCCCCGCCACCAGGAAATCCGCCTGGCTCCGGACCTGAAGCGCCCGCCAGACGGTCACCCCCAGCAGAACCGCCACCACGCCCGCAACCACGACGACGTAAATCACTTCCGCCGCCACCTCACTTCCGCCGGCAAACTCGCTGTCCCCGCGCCACCCCTCGGATCCATAACCCGGAAGCTTAACACGTCGTCCAGCCAGTCCTGGCTCGAGCCGTCCCAGTGTTGCGTCGCCACCGTCAGCGTGTACTCGTGCTGCGCGAGCAGGCACGCGAAGCGGAACTCCGCCTCCACCCGCTCTCCCGCGCGGAACGCCCCCAGCGACTTGCCTTCCAGCCGCGTGTTAGTCCCGAAGACATCCACCCCCAGCCGGTCCCGGATCAGCATCCCCACCACCAGCTCCGGCACGTCCCGGCGGACCTCCGCCTCCACCCGCACCGTGACCCGCTCCCCGCTCGGCACCGTCTTCGCCGGACGCCCGTCCCGGTCCAGCACCTCCACCGCCGTGATCTCGCTCGCGCCGTCCCCGTGCCGAAAACTGCTCTCCAGCGCGCCCCCTGGCTTGCCACTGACGGCCTCCCGCTGTTGCCGTTCCAGCACCATCCCGACGTACCGGTTCACCACGTCGTTGGGATTTCCTTCCGCCTCGATCCGCCCGTTCACCAGGAACAGCGCCCGGTCCGCCAGCCGCTTCACCAGCCCCAGATCATGCGAAACGAACAGCACCGTCACCTTGCGCCGCTTCAGCTCGTCGAACTTTTGCACGCACCGGCTGGCGAAGATGGCGTCACCCACCGCCAGCGCCTCGTCCACTACCAGGATCTCCGGGTCCACGTGGATGGCCGTCGAGAACGCCAGTCGCACGTACATCCCGGTCGAGTATTCCTTCACCGGCCGGTCGATGTACTCGCCGATCTCGGCGAAGGCCTCGATCCGCGGAAAGGCGCGCCCCACTTCCTGGCGCGACAGGCCCATGATCTCCCCGTTCAGGTACACGTTCTCCCGGCCCGTGAATTCCGGATTGAACCCCGCGCCCAGCTCCAGCAGCGCCGCGACCCGCCCTTCGGTGACCACCCGCCCGCTGGTCGGACGCAGGATGCCGCAGACGATCTGGAGCAGCGTGCTCTTGCCCGATCCGTTCGGCCCCACCACGCCCAGGATCTCGCCTGGCTCCACTCGGAAAGACACCTCCCGCAGCGCCCAGAAATCCCTGTGCGCCGGCTTGCCGATGAAAGGGAAGAGCTCCAGAACCCGATCAGAAGGTTTCTTGTAGAGGTGGAAGACTTTGGAGACGTTGTGCGCGGAAACCACGGCCAGAGAGCAACTATAGCACTGGTAGGACAGGCCCATGGCCTGTCACCCCAGCGCCCCCCGCACATGGGGGTGCCGGTACTATCAGGGTGGCGCAGGAGTACTAGTACTTCCCCGTGCTGCACAATGGAAGTTTCAGGTTGCAGAACCTGGAATTCCGGGTTATACTCGTTACTCGCCCAGGAGTTCCGGGCCCGATTTTCTTAGGGAGGTGTGCAGTGTACAGAGTCGTTCTGGCAGCGCTGATTTGCTCGATCGTTCCGCTTCAGGCGGGGGTGCTCTGGTATCAGGCGCCGAACCCGGCACTCACCGCGTACATCGATCAGGAGTTCCCCGATACGCCCGGATACAGCGCGTACCAGGTGCACGACGTGACGGTGGACCCGGGCGGCTGGACCGTCCAGTCGATCACTGGCTACTTCGGTGGGAGCACCGGACCCTGGCCGACTACTACCGCCAATGCCCGTGTCAACATCTTCCCGAAGAGCGGTTCGCTGCCAGGATCCGGTGACGACCCGACAGGCGGCGCCGTGTACACGGCCAGCTTCTCGTGGGACGGAACAAGCTATGTCGTTACCGCCGGGGGGCTGAGCATCCCCCTCGCGGCGGGGGATTGGTGGATCGGCCTGACCCCCATTCTCGCTTTCGGCACCTATGGCCAGCAGTTTCACTGGCAATCTACCCCGGTCGTGGGGGACTACTCGGCCCTTCGGAACCCCGGCGGCAGCTTCGGATTCGGCACGGACTGGGTCACCTACTATACTGGAGACGGCGCGATCCTGATCGAGGGCACCGGGGGCGCCATCCCTGAGCCCGCCACCTGGTCCCTGCTGGCCCTGGGCGTCGGCGCCCTGGCTTTCCTGCGTCGCCGCAAGTAAGAAACCGAGGACAGACGGTGGGGTGAGCCTCCGGCTTGCCGGCCGGCTTTCCAGCCGGCCTCTTCGTTACCCCTCGAACACGCTCCTTCGCATCCCCTCGGGCACCGGCGCCGGATACCCGATCAGCGCGAACTGGTCCAGCGCAAACAGCACCACGCTCGCCAGCGCCGCGGCCTTCGCCAGCCGCATTTCCTTCCGCCACGCCGCCGTCGAGTCGCTGATCCCCACCAGGTGCGCCCGCTTCGCGCACGGAAACCCCAGCGTCTTCGACATCTCGATCGACCCCGCGCTCTTGTCCAGGTTCCGCGCGTAGGTGTACGTGAAACTCTCCGTCTTCAGCGAGTCCAGCTTGGCCGGCGTCCAGTCCGCGCTCGGCAGGTTCACCGCCCGGCCGAACTCGGGCTCGTGCACATACACTGGGTAGACCGTCTCAAACTCCAGCAGTCTGGCGCCGGCCAATCGCCAACTGATCGGAGAAGCGTCTGAGGAATCGTGTAACAATGGCGCATTTCCTGATCTTCCCGTAACTGCAAAAGGCCCGGCTAGCTCCTTCGTGGGCCGCCGCAGTTGCTCCCGACGGATGCGATGAATAACCGTCCCAAAGGGAGGCGGCTGGGCTGTATACTGGAGCGTGCTTGGGAAGCCAAAACGGGAGTTTCCGATCAGGATCTCCGTGAACGCAAGGTAAGGGAAGGGGACCCGATCGCAGCGGCGAGCAAAACGCCATCGCCACTAAACAGGAGGAAATCGACAATGTGGTTCTTCAAACGCAAGAAGGCAGAACCAGCCCCCACTTCTACGAACGAGGCGAGCACAGGTGTTATTCGTGAACCGAGCCCTGCCGCCACAAGTTCAAACAAACCAGGACCCGGCGGATTGCCTGACAACGCGGCGGTTCGGTGTTCAAGGTGCGGCAAGAAGGGTGAGCGGTTGGACCCCGGCAGGTTTTTCACGCGCACCGATGTGATCGAGGACCTTATTGTTACGTGTCCAAGCTGCGCCACGTCCGTTTGCGGGGCTTGCGCTCGGGCGAACTGGTCCTTTGGATTCAGCAGCGACGCAGACATACAGCGCGCGCCTCAAGTCTTTGCAGCGGCTAACAGACTGTTGGCCAGTGGACGGAAAATCAGGTACGTAGTGGACCAACTGTACAGCGACATGCGGATCGAGCTGCAACCCCAGCTCCACTGTCCGGTGTGCATGGGCATGTGCACGGGTCCGCTCCATTTCGCGGACCGTGACGCAGGCTGAAGAGGGGGCTCTGGGTTTCGGGCAACTTGCAGGGAGTGCGGGAATGTGGGGACAGGAAGGTGTGAAAAGAACGCACGGCAAGTCAGGAGACTTACCCCACTCGGCTGCAAGCGCTTGAGCTGCGGCGTGGGATAAGACTCCCGTCTTGTCGGGCCGCGGGCTTCCGGGCGGTTTCTTCACAGCTTCCAGACGGAACGTTCCCCCGCTACCCCAGAAACATGCTTCTCCGCATCCCCGCCCCCACCGGCGCCGGATACCCGATCAGCGCGAACTGGTCCAGCGCGAACAGCACCACGCTTGCCAGCGCCTCGGCCTTCGCCAGCCGCATTTCCTTCCGCCACGGCGCGGTCGAGTCGCTGATCCCCACCAGGTGCGCCCGCTTCGCGCACGGGAACCCCAGCGTCTTGGACATCTCGATCGACCCCGCGCTCTTGTCCAGGTTCCGCGCGTAGGTGTACGTGAAACTCTCCGTCTTCAGCGAGTCCAGCTTCGCCGGCGTCCAGTCCGCGCTCGGCAGGTTCACCGCCCGGTTGAACTCCGGCTCGTTCACGTCCACCGGGTACAGCGCCTCGAACTTCGACGCCGGCACCGTCGCCCGGACGTGACTTATCACTTCATTCGTGAAGCTGCCAATCAGCGTCGGCAGAAACGCCGCCTCCTGCGGGTAGGAGGCCACCGGCACGTGGTTGTTCGGAATCACGCTGATCTCCCGCCCATACGCTGCCTGAAACTGCTGCTTGGTGTAGTCGTCGGCGTACGGCATCCCCGTCGCGTCCGGGAAGTACCACCACTGCACCTCGCCGAATTGCAGGAACGGCGCGACGCCCGCCACCACCATGATCTCGGCCATCTCCCGGTAAACCTGTTTCCAGAACGCCAGGCTGGTCGGAGAGAAATTGGTCTGCAACGCCGGCGTGCTCAGCAACACCGCCCCGCCGCCCGGGTACCGCTGCGCGATGCCTGCCGCCGCCGACGGGTCGCCGTGCTGAAGCTCCATACTGAACGCCGCCACCGCTTCGAGCCCATAGCCGGCCACCGCCGCGAAGAACGCCCGGCTCCAGTCTCGCACCGCCCGGTTCAGCCGCGGGCTCGCCGCCAGGTCCGTCCGCCAGTCTCCGTCCACTCCGCCCGCCAGCGTCGGCCCGCTGGTCTGCGCCACGAACTGCCCCGAGGTGGGCGACGCCGCGATCGTGATCTTGTTGCCCTCCGTCCCCATCGCCCGCGCCCAGATCGTCAGCACGGTCCCTTGCACTTCTGCTCGGATCGCCATGTAGCCCCGGTTGATCTCCAGCTCGAACGCCCGCGCGATGCTCTCCGCCGTATCACTGACCAGGTTCAGGTGCTGGACCACAACTTGGCTTTCCGGCGGCTCGTCGGTCCGCCCAATCCTGATCTCGGTGATCGCGCTGAACTGCGGCGTGCCAGTGAAGGTCACCGTGCCCGAAGCGTACTGATGCCCCGCGCGCACGAGTTCGTAGAACCACAGCGCCCCCACATAGTAGTTGACCCGCCCGTGAAACCCTAGCGCGTGGATCATCCACGCCGTCCGCTCCGGCGCCAGCGCCATCGAGTGGTCCGTGTCCCAGTCCGTCGCCAACGCCGCCTTCGCGTCCGCCGCCACCGCGGGCAGGCTCGCCGTCGGCGCCGCCACCTCCAGGAAATCGAAGTAGAACGTCGTGCCACTCGGACCCAGGTTCGTCACTGTCACCGTGCGCTCGCCGGCCCCATACTCCCCGACCAGCAGCCGCACCAGGACGTCCTCCCCTGGAATCGCCAGGTTCTTCGTAACCGCCCCGCCGCCGCTCACCGCAATCGAAATCTGCCCCGAGCTGAACGCCCGCCTGGTTCCCAGGTACAGCCGGTGCGTGCCCGAAGCCCGGTACGTGCAACTCAGCGCGCTTCCAGCCACGCTGGTGTGGTGGATCGTCCCTCCGGAGAAGTTCCCCATGCTCGAGGCCCAACTGCCGCTGTAGACTATTTCGCTCGAGTTGTCCTCGATTCGCCGGCTCCCCGGCCCCGCGACCAAGTAACTTCCGCCACTTCCAGTTACCGACCAGCTAGTTACTGTTACCTCGAAGTCCGTCCGCTGGAACGCTCCGGCCTGCAAGTCCGCAGCGTAGGTCCACCTCATCTTGCGCACTGCGCTCATCGGCACAGGGTTCCCATTCACGTCCACCAGCGAGGAACAGTTCAGATCCACCCGCCACTTCGTCGGCGACACCCCGCCGCTCAGCTTCTGCCACTGGGGCGTCCACGACTCCGTTTTCGCCCCCGAGACCAGCGCATACACCCCGATCCGGTTTCCATTTGCCCCCGCCGCCACCTTCGCCGTCAACCGGATTCGCGCCCCCGTCCGCGTGGCCTGCATCGTGCTCGAAAACGCATTGACGCTGTCCACCAGGGCCTGCACCGCGCTCTCCAGAGTGTCCGTCCCGTAAAGCTGGTAGGTGTGGTGTTCCGCGAGCCAGGCCAGCTCGATGTAATCCCCCGTCGTCGGCGTGCCCTGCAACTCGAACTCCGCCCACGCCGCTTGGTAACTCCCTTCCACCGCTGTGGCATAGTCCTTCAGCCGCACTTTGTAGAACTGCTCCGTTCCCCCAGACTCCGCCCACACCCGCAGATACGGCCAGTCCACGGTTGGATACAAGTCGGAATCCATCGGCGTGCAGTTAGTGCGGGTTTCTTGGTAGATAAGCCGGAGACCGCTCAGGTCTCCGTCAGGCAGGTTGCGAAACAGCGGGTGCTCAAATACGTTGTCGCGGTTCCACTCCAGGACCGCCCAGTCGAATTGCTGCCGCCAGCAACCCGACACCGTGAACCCCGTCGCGCTGGCCGCGCTCAGCGCCGCCACCGCGGACGGCCGCTCGAAGTAGCACTGGAGATCCCGGTCCGGCCGCAGCTTCTCGAGCGTCTCGGGCATCCGTCATCCTCAGAGCCGTATCGTCACCGTCAGGTCTCGCCCCGGCAGGTTCTCGGCTCCTTGCCCCACCGATACGATGTCCAGGTTGACCTGCGCTCCCGCGGCCAGCGGCGGCAGCCCAAATCCGTTCACCACGTTGGAAATCGTCGCCCCGGCCTGGATGGTCAGCTCGCAGTAAGTCGTCTCGTTCTGCCGCAGCCGCAGGCTCACCGGCTGCCCCGTCGGCGCCTCTCGCACCACCGCGAAGATGTCCCGCGCCGAATGCGCGTCCTGGACCACCAGCGGCGGCGCGGCGTTCGTCTGGATCGCCAGGTATCCCTCCACCTGGATCGAGAACTGCCCGCCCGAGAGCGTTCTCAGCCCGCCGTCCACGGTGTAGCTGAAGCTGACCGTCTTGGTCTCGCTGTTCCCCTTCAGGTTGGTCACGAACAGCTCCGCGCTGGCCATCCGCGCGTCCGGCAGGTAGATGGAATGGCTGAAGCTGCCGCTGGCCGGGCTGCCGAAGAAGTCCCGCACGAAGGGCACTACAAATACCTTCTTCTTGAGGTGGTAGATCGCCGTGGCCGCGGCGTGCGCTGCCGGCGTCGTCGTGTGCGCGCCGCGCTGCACCTGGTAGCGCAGACCGCCGTTCAGCACTTCCTCGATCAGCAGCAGCTCGGACTCGATCTGGAGCAGGCTCCCGGCCTGCCCGCTGCCCGCGCTCGCCAGGTCGATCAGCGTGTCCTCGGCCGCCACGGCCGCGCCCAGCGCGCTTTGCGACGGGCTGCTCAGCTCGTCCCAGTAGTTCAGCGTCAGCGTCGCCGCCGTGATCGTGCGCGTGTTGGTCAGGTCCTCGAAGGCAATGCCCACCAGCTCCAGGTTGCCCTCGCCCGTGGGCATAATCCCGAATACCGGCCGCGGCGGCACGTCCGCGTCCAGCGGCGCTCCTGCCCCGCTGATCCGCCAGCGCGTCAACGGCGACAGTTCCTCCGCACACTCCTCGTCCTGCACGTTTGCCGACCTGCCCGAAACGTGCACCGTCGCTCCGTCCCGGTTCGGAACCTCGAATTCCACCGGGCTCGACCGTGTCGCCGCCCCGAAGTGCCAACCCGCTTCCGCCACCACGAAGTAGCTGGTCGCGTCCGGAACCACTTCCCAGCGCGTCGCCAGGGTTAGCGTGGTGGCGTCGTTCGCCATCACTGCTCGCGCCTGCCCGGCGCCCTTGCCCCGCGTGATCCGCGCCACCATCCCCCGGTAGCGGTTCACAGGCATGTTCAGCGTGTCGTTGCCGATCGTCGTCGCCGACTGGATCGTGGCCGCGTACTCCGGTTGCACCTCCAGCCGCCAGTGGAAGTTGGCGTGATCGAAGTTCTCGTCCGGCGGCCCGGCCAGCTCCCGCACCAGACCCGCGTCCGCGAACTGGCTGCTGGGGCTCTGGTTCGCCGCCACCCGATAGAACTGGCTCGGATTGGCGCCCCGGTACACGTTGTACCCGGTCGTGTTGCTCGAAAAGCTCAGGCCCTCGAGCGTAACGCTGTTCGTGTTGGTCCCCGGCGGAATCGTCGCCCGCACCACGAACGACAGCGGGCTCTCGCCCCCGCTCAAGTCCAGCGCGCTCAGCGCGTAGTACAGCGTCTGGTCTCCGGCCAGCGTGCCGCCCGTGGTGTTCACGCTCGCCGCCAGGCTCACCAGCGGGATCCCAACGCCCGTCAGCGCTGGCGCCCGGGGAACCACGAATCCCGCGGCCAGCCTCACCTCCGCCCGGCCGTCCGCGCCTTCCACCGATTGCTCGGCGATCTCGAACTGCGGCTCTCCGTATTCGTCCAGCGCCGCGCCCACCAGCGGCCGCGGCAGGCCCAGGCCCGCCCGCAACTGCCGGCGCGTCCCCGTACTGCCCACCTCGCCCGCGTTTTCGTCGGAGTACCACTCGTCCCGGTGGATCTGCGCCGTGATCTGCGCCGTGCGGTAGTTCAACCCCGGCGCGATCTTCAGGATCCGGAACGGCTGCCGCTCGAGGCCTTCCTTCAGGTACGTCACCGTGATCAGGTCGCCGGGCCTCAGCCCTAGGCCCCGCACCGTGGTGTCAAACTCGATGTACGTGTTCCCGGCCACCGACCTGTCCAGGTACAGCTTGGACAGCCGCGCCGCCTGGTTGAAGTTCGCCACGCCCAGCGCCGGCAGCGCCACGCTGCTCTCCTGGCCCGTCGCCAGCGCGTCCTGAACGTCCACCAGCGACAGGCTGTCCTGCTGGTATTCGTTGAAGGCGTCCTGAAACTCCACCGTCACCCGGTTGGGCGTCTCCGCCGTTCCCTTCGACCACATCCTCAGGGACGGCTCCCCGTTCTCCCTCCGCAGCACGCCAGAATATTCCGAGGCGCCGTCCCCGAACTCGTACGCCGGCCAGCCGCCGTCGAGCTGGCTGGCGCTGTTGCTCCCGGCCGGCTTCGTCGCCTGCTGGAGCGCCAGAGTGTTCTCTACCCGCACCTGCAACAACCCGCCCGTGTTGTACGTCAGATACAGCCGCGCGCCGTTGCGGATTCCCCGCACCACGTCCGCCGCACTGCGCCGCCGGTTCAGCACCAGGTTGCACTGGAAACGCGGAATCGTCACCGGGTTCCCGTACAGGTCCAGCGCCGCAATCTGCTCCTCGCAGTAGGCCGCCGCCTGCGCGAAGCTCCCGAAATCGATCTCTTCCGGACCCCAGCCCGCCCGTCGCAACACGTCCAGCAGCACCCACGCCGGATTGTTCGTGAAGCTCTCTCCCAGAAAGCCTCCGTCCAGACCGTACCGCGGCAGCTTCAGCCCTTCCACCAGCACTTGGATTCGCGGCAACGACTGAGCCGTGCTGATCCGGTTCGGCACCACCACCGACAGCAGCGCCATGCTTCCGTACGGGTCCCCCAGCGGGTTCCCTGCTCCGTCGGCGAAGTCCAGATTGAAACAACCTGTCCGGTTTCCCAGGCTGACCACGTTGTACCAGCCCGTCCCCGTCATGTTCGTCCCGGCCTGCCCTTGCGGAATCTCGATCCCGCTCACCAGCACCTTCAGCACTCCCTGGATCTCTCCCATCCCCAGGAGCACTTCCATCCGCGTGAGGTTGCCGTCGTTCTTGGCGAACACGACGAGCGGCGCGTACCACGCCGTCCCGCAGATCAGCGGCACGAAGTCGTTGTAACGGGCTTCGTTCTCGACCGGGGTGGAAAGGTGGGAGGCCTTCTCTCCGTAACTGCGCACGTAAGTGCTCGCCGGCACGAACTCGATCCCACCGAACCGCCGCGTCGGGTTGTTGCCCGAGTCCTGCCGGAACATCCCGCGCTGTTCGCACTGCGCCCGCGTGTGGTCGCAACTCGCGTACGGCTCATTCCCGCTCAGGTTCCCCGCGCCCCCGCTCACGCCCGCCGAGTACCCGCACCGGAAGAACGGCGAGTACTTGCCCCCCTCGCCTCCGTAGACCCCTTCCTCACGCTGCGCCGCGGTTGCCGGAAACTTCCACGGGCAGCGCCGCTCGACCCGCACCTCCGGCAGGAAATGCCGTTGCAGGTTCAGCCGGTTGGTCGCCGTCAGCCGGAAGGCCGCTTCTGTGATTTCCTCCGGCGGCTCCGCCGTGCCCCGAAACAGCACCGTCGCCTCGCTGGCCGCCTGCTTCTGCTTCAGGTCGAAAAACACGAACCGGATCGTGACCTTGCTTCCCTTCCAGCCCGTGTTCCGCTCGATTTGGGAGAAGTGCGAATCCGCGTTGGCCAGCGTCACCGACGCCTTGATGATGGTGTCGATGCCCTCGGCCGCCCCGGAGCGCAACTCGAACAGGTTGTGCCGCAGCACCCGCGCTTCGTAAGTGTGCCCCTCCACCTCCACGCGGTGCGTGCTCCACCGTTCCACCGCCCCGGTGCTGAGCTGGCACTCGAACAGCAGCAGCGGAGTCTCCGTGACGCCCTGCTCTTTCAGTTCCCAAATCGTCGCCATCTGTCAGACCCGCGCTCGAATCCGCACCACGCACCCGTGCTGGCCTGGCCCCTTCGTGGTCACGCTCAGCACGTCGTCCGCGAAGAATGCTTCCGCGTACACCCCGCTCCGGCTGGTCGTCTTCTTGTACTTCGAGCCGCCCGGCTGCGCCTCCACCTGAACGCCGAACACTTCCACTGAACGGCCCGCCCCCAGCTCCAGCCCGAAGCTCACCGTTTCGCCGGTCTCCGCGAGTTTGCTCGGGTGGACAATCCGCCTCCACGCCGGCCCTGTCGGGAACCGTTTCCTCGCCGTGCTCCGAAACAGCCACACTTCGCCGGGCTGCTCGCTCCGCGCGTACATGCTCAGGCAGTACTCGAGCGACCCCGGGACGCTCAAGGTCTGCTGGACGGTGAGGGCCGCGCCTGTGCCGTTAGTGATCCTGGCCGCGCGGCTCGTGCCCGCCGGGTCCGCCACGTTGGCCGTAAGCTCCAGCCCGGCGCCTTTCACCCACGCCGTTTGGGCCAGGTCTTCGCTCCAGGTGAGCAGGTTGTCCGTGGGATCCAGAAAGGTGAAACTCTTCAGGCGCCCCTCCGCCTCGGCGAACAGCGACTCGATCCGGCTCCATTCCTCCTCGCCCAGGCCCTCGAGTTCGAGCCTCCATTCCACGGTCGAGCCGTCCGGGTCCGCCAGCTTCAACGCGCGGCCGTCCAGCAGGCGGTTCACCACCGTCCGTCTCTGCCAGCGCTTCCGGATGGGGAACTGGCTCACTGCCCCGCTCGCGAGCTGCGGAAAGTAGAGCATCTCAGTCCGTGTTCTCCCGCACTATCAGCACCGCCTCGCCCCGCATCTCCCCGCGCAGCTCAATCTCGAGCCCGTCGTCCTCCAGGCTGCAATCGGCGTGCGGGACCTCGTCCCAGGGATCCTCGAAGGAGAAACTCCCGGCCCGCCCCTGTACCGAAGCGAAAAACTCCTGGAGGCTCTGAAGCTCCTCTTCGTCGAGCTTCTCCAGCCGGATTACCCATCGCCGCGCCGGCGCCCCGCTCTGGCGATAGCGCTGCTCGGCTCCGTCCAGAAACCTGAACACCTCGGTGCTGTACTGCGCGCTCCGGCTCGCCGGGTATTGCATTACCGCGCTGGTCTTCAGCCTCGGAAATTCCCCCATGCTCCACCCCGTTCTGAGCCGCGACCGTCAGGGAGCGGTCACTCTACAACTCACTCACCACATCATTCAGCGCATGCGAGTTCAGCATCGCCTCTCTCACCGCCCGCGCTATCTCGTCGCTGTGGTCCAGGAACGACCGGCTGTCCATGGCCTGCACCTGCACCGTGATCTGCGTCGCGGGCGCCGCGCTGGCCGGCTGCACCACCTGCCCACCCCCGCGCCCTTCGTACTCCCACGCGTAGCTCTCCCCGGTCGCCGACCTCGACACCTGCCCGTAGATCTCGACCGGCGACGGCGGCGTGTAAGCCACCAAGGGCGCCGGCGTCTCCTCCTGCCCGCCGGCGAACAGCCGCACCAGCCCGGAGATCAGCGGCGCCATTCCCAATCCGCTTCCGAAGACGTTCCACAGCGCCCGGCCCACGCCGGTCAGCGTGGACGTTCCCCCGGCGGAGGCCTGCGCGACCGTGTTCTTGAGAACCGTCTGCGTGTTCTCGGCCACCGTCGCGGCCTGCGTCTGGGTGGAGACCCGCAGTTGCTCCAGCTCCCCGGTGAATTGGCCGAGGCCCCGCGTCAGCCCGGTCTCCAGCCCCGCCAGCACGTCCCCCAGCACGCTCGCCGCAGTCTCTTCTCGCCCTGCGCGCGCCGGGGTCAGCTCCCCCGCCCCGGCCAGCAGCTCCTCAATGTCTTTCCTGGTCATGACTCGCTTCCGCCTCGAGTTCCCTCTCCAGCAGCAGGAAGGCCTGCGCTTGCCGCGCGCTCATTTCCTCCGCCGCCGGCCCGCCCAGCCGCTTCCACGCGTAGAAGGCCTCCAGCCAGGCCAGGCTGGCGCCCGAAATCAGGCTCTTCGGGCAAACTACCGTCGAGACCCGGCCGCGCGCCCAGATGACCCGCGGCGCCGTCGCCATCGCCCGAGGCAGCCACCCGCACCGCCGCCTCATCTCCAGGCCCTGCTTCCGGCATTCCTCGCACTTCCACCCGGCCTGGTTGGCGAACTGAAAGTGGAAGGCGACGGTCAGTTTTTTTGCTCGTCCTGAGTGAGACCGGCCTCCGCTTTCACCGCCGCCAGGATCTCGCGGCACAGCGCCTCCGGTCCCGCCTCTACCAGCAGCTCGGGCGTGGCGGCCTGCCCGTCCACCTCCAGCCCTTCAATCCCGACCAGCCCCCACAACAGGTACAGCCGGTCGATTTCCCCTGCCAGCAGCGTGGCTTCGATCTTCTCCCGCGGGTCGTTGCTGGCTTCCAGGAACTCCGCCTTCGCCGCCAGCTCCCGCACCTGCCGCAGCAGCTCGATCCGCCGCCCGAAGGACATCCGCTTTACCGTGTACCGCACTCCCGGATGGCTCTGCGACTCTCGCGTTACGATGCTCTCGTGCTCCATGGCTTTATCCGAACGCTACGTAAATCTCGTCGTCCACCGTGCCCTGCGCCTGGCAGTTCACGAAGCGCCACTCCAGCCGGCGATCGCTGTCGTCGAACTCCGGCACCTCCGGCACCACGCTCTTCATGTACACCCCGAAGAGCTGGCCGGCTTGCTGCCCCAACTGGAACATCACCGCGATCGGCGATTGCTGCCGCGCCGCCTGGTACAGCGCTTGGGTCGCCGCGTCGTCCTGCTCGTACAGATCCAGCTCCAGCGTCACCGCCCGCCGTCCCGGCGCCAGGCCGTGCGGCGCCGGCACCTTGCAGCCGAATTCCTTGAGGCGCGGGTCCAGGTCATTGTCCAGCAACAGCTCGGCGCCCGTCAGCGTGTAGAACTGGTCCGGGCTGTTCCCCAGCCAGGCCTCTCCCAGGTGGCCCGGGATTATCGAGTAGTCGAGCTGTTCCACCGTCGGCTCGGCCGGGTATTCCGTCAGCCCCCCCTGCCCCGCCGCGAAGCTGCTGCTGTCCATCAGGTCCTTGGCCGGCCCGCTGAACTCGAACTCGTGATAATCCCCGTTCACCCGCACCCGGATGCGGTTCACCCCCGCCCCGCATAGCACCCGCTGCACCGCCGTAGCCGGCTCCCAGTAGTCGAAGATGCTCACGCTCTTCAGCTCCGTGCGCGGTTGGTAGGTCACCGTCGCCCCGATCGGCGAGCCCGCCGACGGCGCCAGCGCGAACGGCGCGTTCAGCTCCACGCTCGTCTCGCTCACAATCGAAGCCACAAACCGCAGTTCCGCCCCGAACGTCACCGCCTGCCCCGCCGTCAGGTTGTGCGCGGCGGTGAAGTTCAGCGTCTTCCCGCTCGAGTTCTCTCCCGCCTGGCCTCCGCTGAAGAACACCGCGTCCGCGCCCAGGCCCGCCTCGAACAGCGGCCCGTAGCACGGCGGCTGGCTCGACGCTTCCCAGGCCGTCATGTAGGTCCTCAGCTCGTAACTCGTCAGCCGCCTCAAACCCGAGGGAAGCCCGGCAAAGGTCCGGCTCCCGGTCTTGTCCCTCCGCTCTGAACGCTCCAGGCGCTGCCGCGCCACCAGCTTCACCGCGGGAATCCGGGTCCCGCTTTCCAGGCTCGCCACGTTTCCGTAGCTCTGCTCCAGAGCTACGTACAGCCGGTTCGCATTCGATGAAATGTAAGCCATAGTGATGCTCCTTGGCGGGTGACCGCCCTCACAGGCTGGCTTCGACTTCGAAGGTCACGCGGGCCGCTTCCAGGAAGTTCTTCCCGCCGCGCTTGACGGGACCAAATTCCACCTTGTAACCGCCCGTGTAGAACATCCCCGATCCCCAGTCTCCCCGGTGCGCATCCAGCACCGCCGTCACCGCGCTCACGTACATCTGCAACTCCTGCGTCAGCCCCTCCAGCCGGTCCGAGGACGCCCGCACCTCGATGGCCATGTAGGCCTTCCCCGAGAAGGTGCGGAACTTCTCCTTCAGCAGGTTGGCGATCCCCTCGCAGTACACGTACACCGCCGGGTACTTCACCCCGGCGGTCTTCTCCGCCACCTCGAAGGCCACGTTCTGCGCCGCCACCTGCTCGGCGAGGATCGGCGCCAGCTCCGCCCGCTCTTGCTGCGCAATCGCCGCCACGGCGTAGGGCAGCCCCGTCGGCCCCGCCAGCATCTGCATCGCGGCGCTGGTCGCCGCGCTTCCTACCGTCGCCACGTTTCACCCCCGGAAGAACGCTCCGCTCGCTTTCAGGTACGACTCCGGCGCCTGCCCGTTGCCCGGCGCCCTCCCTCGCCTCAGCCCCGAGGCCGGCTCGGTCCACGTCTGCCCCAGCGCCAGCGGAACGTCGTGCTGTAGGCTCACTTCGCTCGGTGACAGCCCGGCGAAAACGTTCCAGCTCCGCGCGTTCCCAGGCGGGTTCACCATCTCGACCACCAGCAGACTGTTGGCCGCGGTGTTCAGCACCACCAGCTCGCTCGGCTGGCCCTCCTGCCCGTGGGCGTTCAGCCAGGACGCCCGCACGTAATACGTCGCCCCCGGCAGCGCCCCAGCCACGCTGCTCAGCGCGGGTTTCTCGGCCTGCGCCATCGGGTCGCTGACCGTTCCCACGCCAATCCGGAACAACTTCCCGGAAGCCCACTGCGCCCGCCGCTCGTACTCCTTCCACTTCCCCATGTACCGGTCGTTGAGCTGGCTGTTGTAGGCGTCGCGGTAGATCAGCGCCAGGGTGTGGAAGATGTGCCACTTGTGCAGCGGCTCGGTCACCACGATGTTCCCCAGCTCCAGCCCCGGCCACAGGATCCCCTGCCACTCCGACCCGCTCCGCTCCGCCAGAAAGGCCGTCAGTTCGATCCCGATCTCCTGGCGCGCCAGCGTCAGCTTGATGCTCAGATCGATCCGCTCGGTCCGGGCCACCTCCAGCAGCGAACTCTCGTAGCCCATCAGCTCGTCGATGGTCGTGACCGTGAAGTCTGTGAATAGCGCCATGGCTGTCTCCCCTGGGTCCCCGCTACGAACGCGATGCGCGCGCCGCGGATTTCAGGGACCGCAGTTCCGTCTCCGAGATCACCGCGATCTGGATCCGGCTGGCCGCCGCCGCCTGGTCCGCCGCCCGCTTGGCCTCCGCTGCCTGCTCCCGGAACTCCGCGCTCTCCTCCGCCGTGGCCAGCCGCGCCTTGCCCTCCACTACCATGCGCGCCGCCAGGGCCCGCGGGACCTCCGTGCGGACTCCCGCCCGGCCCCCGTCCGAGCTCTCCTGGCTCACCACCACCACGTGCGCCTCCCCGATCGAGGCTTCCGCTTGCCGAAACTTCTGATAGAACACTTTCAGATCCATACGAACCCCCGCATTTCCACCAGCTATCAGCCACCAGCTTCCGGCCCGCCTACGGGCCCTCCGCTGATGGCTGACAACTAAGGGTGGGCGGTTGGACTAGCTGTTCACCTGCACCCCGAAGGCGTTGCGGAGCACCGCGGCGCCGTAGAGCACGTCCACGGTGAACTGCTGGGCCAGGGTGTTGGGTTGGTAGCTCATCACTACACGCATGCCGAAGTTGCCCAGCTCCGCGTAGTCGGCGATGGCCCCGGTGCCCGGCAGCGGCTGCGGCAGCCGCCGGATCACCAGCCCGAGCGCGCTGTGCGCGAACGCCAGGTTGTGCGTCGTCACCGGAGCGCTGCCCGTCTTGGCCACGAACTGCGACCGGAACACGAAGAAGTCCTTGATCTTCCCCACCGTGCCCTCGATCAGCGCCCGCAGACCGGCTTCCCCCGCCGTCTGGAACTCGCTGAAACGCACAATCTGCCGCAACTGCGAGTAGGTCGCTGCGTCCACCACTAGGTATTTCGGCTCGCTGGCCGGTACCTTGGCCTGGAACAGCGCCGTCTCCGCCGCGTCGATGATCCCCTCCGTGATCGGCGTCCCTGCCGTCCCCACCGGCGTGTTGGCCGTGAAGCTGGCGTACAGGTTCAGCAAGTCGCTCTCGATCTTCTCCGCCAGCGCCACCACCGCGGGTTGCATGTACAGCCGGAGCAGGTCCGGAACCGCCAAGACCTTGGTCACGTCCGGGACTTGGAAAGTCGCCTCGGCGTGCGTGTTCAGCACGATCTGCGCATTTCCCAGGCTGGGATTCTGCGTCTGAACCGTTCCGCCTTCGGCGAGGTTGTTGGCTACCAGGGTCGGCGGAATCGGTACGTTCACCGTGTCCCCCGCCTGAGCCAGTGTCGGCTCGAAATCGCGATTGACCAGGTTACCCATCACTAGGTTCCCCATCAAGGCGGGCAGTGCGTCTGCCGCCACCAGCTTGACAATCGCGTTGGCCAAATTGGTTGACGTAATTGCTGGCATCTGTTGCTTTCTCCTCTGTGTTTAACCATCCACCTTGGGCGGTGGAATGGATCCCTTGTGGGACAGGCTTCAGCCGGTCGCGGCTTTCAGCCTGCCTATCCCCCTCTGAGCGTCTGCGCCGCCACCCGGGCGATCTCCTGGCGAATCCGCTCCGCCTCCTCGCCGCTCATCCCCGGCCGGATCTTGTCCAGGTCGACGCTCCCGCCCCCCGGCCCCGGCGCTTTCTGCCCCGCCGGCACCCCCGACCCTCCGGCCATCCGCGCCGGCATAAACTCCGGGTTATCCCGGATGAACTGCGAGAGATACTCCCTCAGGTTGGCTTCCCCTTGTTCCCCTCGCGCCGCCAGGCGACCGTCCTCCGTCCGGTAGACGTCGTCCTTGATCGCCTTGAACGCCAGGTCCACCTTGACCACTCCCAGCCGTTGCAGCTCGGCCCGAATGTTCGAGTGCCGCTCCGCTTCCTCGGCTTGCTGGCGGCTGCGCCGGTTCTCCTCCACCAGTTCGTTCACTCGCCGCTCGAGCTGCTCCCGCCGCTTGCGCTCCTCCAGCAACTCGGCCTTGTAGGCCGGTTCGGCCTTCGACTGCTCGCGCCGGAAGACCTCCTCGATGGTCTGCCGGATCAGCTCCCGGGCCTCGTTCCCCGTCGCTTCCGCCTTCTCTGCCTTGTTCTCTTCCATGCTTTTCCCCGAATCCCTCACTGCTCGAATGACTCCTCAATCTCCCGGGCGATCTGGTCCTTCACCTGCTGCCGTACGTCGCAGAGGTACTTCGCGGCCAGCTTCTTGAAGACCTGTTTCCGCAGCGTCTGCGACTCGATGCCCAGCTCCAGCAGCTTCCGCACATCCTCCAGCTCGCCGCTGAAGTCCCCGATGTCGAACTCGTCCAGCCCGGAGACGTCGATCAGCAGCTCGTCCTGCCGCGCCGCTCCGATGACCCGCAGCACCCGCTTCAAGGTGTCCTTGACCGCGTCGCCGTACGCCCGCAGCACTTCCTGCGTGATGGTGTAGTCCCGCTGCTTGCTCAGCCCCGACTGGAGCACGCTGGCCGACAAACCTCCGCCCGCCTGCGTCATCAGGTAGCTGACCCGGTAGATCTCGTCCTTCAGCCGCACCAGGTTCTCGGCCGCGATCTGGTAGACCTTCCCCTCCGGCTCGGTCCAGCCGAACCGGTCCTCCGGGCCAAGCTGGATGTAGTAGGCCTCCCCCACGATCTGCTTCCAGTCCCGCTCCGTGTAGACCACCGGCATGGCGAACAGGCCCATGGTCAGCGCCCAGCTCAGCGCGTTGGACTTGTTGAAGTGCTCCAGTTGCACCAGCGCCGCCTTGTTCATCAGCCACAGGCCTTCGCTCACCCGCAGGGGGAACAGGGGCACCAGCCGCAACCCGGCCAGCCCGTGCCGCCCCTGGTCGAACAGCTCCGGCTTACCCGGCTCCTCCTGGCCTTCCACGCGCCGGTAGAACTGGAACTCCTCCTTGTCGAAGTAGAGCCAGCGCGTCTCCACGTGCCCGCCGGCCTCGCCCGTTCGCTCCTGCTTCCGCATCGAGGTCCGGATCACCACCCACTCGTAGCCGCCCCGCTCGTCCAGGCTCCAGTTGATGACCTCCTCCGGCGCGTACCCCGCCAGGTAGGCGCGCGAAGTCCCCAGCGCCTCTTCCTCCGCCCGGTTGGCCGCCGGCTCCCGCAGGCGCGGGAAATCCACCAGCGTGAAGCCGCACCCGCCTATCAGCGCCTCGATCAGTTGCCGCCGGAAGAAGTCGCTCAGGCTCGTCCCCCGCCGGTCGCAGTCCTCGGTGAAGGCGGCGAAGAACGCCTTCCCCGCCTCGTCGCTGCCCTCGAAGCTCAGCACCGGCTCCCGCCGGAACAGCGTGGCCGCGTACCAGTCGATGATCGAGCCGATGTAGTTCTCATAGAAGACCCGGCTCAGCCGCTCAAGGTAGACCTCCCACGGCTCCTTCTGCCGGTGGATCAAATACTCGGAGGCCCGGGCCTTCAATTGCTCGCCTCCCACGTACAGGTCGCGGTATTTCCGCCACATCGCCTTCTGCGCGATGTAGTCGGGATGTTCGCGAGTTAGGTCCCACATGTCCTGGCTCCTGGCGCGCTCATATCAGCCTCACGCTCTGCTCTCCCGCCGGCGCGCGCGGCCCGCATTCCTGCCACACCAGGTAGCCCAGCGCATCCGACAGGTGCGTCCGGCGAGGGTCTTTCTCCTTGTCGATCACGTTGCTGGCCGGCTGGTAGCTGACCTCCTCCAAGTCCCGCACCAGCTCCACGCATTTCCGGTTCACCAGCAGGTGCTTCTCGCCGGAGGCCGACCGCAGCTTGGCGTTCATCAGCGCCACCCGCTCCCGCACCAGCGGATTGGCCCGCGGCACCCGGTAGCTCACCTCCCGGTAGCCGGCGCGGTAGAAGAAGTCCCGGATCACCCGGTAGTCGCTCCCTCCCGTGGTCTGCATGCGCTGCCCCGTGGCGTCCCCGTACACCGCAAGCCCCGCGGCATGCCGCGGAAACCGCCCCACGAACTCCTCGCACGCCTGCTCGGTAGTCGCCCGCTCCAGGACGATCTCCTCCAGCACATACACCGTCTCCCCCTCGATCTGCGCCACCACCGAGCACATCGGGGAGACGTTGAAATCCAGCGCCCACAGCAGCGGCAGCCACGGCCGGAGTTCCAGATCCGCTACGTGCTCCTGGCGGTCGAAGGCGTGGTACACCCTCCCGCCGCTGATGTTGAGGTACTGCCCCAGCACTTCCTGCTGGTAGAACCGCTCGTCGTAGCTGCGCCGCAGCCGCTCGTAGAAGTCCGGAATCCGCTCCAGCAGATGCCGGTTCTCGAAGGGCTGCGCCAACACCACCGCGTAGCCTTCCACCGGCTCCACGATGAAGCGGCGGTAGACCCAGTCGTACCCCTTGGGCGTCCAGGCCGCGAAGCCGCACAGCCGCTCCGCCTGCGGGTCCCGCAGCCGGCCCTCCAGAATCTCCCAGGCCGCTTCCTGCGTGTAGGTCAGCTCGTCCAGCCCGAACCAGGCCAGGTTCGTGCCGCGCAGGCGCTCGAACTCGTCCATCGGCCGGAACAGGATGCGCGAGCGCGTGTCGCGCATGGTCAGCACGTTCTCGGCCTTGTTGAACTCGTACGGAATGACGTTCTTCTCCAGAATCTCGAACAGCGTGTTCTGCGTGGCGTCCCTCAGCATCGGATAGGTGGGCGCCCCCAGCATTCCCATGCGCCCTTTGTTCAGGTAGCTCAGCTTGATCGCTTCCTGGCACAGCGCCTGGCTCTTGCCTGATCCGATCGGCCCGGAGAATCCCTTGAAGCGCGCTGTGGAACTGTGAAATCGGGCCTGGGAAGGGAGCGGGGTGTACTCTATTTGTCGGTAGCACGTTCCTCCTCGCCCGGCTCTACCCATGAGACCTTGATCTCCTTCGGTTGCTCTTGTACGAGCTCTTTCTCCAGTTGCAGCAGCCGGACCAGGTCGCCGACACTCGGCTTCAGTTCGTCGGCATCCAGCTTTTTCTCGATATTCTCCATCACCTTGTGCACTAAAGCCGCTTGCCGCTTTCTGCTCCGGACCGAGCTTCGGTGTGTGCCGGTCCGCGGTTCTCCGGTGCGTCGGGCTTCCTTTTTCTTCTTCTCTGGCTTCATCCCAGCCCCTGAGTGGCCCCGCCCCACCGGAGCGCGATGCTCACCCGTAGGGAAGGTACCATCCGCCTGGCCCCGCAGACTCCCACCCCACCCCTCATCCCTCTGAAAAACCTGGGGATAAACTCGCCCCCCGAGTGTGAACGCACTCCCAGCGTCCCTCGACTTCCGACCCTGTGGAATTGCCTCAGCGACCGCCTACCGCCCCGCGCCCCTCGCCAACAACTCCCGGCTTGCCCCTAGCGGCACCCGCGCCGAGCCGGAGTGCCGGGCCGCGTTGTGCAGTGCCTCCTGCGCCACCCGATAGACGCACAGCGCTACCTCCTGCGGCAACGGGCACTGCTCACCTCGGCACAGGAACTGCACCTGGGTTTTTTCGCGCCGCGAGAACTCCGCGCAAAATGACCGCAGCGCCGCCGACAGCCCGTCCCCCGCCATTCGCAGGATGTTCAGGCTGGCCTCCCCGCTCGCCGGCTCCAGGTACCGCCCTGCCCGCCCGTGGATGTACAACACCGCCCCGCTTTCGTTGACCAGCACGCAGGCCGGAGTGTGCCGCCCCAGCAGCACTTGCTCCACCGCCTGCCGGACATCCGGTTGCTCCTCGGCTCCCACACCCGCACCCTCGCGCCGTCGCATCACCTCGACACCCCGCGCCAGCGTCGGGAACTCAATGGCCCCCCTACGCACCCCCACTGCTCCCCTCCGCTGAAAAATCTTCCACTTCCGATCCACCGCGGCGAACAGGTCCCCGAACTCCCCCACCGACTCGACGTTCCCCAGGAACAAGTACCCGTCCTGGTTCAACGCGTAGTGGAACAGCGGCAGCACTTTTCTCTGTAATTCCCCGCCCATGTAGATCAGCAGGTTTCGGCAACTGATCAGGTCCACCTTCGAGAACGGCGGATCCGCGATCAGGTCCTGCTCCGCGAACACCACCACATCCCGGAGCGACTTCTTGATCCGGTAGCCGCCGTCCTCCTGGTCGAAGAACCGCCCCAGCCGCTCCGGCGACACGTCCGCCGCGACGTTGTGCGGGTAAACTCCCGCCCGCTCCCTTGATGGCCTTCAGACCCAGCGTCCCGTCTGTTCCCGTCCCCGACAGCACGATGCAGATGGCCCGCTCGTGCTGATCCTGCGCTAGCGAGCGGAAGAAGTAGTCAATCGGCAGCCGCAAGCCCCGGGGCGCAACCGGACTCAGCAGGGAATCACGCGAGTGGCCACGACACCCCCGATCAGTGCCACGCGCCCGAAGCCTGAGCCCGTACCGATCGTCCCCCTCAGATATAGAACTTGAAGTTCGGGCTGATACGCGTGACCGTAGGGTTTGAGACGAGGATTTCGCCCACGACATGAGAAAACCCGACTGTAACGGGCATCGCATCTCCGAGCTTGCAGGCGTTATAATTCAGCTTCGTCAGCCCGAGAATGTCCTTCGCGACTTGCACAAGATCGGCGTGGCCGTGCTGAACGTCGATTCTGAGGGGATTGGGTATGTCCCACCCATCGTAGCTCAGCAGCGATGGCTTGAAGCCACTGGCCCAGAGATAGCCCGTACGATCACTCAGCCGCCAGAGCGTACCACGCAGGACCGGCCATTTCCCGCGCCGAAACAGCTTAACACCGCTTTCCAGCCTCACCCGGACCCCGACCAGCTTGACTCCTTCAGGGCAGGCGTCCTTGTACCCCTCGAACTCGTCGTCGTCAATGGATGACCTGGAGTGCAAGAAGATCTCTTTTAGCGGCTGACCGCCCTGCTCGGCGTAGGTCTTGAGGACCCCGGTTAGCAGGCTGCGCGCCGAGGCCTTCTCAAGGTGGAATTCCTTTCTCTCGGGCGAATACCACCTTCCGACCTCACCCTTGAAGACGACACCGTCGCCCGTATCGAGGAACATCTGTGCAGCGCAACATGCGGAGCGGCTATCTTCGTCGAACTCCGTGCGCCGGAAGGCAAGACCCACATAGCAGACGCCTGGCCTCGCCGTGGCCAAACGCCATGGCTTGCCGCCTGCCTTGTAGTAGAGGGTGGTCCAGAGATTCCAAGCCCGGTCTGATTCAGGTGTCAAATCCCTCTCTGAGCCACGAGCCTTGGCGCCAATCCTGAGGGTGGACTCGCGGACGATCTGAATCGGAATCCCAAACTCCATGGCACGGGCTTTCAGCTGACGCCGAAAGTCCACCGACATGTCGTACTCCTCTTCCGCACCGAACAGAGACATCGTATGCCGCCTAATCGCGACGGCCTTCGCGGAGAGGGCATGGCCATGTGCGCCCTCGCGAACTTGCGATTGCGGACGGCAGTTGAGCCATACTTCGTCTGGGATGACACAAACCATCACATGGAAAGTCTCGTCCCGCTCCCTCGCCTGACGGATACGCTCGAAGTATTCGCCGACGACGTCGTACGCCCGACGATTGGGGTCCCTGTGTCTCGCCAGTTCAATCAGCTTCGACCTGTCCAGTTCCCACCTACCCGCATGGCGAGTAGGCCAGGTTGCGTGAAAGGCAGTCTCGAATCCGGGAAACGGCGGCCACAGCAGGTAGGTCTTCCGTTCGTCCGCACGTTTCGTACGGCTCTTACCCGCATTCGGTTCCTCGCGGTAGACAATACCTCCCTGAATGAGCTCTGACCACCTGTGGAACAGATCCACGCCGCCCGGCGGACCCACCACTCCATAAATGACGCTCTTCGGGTGTGATGCGGCTTCCGAGTCGTAAGGACCGAACAGCGATAGGCCCGCGTGAGGATCGTGCAGCCGCTGGCCGTAGTTGAACTCCAGTTCAGGCTCGGAGAGCAGCAGCATTTCGGCCGTGGTCTCTGCTTCATTGTCCATGGTCACAAGCTCTCTTCGCCCCCGTCCATCTCATAGTTTTCCTCGTACTCGGGGGGCACACTTTCTCGTAGTGGTTCGAGGGCCTCATCATTAATCCGCTGTGGCACGGAGCCGTTTATCGCGACTGATTCCATGCGAAGGGCTGCTTCTTTACACAGGTCAATCACTGACTTGCCTTGCGAGAGGAATTCTGCTATGGCGAGATATCTGGTCAGCCACTGATGGTTGAACCAGTGGCTTGTGAGCGCCTTTCTTCGGCCGAAAGCCTTGGCTCGGTCGAGGCGACTTCCATCCAAATCGGTCAGGTAGATTCGAACTTTGAGCTGGGCGACAAAGTCAGCACCCATGTCCTGACGTACCCGGAAGACTGGTGCAAGATGATATCTGGTTTTCTCTCCCCTAAGTTTCTTAACTCCAACGGCGTTGACGGGTACGGCGCGACCGCTGCCTGCCGTGTAGCGGAGCTTGTCGTTGGGCATCAGGCCAACCGGGAAAAACGTGACCTTCGTGTCGGGATCTTGCGCAAGGCCGCGTCGTAGCAATTCTCGGTCGAGCGTCTGGCGAAGAAGGTTTGCAACTATGTTTCTCGGAGGGACGCCGAAAATAGCGTCTGTTTCGCGCCACTTGACATCAAGCGCATCAGCCAGAACCCCTTGGTTTACCGCTTCGCCGAGTTCGAAGGCGGCGATGTGGGTTTCACCTACTGGATAATAGACGAGGCTAGGAAGCGCATCCTGCTCCTCTGCGCCTGACGCCTCCGTCTTCCTGGCAACCCGGAGGGTGTCGGGGACCGCGGAGAAGCGGAAGCAGTTTGTGTAGAGGCGATCTGGGTTGTCAAGAACCACGTTCTCTGGCAGGAAACGCAGGATCGCCAGACCCTTTCCTTCTTGACCCAGGGGTCTGGGTGTGTTCAATGTCTCCAGCCTTTTCAGCAGTTGCCTCAGACCGGTCGCCCAACTGTCGAACGAGATGTAGGTAACATCGCTTTCCAACCAATCGAGTTCTGTGTCGCGAAGGCGGTCAATCTTCAGCGGTATGAGGAAGTTTTCATTCCGCTCGCGCCCCAGTGCCAACGCAATCGTGCGCTCTTTCGAAGGGTTCGGCTTTTTCAGTGAGTAGCGGGAGAGAAGTGCGAGGAAACGGAAGGATCGTTGTTTAATCGCGATGTCAATCTCTTCCGTCCAACGCTCGCCTCCATAGAGTTTCTTGCGGTCCATCCAGGCTCGATACCCTTCTGCGGTCAACCGGGCGTATAGCCAGTCGGCAAATGCCCTGTCTTCCCACGCGTAGCTGATGAACAAGTGGTCGCGTGCGTAAGCCATTTCTTGCGGTTCAACAACCAGTCGCGAGGGCTGTTTGCCTATTTGTTCATCCCGACGATGCGCCCAGTCCTTCCGCTGTCTTTTCATGACAATTCCTCAGAGACCCAGTTCCTCAGCCAGAAAGCAGTCCTGGCAGACACGCTCGTAAAGGCTGTCGAGCGTTGGCTGTAACCGCAGGACGGCGGCCAGCCGCTGCACCATCCCCCTCAGATGGGCAACCTCCTGGACGGAAAGTGGCTCTCCTGGCCGCCGCCCTCGGTCCCGGTAGCCGAGCCATTTCTTAATGACGGCATAGCCCCCAAGCTCGTAGCGCCAGACACGTTCGGGAACATGGCGGAAGAAAACGGTGTCGTTGATGTATAAGTCGCCGGTGATGCTGCCCCATTCGTCATGCGTCGGCTCCTGCGGAGCGGCGGCGCGAGGACGCCAGCCGCCTTGTGCCCCACCGAAGAATGAGTATGCGACCAGGAGATCGCCACCGCTGACGTTGCCACCACCGGTTTTCCCCGGCACCGCGAGATGCTTTGCTTCCTCGCCGAGAATGTCTCTGATCGCCTTGATCGGACTGGCAACGGGGTTGAGCAACGTGGCCAAGAAATCCCCGACAGACGCAATCTCATCTAAGAGCTGGCGGGACTTGGGAATTGGCACGTGTGCCCAATCTTGAGCGAGCGAATCCCTGTGCTCGGCCTGATAGGCGGGAGCGTGGCAGACAGCAAGGCACAGCCGGCTGAGGGCGCGGGCGAGACAACGCGCATCCCGTCCGCCTAGGTCGCCCTTGAGACCCCAGGCGTTCTTCAAAGCGGTCCAGGCACTCGGTGTGACGTTCGCTTCACGCTGGCAGGATCGGTCCTGTACAGTGAACAGAGCCCCCGCTGGGGCGGTTTCCGCGACAACTTCGACTGGAAAGCCGACCGATCCTCGATCGTGAAGATGCAGGTCGAAGGCCGTGGTCAGTAAGACGGGTCTCGTCTCAGATTGCTTTCGTGGCTCCGGAACGGTGACCAAGAATTCGTTCGCGTCAAGGTTCCTGAACAGATCGCCGCGGGCCTCGTTCAGGAGTTTGCCCTCTGTTTCGTAGTAGAGCCACCGCTGGTCCAGGGGAAATACTACATATGGCACCATCTTGCTTTCGTCGAACCCGATCCTCGATTTGAGCTTCTTCCGAACACCACTCGCATCGTACCGGGCTCGGTTCTGTATGAGGACGGGATGCCTTTCTCGCAGCTGATCGAGCGAGATGTCTGAGAAATACTCGCGCATCCTGTCCACCAGTGCCTGACGATCCATGTCTACTATGCTGTCGTTCAATCCGCGGTTCGGGTTCACACCCTGAAGCTTCGCGACGAACAACTGGTCCAGCGCCGGCCAGTCATCAAAACCACCGTGCGCCGAGAAGGGCACCAGCTTCCAGCGCGATTGTGCCGACGGCTCGAATGTTTCGAAAGGGCGTGGACCTTCCGGGCGGCGGGCCGCCGCTACCGTCTTCGCTGCCGACCAGTCGGTCATGCTCAGTGAGGCGATTAGGGCGTACCGCTTGTCTTTCGAACGGCCCCAGTAATTGCGGTGATGGACTACGGTGGTTTGGCGCCGCGTCTTCTTCTCACCCGTCTTCAGTAGGGTGGTAATCCCCGTTCCAACCTGGATGCCTCGAGGATCGTGTTCCGTGGTGAAAATGCTCTGATCTGTGGTGCCCTCGCCGGGCAGGCCTGTGGGAATGACTTTGCCCGTCTTGTACTTATCGCCGTTCAAGCAGTCAATCCAGATCTCGTCAAAAGATTTCAGGAGCGACTCACGCATGATAGGGTGAGAGCGTCCCGTGTAGAAGCTATAGTTCGAAATGAAGCTGACCACCCCGTACTCGGCGCGCTCGCCGATGCACCGTTCCCCGAGCCGGAAGAAACGAATGTAAAAGTCATCAAGCAGTTGCTTCCGGATGCCCCATCGGGTGTAGAGTTCGCTCGGTCCGACCTGTCGCCCCTTGTCATCACGTCGGATGCCCTTGTAGTGATCAACGAGGTCCGCCTCCTCCGCCAGTGGTATGCCAGCGAAGCGGTTGTAGGGCGGGTTGCCAATGACCACGATAATCTTGCCGGCCCGTTTCACTGTCTGGGCCGCGTCGTACTCAGCCTGAAGCTCAGGGAAGTGGAGCTTCATCTGCTCCGGTCCATCCCAGCCCGTCAGCGCGTTGGTAAGGAACACGGCGGGGCGCTGATCGGCGCTCGGTTTCGCGCCGAGCTCCGACAGAATCAGGAACATCTGAAGCTGAGCAATGACAAAGGGGGCCGCCAGGATTTCGAAACCGATCAGCCTCCGCGTCGCTGCATCCAGGAGTGCTTCACCCATGAGGGCCTCTGCGCCTTCTGACTCCAGTTGCTCGGCGACGCACTTCATGATCTCGATGAGATACGCTCCCGTGCCGCAACACGGATCAAGGACGACCACTTTCTCATCGGCGAAGCCTCGTTCGCAGGCGAGTTCTTCCCGCAGAAGACGGTCAACCGTCTTCACTTGATAGTGGACGACCTCTCGCGGCGTGTACCAGACGCCCAGCGTCTTCCTCAATTCGGGATCGAAGGCTTCCAGGAACGGTTCGTAGAAGTAAAGGATAGCGGCCGTTGCTTCGCCTCCCGCCTCCGGTGCGCGGTGCGGCTTCACGCTCGGCAACTGAAATCGCCGGAAGAACGCGTCCGCATCCACGCGGTGCAGGGTCTCGGTTGCAAGATCCAAATGTGGCCGGAGACCCAGTTCCTGAATCCGACGAGGATGCTGGAACTCGTAGTACAGTTCGGCAAGGAAAGGGATCTTCAGATGGTCGGAGAGGGTCTCCCAACGGAACGGATCCCGGGAGCCGGAGCGGAGCCAAAGGGTCCACCCGGCAAACAACCCGTAGAAGACCGTCTGGATCAACGAGGAGCGGAAAAACTCTTGTCCCTCTTCACCTTCGAATGTCACGCCGAGCGCCTTCCCGAAGTCCTCAGCCAACCCCTTCACGGCTTGGGTGAACTGCGCCGGCAATTGAGCTTTCGCCCTCTTTGCCTGCCTGGCGAGAATCTTCGCCAGCGACTCCGGCTCAGCGATGGGTGCATAGCGGGTGACCGCCGTTTCGACGAGCAAGTACAGCTCTTCAATGGCGTTGGGCGGAATCCGACGCCCCTGCTCCATGGCCGACGTGGAAGGCCAAAGCTCGACGAGATGTTCCAAGACGCGGTCCGCCGGAGGCACCGTGATTCCACGCAGGCTGCCACGACGGATGGTCAGTAGGCCGAAGCCACGCACATTCGAGATGAGGACTACGCCAGTCTGACCGAGATATCGTCCAATCTGGTCGTTGCGATCTTCCGAGAGGGCAATGTCTTCGATCTCTTGCGAAGGCAGCTTCACCTCACCGCAGACGACCAGATAGTCGCCGTCGCCGTCGTACAGCGCCAGGTCCGGCTGATCGTGCCCACCTCCCGACCTCGATTCGCTAGTAGAGGTTCGCACCTCGAACGGCAGGTTCTCACGGGCGAGCATCTTCGAAAGCAGTGTCTTGATCGCTGGGTAGTAGCTGGGCTCCGTCGCTGTCGCCGAAGCAGCGAGGCGTCCGACCTCATCCGCATAGGCCTGGAAGATGTCGTCCATCAAGAGTAATGATCCTACTTTGATAAGGCTCGCACAACAGGGTTGGCAAGGAATGTCTTGGCGAGCAACCACTGGTCTGTATCGTCAACAGCCGCCTGCAATCGACCGCTCCGTACGTCGCGGTCCGTTGGCTGGGGTGCTCTTTCCGCGCCGCGGAGCGCCAACTATGCCGGTGCTCGATCGGCTGAGTGAGCAGGTGCAGCCGCCCGTGCAGCAGCGCCATGTCCTTGTTGGGCGGTATGACGTAGACCCGGTTCGGCTCCACCGCCGTCCCGTCGGTCACCTCTTCCACCTTCATCTGCGTGCATTTCCCAACCAAGTCCCGCAAGATGCTCTTGTGATCCGGATCCAGATGCTGGACCAGCACCAGCGCGATCCCCGTTCCCGAGTCCGCCGGCATGTGCGCGAAAAACGCTTCCAGCGCCGCCAGCCCGCCCGCCGACGCCCCAATCCCTGCCACCTTGAAATACCCCCATCAATGATTTTTATGCTTAGTGCCCCTTGCATTTGGCTTCTTCGTGCGTTACCCTATTTCTATGAGGAGGTCGCTCCGGAAGATGTCGCCTCAGCGGTTCCCGGCGTTGCTTCCGCCCCTCCTGTGTTCGTCCTCGCAGGCCCTAGTCACCGGAATCATCATTAGCAGCGGGGTCACTGTAGCTGACCCCGCCTGAAGCGGCCCGAGGGAGTTTCCAAAAGGCCATCGGCGGGGTTACCATCCAGCCGGTGGCCTTTTTCGTCGATACCGAGCCGCGACCGTTAGGGAGCGGAGCGGGCTCAAGGAAGGACAACCGCATGTCGAGCTTGATGAGCGGCGCACGAATGCTGCTGGAGTGTCTGGCGCGAGAGGGGGTGGACTGCATTTTCGGCTACCCCGGAGGCGTGACCCTGCCCCTCTACGACGCGCTCTACGATCACCACATCCGCCACGTCCTGGTGCGGCATGAGCAGAATGCCGCCTTCGCCGCGCAGGGTTACGCGAAGGCCACCGGGCGAGTAGGCGTCTGCTGCGCCACCTCCGGGCCGGGCTCCACCAACCTGATCACCGGCCTGGTCAACGCCATGATGGACTCCACTCCCCTGGTGGCCCTCACCGGCCAGGTGGCCGTCAAGCTCATCGGCAGCGACGCCTTCCAGGAGGCCGACACCTT
>CAYGVJ010000047.1:17169-37162 GCA_964353255.1 uncultured Solibacteraceae bacterium | reverse complement strand
TGACCACCTCGTCCTCCTGGCGACCGATCCTGATGCTGTCGATCGCGGCGGTGGGCGTGGTGCTGGCGGGCGGGCTTGTTGCGGAAACTGCAGTGGTAGCCGCTTCGCGGACGTTCGGCGGCACAGTGCGGGAGGACTACTTCGGGTCAGGCAGCTTTTACGGCCGCCTGGGACTCTATTCCAGAGCAATCGATGTGGTGATCGCCGAGTTCCCGTTCGGCTCCGGTCCCGGCATGGCATCCTATCATATGGGCTCATACATTCCGCAGATCTTCCCGGTATACGACCACCCGGTGTCCCAAGCTGCATACGAATCCCAGCAGGAGCGTGGCATTCGCGCGACCGCCACCCACAACGGGTACCTGGAGCTGATCGTCGAGTATGGGCCGCTCGGCGCTATCGTCCTTGGCTGGTTCGTGCGGATGATTCTGCACAATTACCGGGTATGGAGGTTTCGGGCGGCAGACGGCGCGTTTTCTGTGCGATCGAGGCTCAACGTGGCGCAAGCGTGCGTTTACGCGACCTTGCTGGGGCTGGGCGTGCGGTACGCCACCGAAGCGGGGGACAAACTCTATTTTCTTTTGTTTATGTTCCTCTACTTTACGTTCCTGCTCGTGAGTTTGGACGAGTCGGTGAGAGCGCGGCGGATCGTCTGGCGCGCGGCCAAAGGCCGCTCTTCTGAATATAGCTTCGATCCCGGACCCAGGCAAGCTGTTGCGCTGGGCGAGCTTTTGCAGCCTCCGCGCATGCGGCGGGAAGCGTAATGAGCGCCCGAGGAGCCGAGCGGTGCGAGGCGGCGAGCGATGCTTCCCAAAGCGCCCACGCCGCACCGCATTCTCTGGACGGTTCGACGACTGCAGCTTCAGCGCCAGACGCGTGAAAACATAGCCATCCCGATGCCAACTCTTACTCCTGTTCGCGAAGCCCACGGACAAAGCGCGGAGGCAAAGGCGCCGCAGCAGCCGCACGGTGATCTGAAAGCTGTGCTGATTACCTTCAGCGGGATCGATGGCGCCGGCAAGAGCACCCAGACAGAGTGTGTCCGGCAGTACTTTGAGAGTCGTGGCTTACGTCCGTTGACGCTTTGGTCGCGCGGCGGCTACACACCCGCCATAGACTGGCTCAAAACACAGTTGCGGCGCGTGCTGTCCCGGACGCCGGTATCGGGCGACGTGGACGGAAGATCGAGATATTTCAGGATGGGCCTGGTCCGGCGGCTGTGGCTCTGGGTGGCGCTGCTGGACCTGATTTGGGTATACGCCGTGCGGATCCGGCTTCGGATCCATGGGGGACGGCCGGTGGTCTGTGACCGCTACATCTGGGATTCGCTTATCGACTTCCGGATCATGTTTCCGCAGGAGCAGATCGAAGATTGGATTCTCTGGCGGCTACTGAAACACCTTGCGGCACGTCCGGCGGCAGCGTTCTTGATGCAGGTTCCGCCTGAAATCTCGGCGCAACGCTCCGCGGCCAAGGGTGAGAGCCACACCGAGCCGCTCGCAGTGGTCATGCAACGCCTTGGATTCTACGAGAATTTAGCGCGCCGTACGGATTTCCATGTGGTCTCCGGGATGGGTTCGATCGAGGACTCGTCTCACCGGGTCCTTTCGACCATCGCGGACCTGGGTCGGAGAAACTCGGGCAGGAAAGTGACGCCGGCGATATGAGCTGCCCTGGCCGCGTCGCCGTGAAGCGCTGAACCGGGCACCATGAGCGGACTTTGCCGAGGGTATCTATGTACGCTTACCGTGAACCGTTAACACCCGCGCTGCAACTGCTGCTGTACGCCGTTAAAGGCGCGCGCAGTGCTGAAGAGTGCAGCACGATGATCCGGTTGTATTCCGAGGTTGGGGACGACGTGATCTGGGGACTAGCGGTAGCGAACAAGGTGGAGCCGATCGTTGCCCATGCGCTCATGCAGACGGTCGGCGAGGGCAGTCTGATGGAGCGGTGGGGTGCTGCTCACCGTGGGGCCTTCGCCAAGACCACGAAGTTCGTTGAGGAATTGGACGCAGTCTCGCTTCTGCTGGCGGATCGCGGCGTTTCGATAGCTGCCATCGAAAGCGGCGGGGTTGTCTGCGGTGGGCTTCAGTGCCCGGGATGCTTCGCATCGGGTGACATGGAGGTGCTGGCTGCTAAGCAGGACCTCCCCGAAATCGACACATGCCTGAAGGGGGAAGGTTACGAGCGCTGCGCCCGAGAGGGTCGAGCCTCAGATGATGTGACGCGCGTGGATCACGAGCAACGCGGGTGGTCCGTGTATTCCAAGGAACTGGACGGAAAACAGCAGTTCTTTCTAAATGTCATGTGGCGCCCCGTTCTGCGGCGCTGGCTCGCACCGTCTGGCGAACCTCCCGTCGGCGAGTTGATCGCGCGCTCTGTTCCGGTCACGGGGCGGGTGACGCGAATACGGATTCTCTCTCCGGAGGACAATGTCCTCCACTCCGCGCTGCACACGGCAAGCCACTCCTATGTTCGTGGTCCAGGGCTGCGCTTGCAGTTGGACATCGATCGGCTGGTGCACGGGCATTCATTGGATTGGAAGCTGTTTGTCCGCAGGGCGAAGGAGTACCGCGTACGCACTTGTGCGTTCCCCGCTCTGGCGATTCCGCGGGGCCTGCTCGGAACGCCGATTCCGGATTGGGTATTGAATGCGCTCGTCTCGTCGGAGCGCCGGCAAGGAGCCATTCTGCGGAGGATCGGCGCCGCGAGCGTTTTTCACAAAGAGGGCAAGCGTTACGGTCGCCTCGGCATGCTGCTTCTTGAAGCGAGGCTTTGCGACGACGGGCCGGTTGTAGGACTCACCCGCGCCCTCTTTCCTCCGACCGCATGGATGCGCAAGAGCTATGGCTCTTCCGGGGTTCTACTTCCTTATTACTATGGTGCCCGGTTGTTTGGTTTGCTGTGTCGCGCGTCTGAATGACAGCGTCACAGGGCGGGCATCTTCGCACATGAAAATTCAACAAAACCTCGAAAGGGAGCCCTTCGGCGAGATTATCGAGCAGACTCTGGGACGATTCTTCAAGAACATGTACGGGGGCGAATACGCCGTGCGGTGGTACGCAGGTTCTCGCTGCGGCCGCCTACGGGCTAAGAGCGACGCACAGATCTGGCTCTGCAACCCTGCTCTGAACGCGCTTTTTACGGCCGACACGACTTCCGAAGTATTGAAATGGATACGCAGGCAATACTCGCACGCACCCATAGTGTGGCGGCGGCCCCTACAGCGCTGCCTCGTCGCTTTGGCGACTCACGGCTCCACGGCTGCATGGTTCACGAGCGCGGCGCTCGGGGTCAGTCCTGCCATCCCAAACGGGAATCGGCTATTGCTGCTGGGAGGAAATAACCGGCTACGGCTTGCGGACATGCGCCAAGCACGAGTTTACTCGGTTCTGAAACAGGGCTTTGATCCAGTTTTCTTAAGACGCGAAATCAGCGTCCGGCAGGCGGGCAGCGATTGGCCTATTCCTCCACTCCTCGAGTATGCAGCCGATTTCACGTGGTTTGCGGAGTCCTTAGTGGACGCCGTGCCTCTGAACCGGGTTAGTTCGCGAAAGCGCCGGTTGGCTGCCGCTACTCAGGCGAATAGCGTGCTTGCGCGGTGGTGTGAAAGAAGCCGAACTGAGATAGCAGCCCAAGAGTACGTGCAGCAACTCGGGGAACTTGCGCAGAGGCGGGTCTCGGCGAATAGCTTGTTCTCTGATCAGGAGCGCCGGACAGTACGGAAATGGGTGGCATCTGCTGCCGATGTGCTTTCAACCCTAGCCTTTCGGGGCGGCAAGAACATTCCACTTACTTTCGGACATGGCGACTTTCAGCCCGGCAACATTCTTCTGAATAATAGCGGTCATATTTGGTTGACCGATTGGGAGCATGCCGACCAGCGCCATCTGCTGTACGACGCCTTCGTGTACGGCCTTGCTAGCAGGTTTCCGGGAGGCCTGGCGCTCCGGATGCGCTCCGCACTATCACGGCCGTCGGCGCTAGGGCTCGCCGTGGTTTCCGCGTGGCCCGAGATAGCGGCCCAGGACTCATTTGGTTTGCGTCTGCAATTAGGCATATTCCTGCTGGAAGAGCTGCTTTGGTACCTGGAGGAGAACAGCAACCACCTTTTTAGGAAACTCAGCGGTGGCTGGCTGGACTTTCGGGGCGAATTTGAGCCCGCGCTCGCGGCAGTGGCCGGCGGAAGTCCAAAGGCAATCGTGCGCGCCGCGACGGCTTCGATGAGAGCTTAGCGATGAGAGTCCTGCTGAACGCGGTGAATTGCACAGCTTTGGGGCCGCGAGCCATCATGGAGAGCCTGGTGCCCCTTATGGCAACAGTAGCGGTCGACAGCCGCTTTCTGGCGATTCTTCCGCGCGGCTGTGGGTATGAAAACTGGACTCCCCCACCCAACTTGGTCTTAGAATTCGTCGAGCGAAGCGGGATTCGTGAGTGGCAGCGTCTGCTGGACATCTTCTTGCGAGTACCAACATGGTGCCGGACCTTTGGCGCTGATGTGTGCTTCACGTTGGGCGACGTAGGCCCATTATGGCTGCCCATTCCACAGGTTGTGTTGATGCACCGCTCCTTGCTAGTAGATGATCCGAGCGCATGGCGTGCCTTCCCATGGACTTATAGGCTGACATTGAGTTACTTGTCTCATCATCTCAGGTGGATGAGCCGTTCCACTGCGCGATTCATAGTTCAGTCCCCCGTCGTTCAGGAGCGTTTGGCGAAGCATTGCCGGATCGGTTTGGACAGGATCCGCGTGATCCCTCAACCTCTGCCTCAGCACATGGCCTCAGTCGATGCCGTACTCCCGCATCCGGTTGTCAGCGGGATTGAGGCTTGCAAGTTGGTATTTGTCTCTGGGTACCGCGTCCATAGAAACCACGCCGTCATTCGACCGGTCGTCGAGGAGATGCGGAGGCGAGGGCTCGACAAGCGCGTGCACATCTTTGTGACACTGTCCTGTGATGGGGACGCGCATTGCGAAGCTCTGCTAAGGGAACTGACCCGCTTTCCGTCGGCGGTTACCAATCTAGGCTCCATTGATCGGAACGAAATTGCAGGTGTCTACAAAGCGGCAGACGCACTGTTTCTCCCGACCCTCAGTGAGAGCTTGGGATTCCCTTACCTAGAAGCCATGGCCACAGGGACTCCTATCCTGACGTCTGATTTTGAATTTGCCCGCTGGTGCTGTCGCGACCTGGCGACCTATTTCGATCCGACGAGTCCAGAATCCATCGCAGACGCGATTCAGAGTTTTCTCGACGCAGGTGTGCCTACAGGCTACCGAGAGCGAGCTCTAGAGAGACTCGCTGAATTCCCTGCGGGCTGGGAACAGGTGGTGAAGAGCTATCTGGACGTGCTGCGGGAGAGTCTGGCCTGACCCAGTAGGAGGACAAGTTGGAGTCGCCACCCGTCACCATCATCATCGCCACTTGGAATTCCGTCCGCCACCTGGACGGGTGTCTCGGATCGATCATGCGCCAGGTATACCGGAATTTCCGTGTGCTGGCGGTGGATGGCGCGTCCTCAGATGGCACGGCCGAATACATCCGCCAGCGGTTTCCGGAGGTGAACGTTCTCAAGTGTCAGGAAAACCTGGGCTATCGCAGGGCTAACGCACTCGGAATGGCCCGGGCCACAGGGTCCTATGTCGTAGTTACGAACGCCGACGTAGAGGTGGATGAGAACTGGCTTGGCTCGCTGGTGCAGTACATGGAAGCGAACTCCCGGACAGGCTTGGCCACCCCGTTGATTCTGTATCATTCCGACCCCGGGCTGGTGAACGGGGCCGGCAACATCCTCCACTTCACGGGTATGTATTGCAGTCGCGGCAAGAACCGGCCGCGAGAGGAATACGCACTCTCCGGACCCGTGCCCGCCGTTTCGGGTTGCTGCTTCATCGTCCGCCGCGAGGTGCTTGAGAGAGTTGGAGGGTTCAGCGGCGATTTCGACGCGTACGACACCGGCTGGCACTCTGGCTTCGAAGACGTGGACCTGTGCTGGCGGGCCCGCATGAGCGGCTACGAGATCGGATACGTGGCCGAGTCCGTTTTGTACCACAAATATACCCAGCGGCCGATGGTGCTGGCGCGTTATGTATCTTACGAGTTCGGGCGCTATCTGGTCGCGATACGGAATTTTGAGCGCCGTACGCTGCTACTGCTCCTGCCGCTTCTTGTCGTCATTGAAGCCGGCTCGCTCCTGTATTCCCTGTACCGCGGCCCCAGATGGCTGATGGCCAAAGGCCGCCTTTGGATATGGATGTTGCGGCACGTCGTAGTGCTGCGGGGCATGCGAACCCGGGTCCAATCGGCGCGTACCCTGGGCGACAAGAGAGTGCTGGCGGCTATGAGTCCGGAACTCTGCATATCGGTTATCGGTCAGTGGCAGGAGCGGGCGGCGAACGCCGCTTTCAGGGCCTACCGGGCCCTTCTGAGCCGATTGGTAGCCGCGTGAGCAGACTTACTGGAAGGTCGAAAGGTGCGGATTAAGAGACTCTTCGATATTGTTGTTTCGGTGGTGGCGCTGGCGGTCGGTTGGCCCCTCATGCTGGCGGTTGCGGTAGCAATCAAGCTGACTTCCCCAGGCGACGTCTTCTTCCGTCATCGACGGGTGGGGCTGAAAGGCAAGGAGTTCGACGTCCTGAAGTTTCGCTCCATGGAGATGATTCCGGAAGACAGCGAATGCCGAAGACTTGGCCAAGATCCGGCCATCACCCGGATCGGCGGCATCCTGAGAATGATCGGTCTGGATGAACTGCCTCAACTTTGCAATGTCTTGTGCGGAGACATGAGCATCGTTGGACCGCGGCCTCTGATGGCCCACTCGCTCCGGCCCGAAGATGGCAAGAGGCTATTGATGAGGCCCGGAATCACCGGACCGGTAGCGGCCAAGGGGGCTGTCGCGCTCACTTGGGAAGACAGAACGGCCCTCGATGTCTGGTACGTCGAGAATTGGACGTTCTGGCTGGACCTGAGGATCATTCTGCAAACCGTTTTCGTCGTTCTATCGGGCACGAATATCGACAGAATCGAAGGCGAGAAGCGAGGGCGTTCGTGAGCCGCGCGGAACTGACGCGGAGTGCCGGCGACCGGCGCGGGGACAACCGGAGAATCGCATCCGTGGAAGCATGTGCGTCGTGAAAAGAATCGCCATTCACCAGCCGCAGTACCTGCCCTATCTGGGGTTCTTCCACAAAGTGGCCCACTGTGATTGTTTTGTGGCCCTGGACCACGTCCAGTTCCAGAAGAACGGGCTGCAAAACCGGAACAAGATCAAATGCAATTCGGAGAAGGGTTGGCAATGGCTCACGGTGCCGGTGCTTCACAATCATGGCCAGAGTATCAGCCAGACGCGCATCGACCCGGCGACACCGTGGGCCAAGAAGCACTGGAACGCCATGCTGATGAACTATTCCCGCGCGCCGCATTTCGAGGACTATTCCTATGCGATCAGGGATCTGTTGTGCCGCGATTGGACGAGCCTCTGTGAGCTGAACATGGCGTTGATAGAGTGGGTGCTGCAGGTGACGGATATTCCGACTCCGGTGATACGGTCCTCCTCGCTGGGGGTGGAGGGCGAGCGTAGCGAACTGCTGATTAACATCTGCCGCGCATTGGATGGCGACTGCTATTTCTCGGGTCCCGGCGGCCGGGGGTATATGGATCTCTCGAAGTTCGACAGCGCCGGCATCGAAGTGGCGTGGCAGGAATTCGAGTGCCCTGTCTACGAGCAGCGCTATGCCAACAGAGGCTTCATGTCAAACCTCTCGGTGTTGGACACGCTTCTGAATTGCGGGCGTTCGGTGAGGGACTGGTGCGTGTAGCGCAGGCAGTCTGTAAACCTATACGAACTGGATGGCGAGGCACGGCCCGAAGCCGGAGTTGGGTTAAGTGGCGAAAACAATCCCCCTGATATTTGCGGAGCGTGCCGGCCAGGTGGAGGATTTGCTCCAGGGTAGCATTGACAGCGCGGCGCAGTGGATCGCTGTCGGGCCCTCGGCCATGTACGCGCTGGAGCAGCATGGGATTCGCTACTCCGTCCCGGAGGATTATTGTCCGGGTGTCTCGATCGAGGCCGCGTGCGTGGATGCCTTCGAACGCCTGCGGAGAGTGACCGAGCGGTTGGATGGGATGGTGGTGCAGGACGGCTTTCTGCGCCAGTGGGGCATAGAGCCGTTTCGATTGCATCTCTGGCAGCTCGGCCAGTGCCTGGACCGGATCGTCGCTCGCGATCTGTACCTCCGCGCCATTCGGCAGGCGCATGGCAACGTGTCGGTCGTGATTCATCGTGCACCGCCGCACACATGCTGTACGAGCGAGCTGTGTCCCTGGGCTCTAACGGGCGCGTGGCCGCGGATGCTCGAGGCAATGGATTGTGGATGGCCCACCGAGATTGTGGAGTCCGGAGCTGCCGTGCTGCCGCCACCGGGGCGCAGAACAAACCGTTCCTCCGCCGGCTTGCGACGATCTGTTTCCGCGCTACTGAGGAAGTATCCGGCAGTGTGGCGGAGAGTGTCCCTGTTTCGCGCCGGCCTGACGCGACAAGCCTTGCGCTCTCTGAGCGGGCACTCCGGGAAAGACATCGTAATTCTCGGCGGCGCTTACGATTGGCCAGCGGCGCTCGACGCGTGGGTCTTCGACCGGTTCCGTGTGCGGTTCGAAGACCGGTCTGACTACTCCGCGGAGGCGCTCCCCGTGCTCAAGCCCGAAGAGCGTGCCGGCGGCGAGCGGGTCTGGCGCGAGCTGCTGGCCGCATTCGACGACAACTCCGGCTTGGAGTTAATGCGCGAAGCGGTGTTACAGATCGCCTGCCGGGGGCCGGCCGCGTGTCGATCGGTAGTTGCCGCCGTTCGCGAGCGGGTGCGCCGGCGTGAGGTTGCGGCCGTGCTGAACGCGGTCAGCGCGGACTTCGCGACGCGGTCGATCCTGCGCGCATACCGGAGCATCGGAGTGCCGGTTGTCAAATGGCAGCACGGCTCGGTCTGGTACCGGAACCGGATCACGCAGCGAATGGATCTCACCGACCTTTCGGAGCCGGATGTGCTGCTGGTGTTCGGCGAGGCCGTGAAAGCGGCCTACGAGAGAAACAACCCATCGCGTCGGTGCAAAGTCGTCTGCGCCGGATCCGCGAACCTGGATCGCTTAACAGATGCCGCCCGGCGGCGGCCCCGGGTTTCGGCGAGCCGGCGGTGCCTGTTGTACGTCGTCACGAGCTACTACTCAGAGCAATGGTACTGCGGATTCTCGCCTCCATTCAGCGATAACGGGTATTTCCGCGACCAAGTGGCGATCGTGGCCGGGCTAGCGAAGCTCCTGGACGTACGGCCGGGCCTAAAGATTACCGTGAAGCTACCGCCGGGTTACAGCGGTGATTATGAACCGCCCTGGGCGCAGGAATTGCGTGGCAGGAGGAACTTCACTCTCATCGGCGCGGAAAGAAGCCTCGGGGAACTACTGTTAAATCACGATGCCGTGATTATCGATTCGCCCACGACGCTTCTGCTGGAAGCCCTCAGTACCGCCATTCCGGCGTTCGTGCTGCTGCGGACCGTGCGCTGGCCGGAGGAGTGCCTGCCCGGCCTGGCGCGCCGTGCGGTCTGCGAAGACGATCCTAACGTGCTCCTCCAGCGCCTGGAAGACTATCTGCGCGCAGGCGAATATGGCGCCGATCGTCGCGACCGTAGCTTCTTAAGACAATACGGAACTCACCTGGATGATGGCCGCAGTAGCGAGCGGGCCGCCGCCGTGTTGTTGGAGGCGACCAATCCCGCTGTCGGGATGGACCGACGAGGCACGAACGCGTGACGTGGACACACATACGGGCATTCTTGAAGGCGATCGCGCCGCCTCAGGCGAGGCGCCAATATCGCAAGCTGGAGAAACGGCTGCTAAACGCGCGTTGGAGGCTGGGCCGGCAGATACGGACCTGCTCCGTGGCAGGGATAGAGATACGGATCGGTGTATCCTCGGAAATGGAGCGCTTCCGGTGCAGTACATATGCCGTAAAGGAACCCGAAACCATTGAGTGGCTGGCCGGTAGCGTCCGTCCGGGGGATGTGGTCTTCGATATTGGGGCAAACATCGGCCTCTATTCTCTGTTCGCAGCGAAACTGAACCCGCTATGTGCCGTATATGCCTTCGAGCCCGAGGCGCAGAACTATGCCCGGCTCTGCAATAACATCGTGCTCAATCGATTAGAGAACATCATTCCGTGCAACGCTCCGATTGCGGACCGGGAGACGCTCGATTACTTCCTTGTCGGTAGCTTGGAGGCGGGTTCGGCCTTGCATTCTTTTGGCAAACCGCTGGCCGCATCCCGGCCGGTACTGAGGCAGGCCGCCATTTCAGTCTCTCTCGATCGCCTGGTGGGCGCCTACAATCTTCCACAGCCAAATCTGATCAAACTGGACGTGGACGGTATCGAAGATCAGATCCTCGCCGGGGCAGACCAGCTTCTGAGATCGACTGCCTTGCGTTCTATCTTGATCGAAATCAACAACGATGGCGATAATCGGAAAGGTGCCGACATCATCGCCAGGCTGCAGAGCGCCGGCTTTCGAATAGCGGTCAAGAGCGCCTGGATCAACGAACAGCATGGGGTAACGTCACAGAACTTTATTTTCATCCGTGGCGACGTCGAGGGCGAGCGATAACCAGGTGGTACACTGGTTACCCGGTGCGATCCGATCCAGCAGACCCTTTGCGAGTGTGGCATGTCTGAAAGCGCCAACAACCGTGGCCGCACAATGTAGAGACTTGGCTCTCCGATTCGGAAGGCAGCAAATTGCCTGCCGTCGATTACTCGGGGTGGACGGACCACCTGGGTTTCAAGTTCCAAAACTTCATTTTTAGCCGCTGATCATTTACAGTTACCTGGAGAAAGAAGATGATACAACGTCCGGAGTTGTACGCCAAGTCGAGCAGCATTATCGCTTTGCGCCAAAAAGCGACTGCGCCGAGGGACATGGCCGAGCGCGTCCGGCGCGTCCAAAGCGAATTGGAGCTACAGCCGGAGAGCTATCGCAACTCAATCGTTCTGCAGGCCTGCCGGGACCTGATCGGGGAATCGGCGAACGCGCGCGGGCAATTCGCACTTAAGGATTTCGTGCGCACGGAATTCGACCGGGCGCCGGATAACCGGCTCGCGCGATACCTGTTCTACAGGTATCGCTATGACATGTTCCCTCTCGAGAACCGGATTGACGATTATCCGCCGTGCCTGCAGGTGGAGGTAACGTCCGTCTGCAACTACCGCTGCCTGTTCTGCTACCAGACGGACAGGACATTCACGCACGCGGCTAACGGTAATAACATGGGCACTATGCCGATGCACCGCTTCAAGGCTGTGATCGACCAGGCGCAGGGCCACATCGAGGCGATCGGCATCTCCTGCCGCGGCGAGCCTTTGACCTGCCCGACCATCAAGGAAATGCTGGCCTACGCCAGCGGGAAGTTCCTGGCCCTGAAGCTGAACACTAACGCCTGGTTCCTTGATGAGCGCATGTCGCACGCGATCCTGAGCGCGGACTTAGGCACCGTGGTCTTTTCGGCCGATGCCGCTTCCGAACCGCTGTACAGCCAGTACCGAGTGCACGGAAAGCTGGACCGAGTTCTCAAGAATATCGAACGTTTCCAGCAGATCCGGCAGAAGGAATACCCCCACAGCCAGGTCATCACGCGCGTTTCAGGCGTGCGGCACCCGGAGTCGCCCAGCCTGGACGACATGGAATCGTTGTGGGGCGCTCTGGTGGACCAGGTGGTGTTCGTCGCCTACAATCCCTGGGAGAAGACATACGAGATGCCGGTCCACAGCCTCAAGCCCCCCTGCTCCGATCTGTGGCGGCGGTTATTCGTGTGGTTCGACGGCAAATACAATCCGTGCGATGTCGATTACCTTTCGAAGCTTTCGGTCGGCACTTTTCCCGAGCTGTCGTTGACCCAGGTCTGGCGCTCCGAAGCGTACGAGCGCATGCGGGCGAATCATCTGGCTGGGCGGCGGTCCGAGCACGTGCCGTGCAACCGGTGTGTGCTGGTATGATTCCGCCGCCTGTTCCGCAGGCTCCGCAAGGCGAAGAAGCGGTGGCAGCGACACCGTTCTTTTCGGTCATCATCCCGGCGTATAATGCCGCCGGATTTCTTGGCCGGACGCTCGACTCGGTGGCGGCCCAGACCAGCGATGACCACGAGATCCTTATTACCAATGATGGCTCCACCGACCGGACACAGGAGTACATCGAGAACTGGAACCGGGAGCACCCATCGGCACGTTTGCGGGTCGTCTACCAGCAGAACATGGGCCAGGGAAGAGCCCGAAATACGGCGATTCGTTTGGCCCGCGGCGAATTTCTCGCATTTCTGGATGCCGACGACACATGGCTGCCGCCTAAGCTCGCGAGGGTGAAGCGCCATCTCGACATGGCCCCGGACGTCGATGTGCTGTGTCACGACCAGATGATCATCGAGGCCGGCAGACGGCCGCAGATGCGCCGGTACGGTCCGTCCACTACCTTTGAAGAGCTGTTGTTCGGGGGCAGCACGCTTTCCCCGTCCGCGACAGTGGCACGGCGGTGCAAGGTCATCGAGGTCGGCATGTTCTCGGAGGACCGCGAACTCGACGGAGTCGAGGATGCGGACCTGTGGGTGCGCCTGGCGCGGGTGTCCAAAATCGACTACCTGCACGAAGTGCTCGGCACATACTCCGTCCATGCCGGCAACATGTCCGGCGACGCAGGCAAGTACGTGCCGGCGGTTCTGAGCGTCTTGCAGCGCAACCTGGCCACCAGCGGCGTGACGTTCCCACAGTGGAAAATACAGAAACGATTCGCGCTGTCCTACTTCAACGCCGCCAGGATCGCGCAGCGGCGGGGCCACGCGCGCGAAAGCGCCCGCTGGTATCTGAAATCCATTCGGGCATTCCCGCTGTTCTGGAAAAGCTACGCGGGAATCAGCCTGCTGGCTGCGGGTTGGAGGCGTTAGGCGTCGCTCATGGACAAGACACCGCTAGCCGTCACCGGCGGAGCGGGTTCATCGTCTATGGCGTTGGCCGGGGGTGATCTCCGGCCTGAGAGCCGGGGCTGATGCCGTGCCTACGGCAAAGCGCTGAGTTATGATTCCGACAGCTTGTTTTGCCATGCTTCCCATGCGGGCTCACTTAAAGGACTTGGTCCGCGTTCAGAATGTCGCGGCGTCCCGTCAGGGCCACCTGCGGCTGGACAAGAACGAGAACCTGGTGGATCTGCCGGAGGACGTCATCGAGGTCCTGCGCAACGCCATCACCGCCGAATTCGTGTCGGCCTACCCCGAACTGGATCCCCTGTACGAACGAGTCGCCCGGAGTATCGGCCAACAGCGTTCGAACGTGTTTCTGGTGGCGGGCTCCGACCAGGCGATCAAGGCGAGCTTCGAGGTGTTCGTCGATCCGGGCGACACGGTGGTCCTGCTCAGCCCGACGTATGCGATGTTCCCGGTCTACTGCGGGATGTTCCAGGCGCGGCGGGTGGACATCCGGTATCCCGCGAGCCTGCGTCTCACGGCCGAGGACGTGTTGCGTCCCATCGTGGACCTCAAGCCCAAGCTGGCCTGCATCGCGAATCCGAACAGCCCCACCAGCACCGTTCTGCCGCATGAGGCATTGCGCGAGATCGTGCGCACGGCGGACCGGCAGGGGACGGTGATCCTGATCGATGAGGCATACCACCACTACTACCCGCAGACGGTCATCAACATGATCCGTGAATGCCGGCACCTGGTCGTCACTCGGACATTCTCGAAGGCGCTGGGGCTGGCCGCCGCGCGCGTGGGCTTCGCGGCCGGTCACGAGCAGATGATCCAGGCGCTGCACCGTGTCCGGCCGATGTACGAGATCAATGCCTTCGGGGCGAAATTCGCGGAGTTGATCCTGGATCGGCCCTGGATCCTGGAGAGCAACGTGCGCGCGGCGTGCGAGGGTAAGGCTTGGCTGGAGGCGGAACTCACACGCCTGGGCATTCGGTTCGTTCCGAGCCACGCCAACTTCATGCTGATTGACGCCGGCGGGCAGGAGCGAAGCAAGGCCATCGCCCAGGCGCTGCAGGCAAAGAAGATCCTGATCGGTGGCGGATTCGAACCCCCGCTCGATCCATTCATCCGCGCCAGCATCGGTCCCGTCGAGGCGATGCGCCGTTTCCTGGAGGCTTTCGCGAGCGAAGCGTTGGCCGCGCCCCCCGTTGTAGAAGAGAGACAAAACTGATGATTGCAGCACTGTTGCTTGGCCGGGACGGCAGCGTCGGCTTCCCCGGCAAGAATACGTACCCCGTTTTGGGCCGTCCTTTGTTGACCTACCCGATGCTGGCGGCGCTGAACTCGGCAAACGTGGATCGAGTGTATTTCTCGACGGATTCGGAGCGCTACAAGCAGATCGGGCGCGAGCACGGCGTATGCATTGTCGACCGGCCTCCGGAACTGGCGACGAAGGAAGCGCTGGGAGAGGATGCGTTTGCCCATGGCTACCGCGTCATTCGCGACCAGGTCCGTGCAGAAGGCCAAGAAGTCGAGCTCATGGTCCTACTGTTCTGCAACGCGGCAACGCTGGTGCCCGAGACCATCGAGACGGGCATCGCCGCGCTGCGCGCACGGCCCGAATTGGATTCCGCCGTTTCGGTCTCCTGCTATAACATGTGGAGCCCGCTCCGCGCGCGCCGCATCAACGCGCAGGGTCTGCTTGATCCCTTCGTTCCCTTCGCGACTTTCGGCGACTCGCACTCGCTCAACTGCGACCGCGATTCCCAGGGCGATGTATGGTTCGCGGATGTGGCGGTCTCGGTAGTGCGACCGCACTGCCTGGAGGACCTCGAGTACGGCATCCTGCCGCAGAAATGGATGGGCCGCAAGATCTATCCCATCAAGCACTGGGGCGGCCTGGATATCGATTTCGACTGGCAGGTGCCGCAAGTGGAGTTCTGGCTTCGCACGCACGGGTTTTCGGAGGAAGTTACACCGTATGATTGCCGCGCTGCTCGCCGGCCGGATGGCCGATAATCAGTTCCCCGGGCGCAATACGCTGCCCATCCTCGGGAGGCCGATGATGGCCTACCCGATCCTGGCTGCGTTGAACGCGCAGAACGTGGACCGGGTGTTTCTGAGCACTGACGCGCCGCCGATCGCTCGCATCGGGCAACACCTGGGGGTCGGGGTCATCGACCGACCGCCAGAGCTGACCGTATCTTCGGCCACGCTCGAGCAGGTGTTGCTGCACGCCTACCGCCACATGACGGAGGTCGAAAAGCTGGACGTGGAGGCCATCGTCCTGCTGCTGTGCAACGCACCCACGGTCACGGGCGGCCTGATCGACCAGGGCATCGAGATCCTGCGCAATGAGCCCGGCATCGACGCGATCATGTCCGTGTCGACCCACAACGAGTACCATCCGTCGAATGCGATGCGGTTGTCGCCGCTCGGCCGGCTCGAACCGTATGCGGCTTCCACCACCGCCTCCTCCGACGACGTGTACTTCGCCGATGCACTGCTGTGGATCCTGCGGGCGCAAACGATCCGCAACTTGCCCTTCGCCAAGGTTCCGCCGAACTCGGTCGTGAACCCCTCCACGCAACACGTTTTTCCGCTGGTGCACCAAGGCTATGGCGACGTTGACTATCCCTGGCAGATTCCGGCGGTGGAAGAATGGCTGCAGCGGCACGGCTTCTCCGAGAACAGCACGCCGTATCCGCCCGCGCGAGCGGCCGTAAAACCCGCCGCGACGGCTCCAGCTATCGTCCAGCCGGGCGCCAACGGCAAACAGCGCGTCCTGATCACCACCGTTCCGTTCGGCGAAATGGACCGCAAGCCGCTGGAGTTGCTGGAGGAAGTCGGGGTTGAATACTGCATCAACCCGTTCGGCCGCAAACTCAAGGAGAACGAGTTGGCCGAGATCATCGGGAACACCACTATATTGATCGCAGGCACCGAGAAGATCAGCGCTAAGGTTATGGACGCCGCGCCACATCTGCAACTCATCTCGCGCGTGGGCATCGGGCTGGACAGCGTCGATCTGGCTGCCGCCCGGGAGCGTGGCATCATCGTCTCCTATACTCCCGATGCACCCACACCGGCGGTGGCCGAACTGACCATCGGCCTGATGGTCTCCCTGCTCCGCTCCATCCCGATCGCCGACCGCAACATGCGGAATGGCGTATGGCTGCGGAAGTTCGGGCGTCGGCTGGCCGAGTGCACGGTTGGCATTATCGGCATCGGGCGCGTCGGCAAACGTGTCGTGCGGCACCTGAGCGGGTTTGGCTGCCCCATCCTGGCCAACGACATCGATCCCGACTGGCAGTTTGGCCGCGAGCACGGACTGGTCTGGCTGGAAAAGGACCAGATCTATCAGACGGCGGACATCATCACCGTGCACGTGCCCTTGACTCAGTTGACGCACCGGCTGATCACCCGCCGGGAACTGGACCTCATGAAACCCACCGCCGTGTTGCTGAATACGGCGCGGGGCACCATCGTGGATGAGCACGATCTGGGCGAGGCGCTGCGCCACAAGTGCATCGCCGGCGCCGCCATCGACGTGTTCTCGCACGAGCCGTACGCGGGTGAGTTGTGCGGCATCGAAAACTGCGTGCTCACCTCGCACATGGGCTCCATGTCCATCGACTGCCGCGTGCGGATGGAGATCGAGGCCACCGAGGAAGCCGTGCGGTTCCTGCGGAACGAACCTCTGCTCCAAGTCCTACCGGAAGCGGAGTACGAGCTGTGCGGGGCGGGCCGGACCGGGAAGTAGTCTAAGGTGATCTGGATTGTTCCTCCGACAGCCGCTGCGATTGCGAAAGCGCTGCGCGCGTGTGCAGGGCGAAACGTGAAGTGGGCCTATTTGGGGGAGGACACGGGCCTGTTCCTGCGCACGCGGGCGCATTTTAGTGGCGCGGAGCGGATCGGCACGGCTGCCCGGCTGCAGAACATCGCGGTGAGCCTGCGCCAGGAGTACATCGATTATGTCGGCCGTCTGAGCTGTACGTTCCATTCGCCCGATTGGTGGGCGAGCGAGTTGCCGGAGAAGAACTCCTCCATCTCGACGGTGTTTCGGAACACGTGCTATGTCCGGCTGGCGATGGAACTGGCCCGGGCGGAGGCGGGCTTCCCGTTGGTGCTGGTCGCGGAAACGCATGTGCTGCGGCGCACGCTGTCACACCAGCTGCGGCACTTGAGCGTGGCGGCCGTCTCCGAAACCCGCCCGTGGGCGGAGCGTTGCGCGTGGGCAGTGGCACTCTCCCGGCACGCCTACTACGCGTTGCGGACTCTGTACTACGTCATGGCGGCGAAGTGGGTGCTCTGGCGGAACGGGGTGCCAGGCGTCGGGCACCTGAAGGGCCGCGATCTGACGGTGTTTTTCGATTGGGTCGATAGCCGGTCCGTGGACGGCTCCGGGAGATACCAGGACGTCTACTTCGGGGACCTCCCGGCGCGGCTGAAGGCCCGCAACGAAGCGGTGGCGCACGTGGCGTTTGTTCTGCCGACCGTGAGTTACACCCGGACCATCGCTACGTTGCTGCGAACCAACCAGTGCTTCGTCTTTCCATTTGCCTGCCTGACCGTCGCCGACGTCCTTTCGGCAGCGTGGCGAAGCTTGTGCCTCAAGCCCCAACAGCGGGCGACCTACCCCGAGTGCGCCGGCGTAAACGTAGACGGCTTCATCCAGGACGATGCGGCTCGGTTCTGGAGAACGGCCATGCGCTTTTTCCCGCTGCTCCGGTGGTATCTGGTCCGCCGCTGGCGACGACAGGGGCTGAACATCCGCTCCGTGTTTCACCTGTATGAGGGCATGCGTTGGGAGCGAGTGCTTTGCCTGGCCATACGGGAGTTTTTCCCCCAGGCGGTTGTAACCGGCTATGCGCATTCGTCTTTCTGCTGGATGAAACTGGAGCATTTCTATTCCTCCTACGAAGCCGGGCTCATTCCGATTCCGGATCGGTTGCTTGCGAACGGGCCGCGATACATCGAGGTCTTCAAGAGCGCCGGGTTTGACGAGTCGCGATTGGTTGAGGTAGGCGCGTTTCGATACCGGTATCTGTACGAGCCCGCCCCGGCGCAGGGCCGGCCGCGGTCCCGCCAGGGACGCCCCACGATCCTAGTGGCGCTGCCGATCCAGGCCAATGCCGGTTCGGAGTTGGCGTGGCAGGCGATCGAGGCCTTGCGCGACTGCCCCGAGTACTCGGTACTCATCAAGTGCCACCCGGTCACGCCGGCGCACTTGCTGGACGGCGATCTGGAGCGCGCACTTCCGGCGCATTTCTCCTTCACCGAGCTGCCCATGGACGCGCTCTGGGACAAGGTGGACGTCCTCCTGTACTCGAATTCGACGGTCTGCCTGGAAGCGCTCGCCACCGGAGTCCCGGTGGTGAATGTCTCGTCAGAGCTCGTCATCGATATGGACCCCCTGGATGTTTGGCCGGACTTGCGGAAGGTAGCCAGAAATGCAGAGGAGCTGCGCCGCTTTGTGAAACAAGCGATCGAAACCAGAAACACGGATATGGTCAGCGAGCGGGCACGGTGGCGGTGTGCTGTGGAATCGATGCTCGGGCCAGTAAAGCCCACCCTTGATATCTGAGCTCAATCTTGCCAGGTACACCGCCTTTCAGCTCTAACCGTGGCGCGCCGGCGATCGAAAGCGACTGTAGTGTGTGCGAGTTGCGCGGCACAGTGGTCGAACCGAGGTGCCCTGACGAGCAGGCCCGTTGTTGGCTGCCGTCCGGCAAGACAGCGGCACTGTGCTTCTCGATCGACGACATCCATCCGGAGAGGTCAACGGGTGCGTACGAGGCCGGCGGCGACCTCGGCAAAAGTGCGCTGGGCCGACTCGAGTGGCTGCTGAAGCGGCATCCGAAGCTGCGTGTTACGCTGTTCGCGACGGCCGACTGGCGCGAGATTTCGCCGCGGCCGACCCGCAAGCTACTGGCCTCGCTTCCCTGGGTGCGTGACCGCGTGTATCTGACGAAGCGCCTGCGCCGGCCGGAATTCCGTTGGGCGAATTGGTGCCCCACCAGAACTATACCGTTCGAATGACTTGCCGCAAACTCACCCAGTCCGTACCCAGGATCAACAGGATCAGGTTCAGTCTTTTACTCTCAGACGTGTGCTAAACCATTATGGCTGACATTCTTGTTATCGCGCCTCACCCGGACGATGAAGTCTTTGGATGTGGTGGGACTATGGCTCGGCACTCCGATGCGGGCGACCGAGTCCACGTTGTCGTGGTCACGCGAGGGTCGCTGGACGTGTTTCCACCCGAAAGCGTCGACGTGGTCAGACAGGAAGCGGAGCGAGCGCACACGTTGCTGGGGGTGGCGAGTTGCCATTACCTGGACTTCCCCGCGCCGAAGATGGATCAAGTCGCTGGGCACACCGTGGCAGACGAGCTCCGCCAACTGATTCTCAAGATCCGCCCGGGGGTCTTGTATTTACCGCACTGCGGAGACATCCACGCCGACCACAAGGCGGTCTTCTGGGCGGCGTGTGTGGCAGCTCGGCCGGCGGTCGAGTTTCGGGTGTTGAGGTTGCTAAGTTACGAAACGCTGTCGGAAACGGAATGGGGTCCGCCATCGGGTGGCTCCGCATTCACGCCGACGGTCTTTGTTGACATCGCCGCTCAGTTGCAGCGCAAGCTACAGGCCGCATCGGAGTACGTCTCGCAGCTCAAAGACGCCCCGCATCCTCGATCGCTGACCTGTCTGAGGGCGCTGGCCCAGTTCCGAGGCGCAACGGCTTGCATCGAGGCGGCGGAGGCGTTTGTGCTGGTGCGGGAGGTGATCCATTGAATCGCCGGTCGAATGGGCAGCCGAAATCGATAGTGATTGTCGGTGCAGGGGGCTTAGGAACCGAGTTTGCGTGGGCCGCCGAGGAGATGAACGCAGCGGCTGACCGCGATGGCGCGGCCCACGGGCCGTGGGAAATACTCGGTTATGCCGACGACGCGTCGGAAAAACGAGGAAAGCGCCTCGGTCGATATCTTGTGCACGGAACCA